>WQTM01000223.1 GCA_009786315.1 Pseudomonadota bacterium | reverse complement strand
CGCAGGGCCACCGGAGGGAGCCGTTTTTGAGGAACTTTTTGGGCGAGCAAAAAGTTCCCCGCCGGAGGCAAGACGCCCGAAGGGCAGAAAAGCTCGGGCCGCAGGCCCAAAGAGAACAACACCCGGAGGGTGAAAAAAGCCGGGCCGCAGGCCCAAAAAAAACATTCTCAGTTGGCAACAGAACCCCGCCCCAATGGGCAAAAAAATACCCCCCCTCAAACCCCATAGGGTAAAGGCCAAAAAAACAAACAACCCTGGTGAAGACAGGCAGAGGGAATAGAGGTAGGAGAAGAGGGAGACGATGAGCCTCCTCTTCTCCCAGCCGTGGATGCTGTTAGGCCTTATGGCGGCCGCCCTCCCCCTGTTGGTATACCGCTTCCTCCGCCCTAAGCCCCTCCCCCGCCCCTTCGGCCCCATGGCCTTCGTCCTCTCTAGCCTCCAACGTACCACCTCACTGTGGCGCTTACGCCGACTGCTTATATATATATTGCGTGCGCTGCTGGTGCTTGCCCTCGCCCTTGCCCTCGCGCGCCCCTGGTTGGACAAAGGGGCCACTGCCGCCGCTGCCCTCCAGGGCGAGGCCGCAACCGCCCTCGTGCTGGACGCCTCCTTCTCCATGCGCTATGCCGACGGGAAACAGGCCTTTGAGGTGGCCAAAAGCCGAGCTCTCGAGGTGGTGGAGGCCCTCTCGGAGGCCGAAGCCTTTACGGTGGTGTTGTGCGACGGCAGGCATACCCCAACCCCCCCTCTCTCCCATGAGAAGGCCTTCTGGCGACGCTACTTGCAAGAGGCCCGCCCAAGTTTCCTCCCCGCTGTGCTGAATAACTGCATGGAAACCGCAGTACAACTGCTGCAGCAAAACCCCATGGAGGCCAAACGCCTCGTTGTTGTCAGCGACTTTGCGCGCCATACGCTGCATATGAGTGTGCCGCCTCCGCAGTTGCGCGACGCAAACGGGGACATGCGCCTGCCGTGGGTGGTGCTGCACGCTGTGCATGAGGGCCAAAAACCACCGCAAAACCGCGCGCTGCTTTCCCTGGAGGCCGAAGGGGCAGAGGAGGGAGGACGTTTCGCCTTTGTCGCCACCGTGCAAAACTTCGGCCCTGTGCCCCAAAAGGACGTTGAGTTGGAGTTGCGCGTCAACGGACAAAATGTGGCCCGGGGCCTTGTGGACTTGGCGGCCTATGGCAGCGCCCGCAAAACCCTCTCTGCCCCCCTCGCACCCAACATAGGCCATGAGGTGGAAATACGCCTGGCCGGGGACGCACTGCCCGAGGACGACGCCCAAACCCTATGGCTGCGCCCGCGCGGAGAGTTGCGTGTTTTGCTTATAGACGGCGCCCCCTCCGCGGACAGACAGGCCGACGAGGCCTATTTTGTCGAGTTGGCGCTGGCCCAACTGCCGCAGGCCCGTGTGGTGCTGCGTGACAGCCAGGCCGCTTGGCGCGAAAACCTCAGCCACTATAGCGTGGTGTTTATGCTGAATACCCCTCCACCCCCGAAGGAAGCTACAACCGCACTGAAGGCCTTTGTGGAAGCCGGTGGTGGCCTTTGGGTTTCGCTGGGGGACAACCTCCAACTGGAAGCGTGGAACCAAGCCATGGCGGCGTTTTTGCCAAGGCCTTTGCGTTGGTTGAAGGGTACTTCCGCCAAAATAAGCCCCCCTCAAAGCCCCCACCCGGTGTTGCAACCCTTTATAGGAGAGGGCCTTGAGGGGTTGCTGGCTGCGCGTTTTTCCCGTTATGCTTTGCTGGAGGCCCATGCGGAGGAGGCGAAACCTATGGAGGTGCTGTTGCGGTTGGATGAGGGTGCGCCTTTGCTGGTGGCGCATGCGCTTGGCAGGGGGCAGGTGTTGACATATGCCAGCAGCGCGGACAGGGACTGGAACGACTTGCCGTTGCGCACGGCTTTTTTGCCCCTCATTCAGCGCAGCGCGCAGTGGCTTTCAAACAGCCTTTTGGACAAGGAGGTACCCACAACAACCGTTGGACAAACCATACGCCTTCCCTCTCCCCAAAGTACCTATATAGGGCCGAATGGGGAGGAGGTGGAGCCGGAGCCCGACGGCGCGGACTATGTGCAGTTGGGGCCGTTGAGTGCGCCGGGGTTGTGGTGGCCCAAGGGCCGTGGGGAGCAGGCCGTGCCGGTATGGGCCAAACCTTTGGTGCAGGAGAGTGACTTAGCCCTTTTGGAAATGGACGAAGTACGTGCTTGGTTTGGCAACCCGCACATTGCCGAAGCTGGAGGGGAGCGCCGGCGGCCGTTGTGGACGGTGTTGTTGTTTTTGGGGTTTGTGGTTTTTTGCGCTGAGTTATGGTTGCTGGTGAAGCCCTAGGGGGGTGTGTTTTTTTCAGCAGCAATGGTTTGCAAGGGGGTTTTTTCCATATTGTTTGGAGGCGGAGGGCCTATGGAGGGGGGAGAGGTGTTTTGCGGTAGACAAAGGCATAGAGGGTAGGGAGCACAAACAAGGTGAGGAAGGTGGCGCTGACGAGTCCGCCGATGACGACGGTTGCCAAAGGCCGTTGGACTTCGGCTCCGGGGTTGGTTGAGAGTGCCATGGGAATGAAGCCCAAGGCTGCGACGCTTGCCGTCATAACAACGGGGCGGAGGCGGGAGATGGCGCCTTCAAAGGCGGCTTGGTGAGGTGGTTTCCCTGCTTTTTTGAGTTTATTGACAGTCATCACCAGAACGACTCCGTTGAGGACAGAGATGCCGAAGAGGGCGATGAAGCCGACAGCTGCGCTGATGGAGAAGTGCATTTGTCGCATGGCGAGAAGGAAGACGCCGCCGACTGCGGCAAAGGGGACATTCAAATAAATGAGTGCGGCGGACTTGAGGGAGCCGAAGGCCATATAAAGCAGGACAAGAATAAGGCCGAGTGCGAGGGGAACGGCAATGACGAGGCGCTCATAAGCTGCGCTCAGGTTTTCGAATTGGCCGCCCCAGCGCATGGTATAGCCTGGAGGAAGTTGAATTTGGTGGGCAATGGCTTCTTGGGCGTTGGCGACAAAAGACGAAAGGGCGACTTGGCGGACGTTGACTTCGACGTTGGTTCTCCGGCGGACTTGCTCCCTGCTGATGCTGGCGGGTGAGTCCACCACTTGAATGTTTGCAATTTGGGCCAGGGGAACCAGTGGGCCATTGTTGCCGCTCACAGGGAGTGAGCGAATTTGCTCGAAGTCATTCCTGAGGGAATAAGGGACGCGGACTTGGAGTGTGAAACGCCTCTCGCCCTCATAAACCTCACCGACTTTTCTTCCCCCGAGGGCTTCAATGGCGTCCAAAGCATCTCTCACGGAGATGCCATAGCGAGAAGCAGAAGCCCTGTCCACCGTCACCTCAAGGGTGGACAAGCCGGTGAGTTGCTCTCCTCGAATGTCCGTTGCTCCGGGCACATTGCGGAGGACATTTTGCACTTGGAGGCTGAGTCTCTCGAGTGTTGCCAAGTCATCACCGAAGATAGTAATAGCCACATCCGAGCGGGAGCTATTAATGAGCTCAGACATTCTCAGTTGAATGGGCTGGGAGAATGAAAACCCGAGGCCAGGAAGTGCTTCGGAGAGGCGTTGGGACATTTTTTGAATGAGGGTTTCTTTGGAGTTGGTTGTTTTCCATTCCGAGGGTGGCCGCAGCATAATAATAACGTCCGACAACTCGACACCCATTGGGTCCGTTGCGATTTCGGGGCGGCCTGTTTTTGAAACAACGGTGGTGACTTCCGGAAACTCGAGGAGAATTTTTTCAAAACGTGTGGCGCCCAAAATACTTTCTTCGAGGGAGACGCTGGGGAGGCGGCTGATTTGAACGGCAATGGCGCCTTCGTCGAGGTTGGGAATAAACTCTGCGCCCATGCGGGAAGCGACGAGGCCTGCTGTCAGCAGCAGGAGCAAGGAAACCAGCATGACTTTTTTAGGGTGTTTCATGAGGGGGGAGAGCATGCGGGGATAAACACGGTGGAGCATTCTGACAATGGGCAACTCTTTTTCTCGAACGTTTTTTCGAAGGAAGGTTGCGACGAGTGCGGGGACGAACGTCAGTGCTGCGGTGAAGGCGCCCAGCAGTGCGAAAATGACGACGAGGGCCATGGGTTTGAACATTTTTCCTTCAATGCCCTCGAGGGTGAGGATGGGGACATAGACGAGGATGATGATGGCGCCTCCGAAGAGGGCGGCTTTTTGCACATCCAAAGTAGAGCCCAAAACCACTTCAGAGGCTTCCCTATAACTCATGGGCCGTTGTTTGTTTCGGGTTGCGGCGGCAAGGTGAACGACGGCGTTTTCGACGACAATAATGGTTCCATCGACGACGATTCCAAAGTCAATGGCGCCAAGACTCATGAGGTTTCCGCTCAGTCCGAGCATATGCATGGCAGAAACAGCGACGAGCATGGAGAAGGGGATGGCGGCAGCAACAATGAGGCCGCCGCGTATGCTTCCGAGGAGAAACAAGAGGACGGCAATGACGAACAAGGCTCCGAGAGTCAGGTTTTCTGCAACGGTTCGAATGGTTTTGTCGACAAGCTCCGCACGGTCATAAAAAGTTTCAATATAGACACCCTCTGGAAGGGAGGGGGAGAGTTCCGCCACTTTTGCTTTGACGTCTTCGACAACTTTTCTGCCGTTGGCGCCAACAAGCATCATGACGATACCTGTGACGACTTCTCCTCTGCCATCCCGTGTGACAGCGCCATGTCGAATGAGGGGTGCTGTTTGGACGCGAGCAACATCCCTCACGCGCACAGGGACACCGTCGTCCCGTGTTTCAACGAGGACGTCGCCAATCTCATCCAAGTGTTGAATACGGCCCTCGCCGCGAACCAAGAGTTGTTCGCCTGAGCGAATCAAATACCCACCTCCTGCGGTTGCATTGTTTTTTTCCAAGGCTTCAAAGAGGTGGTTGAGGGAGAGGTTCAACGCTCTCAAACGCTCAGGCAAAACTTCAACCTCATAGGTTTTGAGCTCTCCGCCGAAAGAGTTGACTTCGACGACGCCGGGGACGGAGCGCAACTCATAGGCGATGAACCAATCCAACAGGGAGCGCAACTCCATGGGGGAGTGGCAGGGTTTTTCATGGGAGCACATGTGGCGGCTGCGGACTTCAAATTGAAATATTTCTCCAAGTCCGCTGCTCAAAGGCCCCAATTCCGGAGAAATGCCCGGAGGCAACATGTCTCTGACTTGAATAAGGCGCTCAGAAATAAGTTGTCTTGCGCGCAAAAGGTCCATGCCCTCTTCAAAAATGACGGTGACAGCGGACAAGCCGAAGCGGGAAATGCTGCGGATGTTGGTGACGCCGGGCAACCCGCTCATAGAGGACTCAATGGGGAACGTAATGGTACGCTCAACGTCCACAGGCCCGAGGGAGGAGGCCTGGGTGAGCACTTGGACTTGGACATTGGTAATGTCAGGCACAGCGTCAATGGGAAGGTGCAACGCGCTGCGTGCGCCGACAAAAGCAATCAGCAAGACGAAAGCAAACACGAGGAGGCGCCATTTGAGGCAGGCTTCAACAAGTTTTTTCATATGGATTCCTCAGTCAGAGATAGCGTCCATCAACTCTTTATGTTTGAGGATGCTTTTCAAAGTGAAGGTACCGCTGAGGGCGATGGGGGCATTTTCTTGAAGGCCGGAGAGAACTTCGAAGAAGCTGCCTGCTCTTCTGCCGAGGGTGACAGGTTGAGGCCGAAAGAGGTTGGTGCTTTCCTCATAGGTGAAGACGATGGGTTGTCCATCCATGCTTGCGATGGCTTCTATGGGCACAGACAAGACACGCTCATTGGGTTGTCCGCCCAAAAGCTCTATGTTTCCGAAGAGGCCGCTTCGAAGTTTGGGCTCTGGGTTTTCAAGCAAAATCCAAATAGGGAGGGAGCGGGTTTTGGCGTCCAGGGAGGGCTCAATATAGTGGATGGTACCTTTGAAAGTGGTTTCGGGGAAGGCGTGAAAGCGAACGAGGACTTCAGAGTTAGGGACGAGGCGGTTGATTTCAAGCTCCGGGACATTGCCGCGTACCCATATTTGGCTTTGGTTGGTAATGGTGAAGACAATTTGCTCCGGGGATGCAATTTCTCCGACGGTTGCATGGATGGTGCTGATGAGGCCCTCTATGGGGGAGAGCAGCGAAAGCTCTCCTCCGCTCCCGGAGCCGAAGACGGACAGTTGACTGCGCAAGCCGTCGGCTTCTGCTTTGAGCTCTGCGACATGTGTTTGGGCCTCAATGAGCGAGCGTTGAGCGCCAATGCCCTCTGCGGAGAGTTGTTGTTGACGCCGGAGGGCGGCTTCGGCTGCGGAGAGGCGGGCACGCAGTTGGTTAAGGCGGGAGCGTGCGGCAGACACGTCTGTTGAGGCGACGATTCCAAGGAGTTGCCCTTGTTTGACATGCTCTCCGATGGAGACGACGACTTTGGTGAGGCGTCCTGAAACCAGAGGCCAGACATGCGCAGTACTGTTGGGGCGCAGTTGTGCTTCTGCAGGAATGGCCATGCCTCCACTCAATGAGCGCAACTGTGCAACACCGACGCGGATGCCAACCCGCTCAGCAACGCTTGGGAGCAAATGGATTTCGCTGGGCAAAGTGTTGGTGTCTGCAGCGGGGGGCTGTGGGGTGGGGGGAGCATTTTGCGTGCAGGCATTCAGCAGGATGAAGGAGGCAAAACAAAGGTGGAGGGTATATTTCATGGCATAGGGAGGGTTTGGTGAGAAATGCCGACGCCGACATTTTTCTCGAGGTGGATGAGGGCGGCGAAATAGTCACGTTGAGCGTTGAGTGCGTCATTTCGAATTTCGAGAAAGCGTTTGGCGCCTGCGGAGAGGGAGAGGATGTCGATTTCTCCAAGCTCAAACGCTCTGCGCAGCAGGCTCAAATTTTCTTCAAAGCGCGGGAGAATATCATCGCCATATGCGCGGCTACGCTCCATAGCGGCAAGGACTTCGCTCCGAAGTTGTGCAATTTTTCCATAGAGCAGTTGGTGGCCAACGAGGAGCTCTCTTTTGCTGATGGCGACTTCTGCTTGGGAGCGTGATTTTTCCCCTTGGTTGGTTTGGAAGCTGGGGATAGGGAAGGAGAGGGCGCCCATGAGGATGCTGCTGCTGGGGCTATGGGGCTGTTTACCTTCATATTGGTATTGGAGGCCGACAGAGGGGCGAGGCCAGGCATTTCGGCGAGAGAGTGTGAGGCGGGCCTGGGCCTCTTGGAGTTTGGCGAGGGCGATTTGCAGGCGCGGGAGGTTTTGGTGGGCCATTTCCACGAGTTGCTCTTGTGAAGGGAGGGCCTGAGGGGAGGAGAGGGCCCCCACGGGTTTAGGAGGGGGGTTTGCCGGCCAGCCGGACAATTGTGCGAGTTGGATGCGGGCGGACAGGAGTGTTTGTTGGGAGGCGACAACGGTTTGTTGGGCCTGAGCAACCTCGGCCTGAGCAATTCTCAAGGAGAGGGGGGAGGTTTCTCCGATGGAGATTTGGCGCTCAACGACGTGCAGAACTTCCAAGTGGAAGCTGAGGATGCGCTGAGCGAGTTTCAGTTGCTCATCCGCGAGCAATGCGGCATAGAATGCTTCTCGAATGTCGCAAGAGACTTCCCAAAGCACCTGTTGAATTTCCGCATCCGCAAGCTTCAGGTTTTGGTTTGCGCTGGACATTTGCAGCCCGCGCTCCCCGGCGACATATATTTGTTGCATAAGCGAAGCATTGACACTGACGCCTGTGCCGGGGCGTCCGAAGAGTGGGCCTGCGGCCAGGGCCAACTCTGGATTAGAAGGCAGGAGGGCCGAAGCGGCGACAAGGTTAGCCTCTGCGCGCAGGCGTATGCTTTGGGCCACGAGGAGGGCAGGAGAGTGTTGTTGTGCAAAAGCGAGCATTTCCTCCAGAGAGACTTCCTGTACCTCGGCCTGGTTTGGAAGCATACCTGGCGAAGGGGCGGGTATTTCTCTGTTTTCTGCATGTGCTTGTGAGAGACAGAAGAGAAAGGCGACGAAATAATTTTTAAGCATGGCCTAGAGTTGAAGGGGGGAGAATTTTTACTCAAAGCCGGAGACGGTGCGGGAGAAGAAATATTCACCTTCAAGTTTCATTTTTTTACAGGTGGCAGCAGTGGGGGCAGGTAGCAGGCCAATTTGCCCCTCCAGCCACAAGGAGTCCCCATTTACCTCCTTGCGGTTGGGAGAGGTTTGCCATAGACTCCGTCGAGAATATTCTTTGCAATTTTCAAGTGTTCTCTTTGCAGGAGTTGTGTTGTGCATTTGGATGAGCTTGTGTTGGTGGTATGTTTGGAGGAGCCAACGCGGTGGCTTTATTCTGAAGACCACCACCTTTCCTGGTTGGGTGTGTTGAAGGTGTTTTTGTGATGGGCGCCTCTTGGATGCGAACGCACCTCAAGAAGGCATGGCGGTTTTTGCCGCCTGCCCTGCGGGAGTTTCCCCTAAAGCTGTTATGCCTTATGCGTATAGGCCGTCGTCGGCACATACAAGCGCTGGCAAACACCCCCACCTACATTATTGGCAATTTCCGGGCAGGCGGAGGGCTTTCGCGCTCAGCGGAACTCTATGTTGAGCAAATGCGCCAAGAAAACAGCCAATGTTTTTGCGTAGATGTTAGCAAAGAAATGTTGCAAAGTCTCAAAAAGGAGGGTTCTTTTCTCAGTTTAGCGGAGGTGAAGGGGGAGGTGGGTGCCGGTTGTGCCATTATTCACCTGAACCCACCGCAGTTTTTATGGCTTTTGTGCAAACTGGGGAAGAAATTTTTTGAGCACAAACACATGATTGCCTATTGGAACTGGGAATTGGAGGACATTCCCCCCCTATGGAAATTTGCCTTGCGCTTTGTGGATGCGATTGAGACGCCCAGCACTTTCGCCCGCGATGCTGTTGCCCGAAACACCCCAAAAGCAGTGACAGTACACCCTCATGTGGTATTGCCGCCCAAAGCCGTGAAACAATCATTTTGCCATGACGGCAAGTTGCGCTGCCTTTTTGTTTTTGGTATGGCTTCGCTCGTTTCCCGCAAAAATCCCCAGGCCACGGTGGCCGCTTTTTTGCGTGCCTTCGCCCCAGGAGAAGCTGAACTAACCATAAAAGTTATTCAAGCTGAGGCCAACACAGCTGCTTGGAAGGCATTGAAGGCTTTGGTTGCCCCCCATCCGCACATTCGCCTCATATCCGAATGGATGGACGATGCGGCCCTGGAGCGCCTATTTTTGGCGCATGACGTATATCTCTCGTTGCACCGCTCAGAGGGATATGGCCTAACCATCCGCGAGGCCATGTTGCGCAACCTATACGTGGTGGCGACGGGCTGGTCGGGCAACATGGATTTTATGAAAGGGGAGCGGGCATTTGCCGTTCCCTACACCCTGGTTCCCGTGAATGACACATTTTTTGGGAACGTCCCCAATGCCCGTTGGGCCGAGCCGGACACAGAGGCAGCAGCGGAAATTTTGAGAAATATCCGTCAACGCCTTGTTTTTTTAGCTGACGACAAACTGGCATGTCGCCCAAATGCCCTGTGAGAGACTGGACATGAACATTTTTCGGCTGCTTTTTTCCAGCTTTTTTCGCATATGGGGCATTCTTCCCAAAGCCTTGAGAAGGAACGTCGTGGCTTTGTTTGTCCTGATGCTGCTTTTGGGACTGCTTGAGCTTGGCAGCATCATCAGCCTTTCTTTCTTTGCGGGTGTGCTTCATGCACCAGAGCAAATATTGGATTTGCGGTTTATAGCAGCCTTGCTTAGGCGAGTCCCCAGGCTCGCAGCGCTTTTCGCTGATACGCGCTACATTATGCTGTGTACGGTTCTCCTGCCCATTGTGCTGATTATAGCGAAAAACCTTTTTACAGCCATTGTTACCTGGAAAACCAGCTTACTTGGCAGCAAAGCAGCCAATTATGTAGGCAGTGAAATTATGCGGCGTTTTGTTCATATGCCCTACGACTGGCACCTTTCCTCTTCAAGTGCCGACACACTTACCAAACTCTCCTGGCGCCAATCTTTGGGACAACTGTTGCTGCAAAACCTTGTAGCTTATAGCAATTTTATTGTCTCCGGATTGCTCTTTTTGGGACTGTTTCTCTATGCTCCAGGGCTAACGTTGCTCGTGGTTTGTGTTATGGCCATCGTCGCCATAAGTCTGTATGGCAGCATACGCAAGGGCATTGACCGTGCATCTGATGGTTTTGCCAAAGCTCAGACCGAAGAGTCGCGCACCTCCATGGCTGCTGTGCGTGGTATACGTGAAATACTCATTTATCAGCAGCAGCCGATGTTTTTGCGCGCCATTGCCCAGGCCATGGACAAGGGCGTACGGCCTCAAGCTTTTCTCGGCTTTACGCCGCCCATTCCCTCTTGGGTGCTGGAGAGTGCGGGCTTTTTGTTGGTAGCTCTGAATCTGGCTTGGCTGGTGCTTGTGCGGAATGCTGGCCAGTCGGAAATTATTACAGATATCACCATGCTTATCCTTACAGCCTGGCGCGTGCTGCCTTCGCTGAACCGGGCGGTTGGCGCCATTGTGAATATCCGTGCTCATAAGCCCATGGCCATCCCCTGCCTTGAATATATGGAAAGCCTTGGAGAAGTTTCTGAGCAGGTGCCTTCGGCGGAATTGGCAAACTTTGCCGTGCGTGAAAGCATTTGTTTAGAAAATGTGCATTACCGTTACCCTGGAGCGCAGGAAGATGCGTTATGTGGAATTAGTCTGGAAATTCCCAAAGGGGCTTGCGTGGGTTTTGTGGGAAAATCCGGGGCGGGCAAAAGCACCCTTATCAACATTCTTTCCGGTTTGTTGCAGCCCACACAGGGCCAAATGCAGGTGGATGAGCGCGAAATGGATGCTTCTGTTTTAGCCTCTTTTCGCCGCAAAATCGGCTATGTGCCGCAAAACCCCTATCTCATGGCTGGGACTGTGGCGGAAAACGTTGCTTTCAGTGAGTGGGGCCGTCCCATGGATGAAGAGCGGCTTCGCAAAGTTTCGCTACAGGCGGAGATGGATTTTTTGGGAGAGGATTTTGAGGGGTTGGAGCGTAAAATCGGCGAAAACGGGGCGGGTCTGTCCGGTGGACAAGCCCAACGTATAACCATTGCCCGCGCCCTCTATCCCGCTCCTGACGTGCTTATTTTCGACGAAGCCGCAAGTTCTTTGGACCATGTGACAGAAGCGGCCATACAGCGGACCGTCAGTGCTTTACCGCAGGGCATGACGCGCATATTCATTGCCCACAGGCTTAGCTCGTTGCAGCAGTGCGACACCATATATTGGCTGGAGGGAGGGAGGATTGTCCGCCAGGGGGCTGCACAAGAAATTTTGAAGGAATATGTGTCCTAACAACTCTGGGGGGTTTGCGTGTTATGGCCAAATAATGCGCAAATGGGGTATTTTTTCTACGGCGTATGGCCATGCTAGAAAGGGGCCTGTTGGCAGCACACTCAACCATTCGAAACAGCCAATATCGCATCCAGCATCTGGCGTGCGCTTTCCTCCCAGGTTAGGCGGGGCATTTGGGAGGAATCCGGGATATTCCCCCGTTGTGCCCGCGTCCACCACGTTTCTATGTCCTCTGACAAATGAGCCGCGTTGTCGATGCGGACATAAGTGGCGAAATCCCCCGCTATTTCGTGAAAAACAGGAATGTCTGAACAAACAATGGGTGTTTTGCAACTCGCGGCTTCTATAAGGGGCAGACCGAAGCCTTCGCCCTTTGAAACGAACAACAATCCTTTGGCGTTGGTATAGAGCCACGATAACTCCTCGTCGGAAGGGTTTTCGATGAACACAAGACGTGGCTCGACATTGTCGCGCAACTGCTTCATTACTTTCTCCACAAACCACCCTTCTTTGCCCGCGACACACAATGACAGCTCCACGCCAGCCTTCCAAAGCTGTTCCATGGCTTCTATGGCCAAGGCATGGTTTTTTCGTGCCTCAATGGTCCCAACCATGAGCAGGTATGCGGTACTCTGCAGGCATTTCGTTTTCTGTGTGCCTTGGAAATCTCTGTTGCCAGCGTTGAAATTCGTCCCGTTATGCGAACAGGAAAATTTGACATTTTTCAATAAATTCGGATGGTTTTCGCTCAGCCATTGGCGCGCAGCCTCCATGGTGGCACGAGAAACGCAGTGCAAAACATCGCTTATTTTTAAGGTATCCAAAAGATATTTCTCAAAAGATGGGGGAAGCCACGATAAGAATACCTCGGGCATTAGGATGGGAAGGATATCGTGTAAGATCGAGACAATGGTTGTTCCACTTTCCTTAATGCCCCGGAAATGAGTCATCATTTCGACATAGGGTCCCCACGCATCAAGCAAGAGCAGAATATCGCCAGGCTGGAAAACGATAGCATCATTTTCACTGCTAGCATAACAAAGGTGTTCATCTTTGGCGATGATGCCTTGAGAAGAAAGCCACTGTGATGCGGAAACGAAACGGTTTCCGTCGAAACGTATCGCGCTGGGTTCCAGGTTCGTCAAGTTGCGGCGGTATAGCTCGCGAGTGATTTCCCTCACAACGCGCTGGGTTCCTCCCTCTATATCTGTTTTCGAAATCTCGGTGAGATCGATATACAGCCGCCGTTTCGAAAATTGCGGTCGGCAGAATTCAGACAGGCATTTTGCGGCCATTGTTCCCAAGTGCTGTTTGTCTTGCGTTTCCAGATATGGGCCGAACGCTTCTGCGAGTGCATTTGTTCGCTCCAGCCGACAACGGCCATAAAAATCGTGTATAGCGGCAGCATATTGGGCTGCGCAGTGGGCTGGGTTGTGATGCTTATGGACGTATTCGCGAGCTGCAGCACCCAGTGTGTGCCGACGCTCTGAATCTCCCAGCAATTCGTTGATGGCGCCAGCCAATTCCGTTACATCAATCGGATGGTTGATTTTACGCACAATGTTATTGGGATAATCAGTGAAGCTTGCATAATCATTGAAAATAAGCGGTACTCCATTGGCCAGGCAGTCCAAGACGGCACCTGATGTTTCGCCTCGGGAAATTTCTCTAAGTTGAACTGCCACATCCGTTACCGAAAGCCATTGCTGATACGCGTTATCATCGACAAAACCCGTTATTTGAATCCGATTCTCTATTCCCGACTGGTGGATTAACTGCTGTAAGTGACACCCAAATTCGTCCCCTGACAACTGGCCGACAAAAATGAGATGGAGTCGGTTATCGTCCGCAAGGGGGTTTGTGAGCAGGGCTTGAAGCAGCAGGTCGCCACGCTTGGTATCTGCGACGTGTCCGAAGCTCGCGATAACCAGTGCTGGCTCGGGAATACCCAGCTTTCGGCGGATCGCTTCTCGCTTCTGCTCATCCATTTTCGGCGGAAGTATCCGGAGGTGGTTGATGATACGGTATGGTGCACGAAAGCCCTCCGGATAATGTTTGCGGGCAACAGTCAGAGCAAAGGGCGAATGAGAGATGATGCCCAAGGCTTGATTCAGCACTCGTTTGGTGCATGGCAGTTCAATCAGAGTTTCATGCTCGTTTTGGGTCTGATTTGGGCCAGCATTCAGCTGGCATCTTGCCCGGTGACCGTGTGAATACAGCATCTCCCGAAGGAACAGCCCAGGGTAATTCATTGCACGATCCATATGGCGCAATATAAGGCCAAGAAATACATCGTGCAGCGCCACTACGCCGGGGAAACGTTCCAAAAGGCTGAACATGTGGGAATGGAAAGGGGAGTTGCCAAATTGGTAGAGGATGAAGTCATAAGCATCGGCTACAGCCTCAAAAGTGGAATAATGGTATATTTTGAAGGCTGAACGACAAAAATCATCCGAAACTGTTTGTTCGTCAATATAGACATCAATGTCAAAATAGCGTGCCAAAAATGGCAAGAGCTCAGCTGAATAGTTAGAGATTCCTGACTTGGCCGGTGGCAGCGGTGTAAGGAACGCGAGGCGCTTTTTGGGCAGACACCCTTCGAGCATACAAGTGATGCCAGCATGGCGCTTACGCTGGATAGCTTCGTCGAAGGCTTCCAGCGCCAGGCGTCCCGTTCGCTCAAAGGTAAATTCCTTGGCCCTCGACAAGCCATATTGGCGCAAATCGTCAGTGAATGCTCGATTGGTTAGGGCATGATACAGCACTCTGGCGATGTCGTCGTTGGAATGTGCGTCAAAGAGGGCATCCTGACGGACGATGATTTCGCGGATGCTGGAATTGTTGCCGCCGATAACCGGTGCTCCGCAGGCCATAGCTTCAAGCACAGGCAGCCCCAGGCCTTCGTATAACGATGGAAATATGAATATGCTGCATCCCGCATAGAGGGCACGCAAATCAGCATCCGGCACGAATCCCGTGAATATGAGTTCGTTGGCACTCAGGCCAAGCGATGCAGCCTGACGTTTGTGACGCGTTACGGTGTTTTCGTCTAAGCGGCTGATGACGACCAACTGATGCTGGGAACGAACATTGCCGGGCAACTTTGCAAAAGCAGCAATGGCTCCACCGAGGTTTTTGTGCATTTCGACGTTGCCAGCATAAAGAATATAGGGCCGCTGGATGCCCCATTTTTTACTTACTGCGTTGGAATCCAACAGAACAGAGGCTTCCGCCAGAAATGAAGATGGCAACCCGCCCCAGATTGTAACGATGCGCCAAGGCTCAATACCCAACCTATCTATGGCGTCTCGGCGGCTGGCTTCGGAAATGGAAAGCAACAAATCAGCCCTCTGCAGCCAAGCTATCCGGGAAAAATACCACTGGCGCATGTGGGGATCTGACAAAAAGTGTTCTTGAAAAACCAAAGGGATAAGATCATACAACGTGACTGACAAAACTTGCCCAGGCCCCAGTTGCGTCGGGTCTGGATAGCTGAAACGTGATTCCCACTCGAAACCGCTCGATACATGGATGACATCCGGACGCCAAGGGGCCACGAAAGCCGAATAACACAGAGCATCAAGCTTTTCTCGATCGCCGCCATTCCAGATATGCCCTGTTGGCCAATCGGGAATCAGCGGCATGCGAATGGATCGTTGGGGTGAAACAGCGGACACATCCGGCTGATATGGCAGAGCGTTCGAACGCAGGGCAAAAAGCTCACGCTGCCCAAGCTGTTGGGCAGCAGCATTAAAAAGGGACTGGGAATAGCGGCCAACTCCGCGGAGAGCTGAAGCTGTTTGGCAGGCTTGCAGGTCAAAAAGGATGCGTAGTGTGGCATTATCGGTCAATGAGTCAGTCATGAATACGTTCTCCCAAAGGCCATTTTGTTGCTGCAACCTTGAGTGCTGTTTCCAGTTCCATTGCTTTTGCATCAAGGGGACGCGAAGTTTGTTTGGCTGGAATGACATAGGCGTGAGCATGGGGGTGAAAGAGGCGCTGATAGAAAAACGCAGCAAAGCGGTTTTTTTTAAACCTCAGAAAAAGCTTCGGAAAACAGCGACGTACACCGGCGATGGCTACCCGAGCAGCAGCACGAAATGGGGTCATTATTCCGCGAAGGGGATGAAACTGTATTCGGATCCTTGTGCCATCTTTTTTTTTGCCACGAGCAAACAGTTTGCGTAACAATCGACCGCAAAAACGCAGAGGTTTGGTCAAATACCAGGAACGCGACCTCAAAACAATATTGAGTTGGGCGAAGGCTTCGTTAAGACGGTGTTCTGTTTCTGCCAGACGATGTTCTGTTTCTGCCAGACGGTGTTCTGTTTCTGCCAGACGGTGTTTTGCTTCTGTAAGACGGTGTTCTGTTTCTGCCAGACGGTGTTCTGTTTTTTCAAGATGATGTTTTGTTTCCTTGAAGCAGTGTTCCATCTCCGTTTTTTGGTTGTTAATGAATTGATACTTTGTATGCCATAGGATGCTATCCAGACCACCCTTCAATTTCTCATTGTCAGACAGCAAAGGTTTTTTAGACATGAATTTTTTAAATACTTCGCGCAAAATTTCCTGACATTCATTTTTTGGTTTGTCTGCAACATTCCCCAAAAGAATCTCAAAACTCGGCGTATATTCACGAATGACACGAGAAAAAAAGTTTTCGATTTCAAAACTAAAATCATTTTTGAAGTCAATATGAAATGCTGGAAGGTTATACAGATGGCTCATCGTGAGCAGTCCGCCCGATGAGAATGAGACAACAGCGACAATATCCAAATCATAGATTTCCGATGGGCGCGTATCATCCCAAAAATACAAATGGGATTTCGGAAACGTATTCCGAAGCGATGATTGGATCTCAATTGCGCTACGTGGATGAATTTTGAAAATAATCTTATATCCAGCATCAATCAAACGCGACATAGCTTCTTTGTACAAAAAAAGGGCACGTTGCGTCTCGGAATGCACAAACATGCTGTATTGTCCCAAAAACAAAACAACTTTGTCAGATTTTTGAAACGAAATATTCATTGGATAGCGGGATGCCATGTCAACGGCGATTTGCTTGAACAGGGCTCTGTCCAGCTTTTTTATGCAGATATCCTTAGCATTGATAAAGTCGAATTTGTCATGCATCAACAGGAAAAATGCCCCAGCAACAGATGGGTCATCATAATATTTGATATATGAAGTCAATCCCTCTTCAATGAAAAAACATTTCGCCTGTTTGAATTTTCCTTTGATTGCATGATGAACAAAATAATGGGGTATGGTATAAACTTCGTCAATCTTGTCAAATGGAATACGCTCATTTAATGCGTCGAAGTCATAATTTGTTGGCATTATTTCAGAAAACCCTCTGCCAAGGGCCAAGTCCATGTGATATTTGTAGAAAGAGTTGTTTCCCTGCTCGTTCGATATTAGGAGAAAATCGTCCGCATCCTCGGAAAATTGTTCTCTAAGCGTGAAAATGTTGAGCAATGAAAAGAGTCCACTTGAGACAAATACACGTTTTTTACGTTTTCGCATGGGTGCTTCATTCACCTTCAAACTGTTGGAGAGAGACAGATTGTCCTCTTCAAGGGCGTGCGACATACACGGGATAAACAGCGTATCTTCAGATTTTGTTTGCATATCAATGAATCTCTTGGACAACGCTTGCGTTTCCTGTTTTTCATTTGCCAGAGAGTTGCTCTTGGAATGATTGCTGAGGTCAACGGCAAGTCGCTCGATTTCCCGTTGCTCTCCGGCTTCGTCCTTTTTTCCCACCTCAAGACAGCGAAAGGTGTCAAGTGGCATCGCCTCAGATACCCGGAGAAAAAGGTTTTCATAATAGTTTCGGTTTGAAATGGCCCACGCTTCCGCCTTTTTTAAATCATGAAACGACGCGACCACCGGAATTTTGGGGCCGTATTGTTTCAAAAACCCATCAATCTTCCATGTGTTTGAAGGAAGAGCGACAAAAGGGATTTTCGCTGTTATAGCAAAACAGACCCCATGGTGTCTGGCGGTATGGAGTATTGCCGCAGTGGACAATGTTGCGGGACCTTTGCTCCACGTCCTAGCCGCGTCAGCCCGTGCGAACGGCAAGAAAAAAACGTTTTCGTGATGTTCCGAGGCGCGCTTTTTAATTGCTTCACCAACATCGTTTGCCCGAAAAGGATGCCAATCTGTCAATACAACTTTGCCGAAGAGGTCAGCAAGTTTGTCATTTGTGAATGATGCGGCGTAGCTGGAGTCAAGAACGAGCCTTGCCCTCAGCCCTCTTGATTTTGCATATTCAAAAGAGTGGAAATCCCTGACGGTAAAATCGTCCAATTTTGCGATGACGTTTTCATGGAATTCGCTGTCTTGATAAACAGTATTTACCAACAGCGTGATTTTCCTTAGCTGCTGGGCGGCACCGAGTGCGGCCAGCCAGGCAAGTCCGGCACCGTGGTGTATGGTGCCTTCGCCATTCAGGATAACCGCATCAACACTCTCTATGCGCTGACGAAAGCTGTCATCGCGTAACAGATGTTCGATCGAAGAAGGTCCTCCCGGGTTCGGAATACCGTGGTTCCAGCCAATAAAGAAACGCTCGACTATTTGGTGTCCTGAACGGCCCAACATCCGAGCATGCGCATTCGATACGGCATTGCAGCCCCAATGTGCCTCAGCAGCCGTATCATTAAGCAGGGCTATTTTCATTTGCTAAGCTCGGACAAATAGGCAAGGCAGAACCTTGATTATTTTTTTCAACAAAACGACCATTCCTATTCTCCTTTGGTTGCCCGAGTACACGTCACCCAAGCTGTTCGCCCAATTAGCAAAAGGCTTTCACGCCGTCATCTGTTATTGCCCTGATGTGAACTCATTCGCGCCGAGGCTGTCCCTGCGGATTTTCTTTTTATCTCTGGCAGCGTGCCTTGACGCGCTTCTTTTGCCCAAAACAAGAGAATGCATGCCTGCGCTGAATGAAATTTATCGTGTTTTTGAAGCCTCTCTGGTCTAGAGGTTGCCTTGGGTTTTCTGACTTCAACACTTTCTTTTGGGAATACCAAAAATGAAAAAAGCACTGATTACGGGCATAACCGGACAAGACGGCGCCTATCTGGCGCGGTTGTTGCTCGCCAAAGGCTATGAGGTGCACGGTGTCAAACGCCGTTCTTCACTCTTCAATACCCAGCGTTTGGATGATATTTACCAGGGCGCACACGTCAAGGATAAACGTTTCTTCTTGCACCACGGTGATTTGACGGACAGCACGAACATCATCCACTTAGTACAAAAAATTCAGCCCAACGAAATATATAACCTCGGCGCGCAAAGCCATGTGCGGGTGTCCTTCGAGTTGCCGGAATATACAGCCGATGTGGATGGCCTTGGCACGTTGCGCGTGCTGGAAGCTGTCCGCCTCCTAGGTTTGGAAAAGAAAACCCGCGTCTACCAAGCCTCCACCTCCGAGCTATATGGCCTTGTCCAAGAAGTGCCGCAAAGAGAAACCACCCCATTTTATCCCCGCTCTCCCTATGCCTGCGCCAAACTCTATGGCTATTGGATTACAGTCAACTACCGAGAGGCCTATGGCATATACGCTTGCAACGGCATCCTCTTCAACCACGAATCCCCCATGCGAGGTGAAACCTTTGTTACGCGCAAAATCACCCGCTCTCTTCCGCGCATCGTCTTGGGTATGGATGATTGCCTATATATGGGCAATTTGAGCGTCCTGCGTGACTGGGGCCACGCTCGGGACTATGTGGAGATGATGTGGTTGATGCTCCAGCAGGACAAACCCGAAGATTATGTCGTCGCCACAGGAGAACAACATTCGGTGCGTGAATTCATTGATGTGGCAGGTGCTGCCTTGGGTTTGACGCTTGCTTGGCAGGGCGAGGGTGTGGAAGAAGTGGGCAGGGTGGTTGCTTTTGACCAGCGCCTGTTCATTGATTTGATGGAGCGTCAAGCCACCGGGGAAGATATCGCAACCCGGAAGGCTTTTTTCAAAAATATCCTTGAAAAGTTGAACAACAATCCTGCTTTGCAACCTGGTTCGGTCATTGTCCGTGTGGATTCTCGTTATTTCAGGCCCACAGAAGTGGAAACCTTGCTCGGTGATGCGGCAAAAGCCCGAGAGAAGTTGGGTTGGCGGCCCCAAACCCAATTTGCCGATTTGGTGCGTGAGATGGTGGAGGAGGATTTCGCTGGCGCTCGGCGTGATAGCTTGTGCCTGCAGACGGGCTTTGCCGTGCATGAAGCGAAGGAATGACCATGCAAGCACCCATAACCAAACAAGCATTGATTTTTGGTGTTTCCGGGCAGGACGGTGCCTATCTCGCACGTTTTCTGCTGGACAAAGGCTATCGGGTTTTCGGTACGTCACGCGACGCGCAATCTGCTTCATTCGCCAATTTGCGCGCATTGGGCATTCAGGATGCAGTACAAACGTTGTCGGCCAACCCAGCTGATTTTCGCAGCGTCCTTGTTGCCATCACCAAGGCACAGCCGCATGAAATATACAACCTCTCCGGGCAAAGCTCGGTGGGGCTTTCTTTTGAGCAGCCGGTGGACACGTTTTCAAGCATGGGCACAGCCAACCTGACACTGCTTGAGGCCATTCGTTTTCTGGGTGGAAAAATCCGCTACTACAACGCTGGTTCCAGTGAGTGTTTCGGCAACACGCCAGAGCCTGCGACGGAGGCAACGCCATTCCATCCACGTAGCCCCTATGCCGTTGGAAAAGCCGCTGCTTTTTGGCAGGTGGCCAACTACCGGGAAGCCTATGGCCTTTTTGCCTGCTCCGGCATCCTCTTCAACCACGAATCCCCCTTGCGAACAGAACGCTTCGTCACACAGAAAATAGTACGCGCTGCATGCCGCATTGCTGCTGGCGCAAAGGAAACGCTGAGTCTTGGCAATATAGACATTGCGCGCGACTGGGGCTGGGCACCTGACTATGTGGAGGCCATGTGGGCCATGCTGCAAAGTGAAACTGCGGATGATTATATTATCGCCACAGGTCGCACCTGTTCTCTGAGGGAGTTTGTGGCCACTGTTTTCAAGTGTTGTAGTCTTCACTGGGAAGAGCATGTTCAGCAGAACAGAGCTGCTATGCGCCCTTCGGATATTACCACAAGCAGCGCAAATCCAGAAAAGGCCGCCCGCCTCCTGTGTTGGCGGGCGAAACATGAGGCGGAAGATGTTGCTCGTCTGTTGGTTGAGGCAGAGCAAGCAAGGGTGGCATGTTGAGCTGAAAACCACTTCCATCCCCGGAGAGCAACATGGCGGAGCCCAAGTTTGTTTGCCCGAGTTGCAAGACAGAAATTCGTCTCACGGAGTCTCTGGCTGCTCCGTTGATTGCTGCCACGCGAAAGCAATTTGAAGCAAAGCTTGCCGAGCAAGAAAGAGACATTTTGTCGCGGGAACAAGGCATTCTCGAAAAAGAAAAACAAATAGCGAAGGCCAAACACGGCATAGAGGAGCAGGTGCTTTTGCGTTTGAGCGAGGAGAAGGCGAGGATGGTGGCCGAAGAGGCTGAGAAGGCCAAGCGGGTTTGGGTGGTGGAGGTGGAGAAGAAGGCGAGGGAGTTGGAGGAGGTGCAAACGCTATTGAGGGCGAAGGAGGAGAAGTTGGCGCAGGCGCAGAGGACGCAGGCGGAGTTTATGAAAAAGCAACGGGAGTTGGATGATGCCAGGAGGGAAGTCGAGCTTACCGTTGAGAAACGTATTGCTGAGGAGTTGGAGAAGGTGCGGTTTTTGGCCCAAAAGGAGGCGGAGGAGAGGCACAAGATGAGGGCGATGGAGCGGGAGCAACTCATTGCCTCCATGCAGAAAAAAATTGAGGAACTCAAGCAAAAAGCGGAGCAAGGCTCCCAGCAGTTGCAAGGTGAAGTCCAAGAGTTGGAGCTTGAGAAATTTCTTGCAGACGCATTTCCCATGGATTCCATTCAACCTGTCCCCAAAGGTGAATTTGGCGGGGACGTGTTGCAATATGTTTATACGCAAAGTGGCCAGGCATGTGGCCTCATTCTCTGGGAGGCGAAGCGCACGAAAAATTGGCATGAGGTTTGGCTTTCCAAACTGCGTGAAGACCAGCGGGCAGCGAAGGCAGAGCTTGCGGTACTCGTCAGCCAAGTCCTTCCAAAGGGCATAGACATTTTTGACTTTGTGGATGGCATATGGGTTGCAAACCCTCGCGTATTGCTTCCTTTGGCGACCAGTCTTCGTCATGCGCTGCTTCAGGTGAGCATGGCCCAGCAAGCTTCTGCGGGGCAACAGACGAAGACAGCCATGGTTTACCAATACCTCACGGGCGCTGGTTTTCGTCAACGCATAGAAGCGATTGTTGAAGCCTTTTCTTCGATGCAGGAGGATTTGGAGAAGGAGCGCAAGGCGATGACGAAGCAATGGGCCAAGCGAGAGATGCAAATTGGAAAGGTGGTTGAGTCGACACTTGGAATGTATGGAGACTTGCAAGGGATAGCGGGCAAGTCCATGCAAGAGATTGAGGGCCTGGAATTTCCGGCGCTCGAGCAAGGTTAAGCAAGGGTGGTGGGTGGTGGGGAGAGAGCCGGCAGGTGGCGACAGTTTGTCACGCACGTGTCATCAAAACGTAACAAAAGGAACCATAGCCTCAAGAGTTAAGATGGCTCATATACTGGTCATAGAAGACGAAGCGGATTTGCAAAAAATTCTCGAATTCAATTTGCGCCAAGCGGGGCACAAAGTTTCATCAGCGCTTCGTGGTCGCCAAGGGATACAACTTGCGCGCGAGAAGTCTCCTGAGTTTATTCTGTTGGATTTAATGTTGCCGGACATTTCCGGAACGGAAGTATGCAAGCTTCTCAAGAAGGATGATGCGACGCAAGCGATTCCTGTGTTGATGTTGACGGCGAAGGGTGAGGAGGTTGACAGGATTCTCGGGCTTGAGTTGGGGGCCGACGACTATCTCACGAAGCCATTTAGCATTCGCGAGTTATTGCTCCGTATTGATGTTATTTTGAGAAGGGCCCGAGGGGAGGGTATTGCTCCGTTGCCCATTCGGTTTGGGAAGTTGTGCATAGAGCGGGAGGCGCACAGGGTTTTTGTCAATGAGAAGGAAGTGGAGTTGACGGCGATTGAATTCAAACTGCTTGTGACGCTCTATGAGCGAAAGAACCGTGTCCAAAGCAGGACCTCTCTTTTGGACAATGTATGGGGGATAGACGCGGACATTACCACGAGGACGGTGGACACGCATGTCAAGCGGTTGAGGGAGAAGATAGGGGTGGCGGGAGACTACATAGAAACCATTCGTGGTGTTGGCTACCGTTTTGCAGAATTACCCAAAGAGGATGGTTTGTGAAGTTGGGCATGCGTTCCAAGTTGTTTCTCGTTGTTGTGGCACTGCTGGTGGTTTCGTTTCTCGTTGCAGACACCTACCTTTCCCGCGTGTTGGATGCGGATTTAACAGCCCGAATTCGAGATGATTTGTTGGTCCGCCTCAACTTTCTGGAAAAAGAGGCTTCGGTTTTCGAAGCGGACTTTGGTGCGAAGACAGAGTGGAAATTGCTGGCGGATGATTTGAGCCGTCGCGGGGAAGGCAGAATAACCATTCTTTTGAAAGACGGAAGTCTCCTCTGTGACTCTGAAATAGATGCAAGCGATATTGCGCAGGCGGAAACGCATGCTGACCGCCAGGAAGTGAAGCAAGCTTTTTCGAGTGGACAAGGTTTTTCTGTCCGTTGGAGCAGCACGTTGAAGCAACGGATGATATACATGGCCGTTCCATTCCAAAGGGGGGGGGGTGTGGTTGGAGCAATCCGCTTTGCAAAACCGTTGACGGAAGTGGAGTTGGCATTGAAGAGTTTGCGCAATTCCATTTTGAGCGCCACAGGAATTGCTTTGTTGGTTTCGGTTTTGTTGACGTTTTTTTTGTCCTCTTGGATGTCGAAAAATGTTCGACGGCTGACCAGCTCGGCGAGGAGGATGGCCTCCGGGGATTTGGCGGAGCGTACACATATAGAAGGCCGGGATGAGCTTGCTGAGTTGGGTTGTGTACTCAACCAACTTGCAAGTGAGCTTCAAAATGCGCTGGGTGCGCTCAGGAAAGAGCGCGATTTGATGAACCGAGTCCTTGAAGGGATGCAAGAAGGTGTTTTGTTGCTTGGCAAGGATGGGCATGTGGTATTTGCGAACACGGCATTGCGCGAGTTGCTTCACTTGAGTGTGGATATAGCCGGAAAGTCTCAACTGGAACTTATTCGCAATGCGACGTTGAAGAGGATTTTGGACGAGGCCAAGTTTTCAACGGAGCCGGTTTCTGCTGAGTTTGACATTCACTCTCGGCGTTTGTGGGTGCACGCCTCTGCATTCCAAGGAGAGCCGCAAGGCATGTTGGCTGTTTTTGTGGATGTGACGGATTTGCGTCGTCTTGAAACCTTGCGTCGGGATTTTGTTGCCAACGTTTCGCACGAGCTTCGCACGCCCATTGCTGCTGTGCGCTCATCCGCAGAAACGCTCCGCAGAATGGTTGAAGTCCAACCGGAACTTGCGGGTGAATTTATTGACATTATTGAGCGGAACACCGAGCGTTTGCACCAACTTGTTGAGGATTTGCTCGACTTCTCTCACATTGAGTCCAAAGAGTTTAGGTTGGCCCTGGAAGACGTTGGGTTGCAAGACAGCATTTCGCAAGCGCTGTTGTTGTTTCAAAAGCAAGCCGATGCGAAGAACATGCATTTTTCCGTGGTGATTCCAGAAGGCACGCCGCTTGTACGAGCAGACAGGAGAAGGCTGGAACAGGTGCTCTCCAACCTTTTGGACAATGCGATAAAATACAGCTTTGAGAATACGCCTGTGCATATTGAAGTTGAAACGCTGCATGAATTTGTGCGTATAGCAGTGAAGGATTCAGGGCAGGGCATTGAGGCCAAACATTTTTCTCGTTTGTTTGAACGCTTCTATAGGGTGGATGCTGGGCGTTCGCGTGAGGTGGGAGGGACAGGACTTGGGTTGTCCATTGTCAAACACCTCGTGGAAGCCATGCATGGGTGGGTTTCTGTTGAGAGCACTCTGGGAAAAGGCTCCACCTTTTATTTTACTCTGCCGATTGCGCCATAGAGTTTTTCCGCGAAAACTTTGCTTTCCCGTCACCGCCCTGTCACATTCCAGAGCACATACATACCTCGCTCAAAAAGTGAGGAATCTATGCAAAAACGGAAGAACCTAATTCGCAGTATGGCAATGCTTGTTTTCTGTAGCGTTATGGCAGCTGGCGCTCAAAATGAGAGCGGACAAAAAATTTCAAAAGAGGCTTCAACACAAACTTCAGAAAAAATTTCAAAGGAGAAAGAGGAGGCAGCAGCCCTCTCCCAGCCGCTTGTTGAAACACCACCGCCGGAGCAGACGCCTGCAGTTGCAGCACCATTGCCTGAGGACAAGCCTTTGCCGAAACAGCTGAGTGTGGGCTCAGAAGGTTTTTTTCGTCCAGGGATTTTGTTGCAGGGTTGGTTTGTTGCGCAGCGCACGGAGAAGACGGCAACAACGTTTCGCCTGCGCCGTTTGGAGCTTCATGCCAGAGGAGATATGGTTTCGGGCCTCATCAGCTATGCAGCGATGATTGACCCCGCAAAACTGATGGAGTTCAAAGACACCACCGTTGCTGTGAAAGGTGGTGCAGATTCGTCTGTGACGGTGAAGCAGCCTGGCAGCTCCGCTGTTTCAATTCTCCAGGACTTTTTTATTAGCGTGAAGAGTCCCTATGTCGACGTTTCACTTGGACAGTTCAAAATTCCCGTGAGTTGGGAAGGCTACAATTCCTCTTCGAGACTTCTTTTTCCGGAGCGGGCGATGGTTTCAAGGGAGTTTGGCGACAAGAGGGATTTGGGAATACGGTTTTCGAAAAACTTCAAATACTTTGGTTACTCGGCAGGAATTTTCAACGGTGCCGGCCAAAATGTTTTGGACGTTGACAATGCCAAAGACATTGCCGTGAGGCTTGAAGTTTATCCCGTCAAAGGACTTGTGCTTGCAGGTGTCGCCTATATGACGTTGGGCTCTCGCAAAGAAAATGCAAAAGACAGATATGAGGCGGACTTGCGTTATGAGCAAGGTCCGTTTTTGCTCCAAGCGGAATACATTCGTGCACGTGACGTGAAGAATTCGGCTGCATCCGTGAATGGGCAAGGATTTTATAGCGCCATTGCATGGACATTTTGGGACATGCTGCAACCTTGTGTCCGTGTGGGCTATATGGACCCGAACGTGAAGTTGAAGAAGGCTTCAGGGGGGAAGGACCGCTCTTGGCAGTTTGACGCGGGACTCAACTACTATTTGCGAAAGCAAGAGGTGAAGTTTCAGCTTTCCTATAGCCGGGTACAATACAGGGAACTCAAGTCAAGCAATGAATTTATTCTTGCGGGGCAGGTTGCATTTTAGGGGAGGGTGGCAAGGTGCTGCCATCAAAATGTCACATGCCTCAAATAAACCATAACTGAAAGGAACGAAACCATGCGAATAGCAGGTTGCATTGCGGTTGCCATACTCGGGCTTTCCATAGGGTGCAAACCCTCGGACACGACAATTGACAAGAAAAGCGACGCGTCGAAGCTTTTGACGCAAAGTGAAAAGATAATAGAAATTCAGGGGGCGGGAGCGTCCTTCCCCTATCCTCTATATTCCAAGTGGATGGCCGAATACCAGAAGGTGGACCCACGCATTCGTGTCAACTACCAATCCATCGGCTCCGGGGGGGGGATTCGGCAGGTGATGGAGAAGATAGTTGATTTTGGTGGAAGTGATGCGCCCATGGTGGACGAAGAGCTCGCCAAAGCACCCGGAAAAATTTTTCATATTCCAACGACGCTTGGGGCCGTGGTTGTTGCCTATAACCTGGCAGGTGTTGTTGGGCTGAAGCTTTCTTCCGAGGTAGTGGCGAGGATTTTTTTAGGAGAAATTAAGAATTGGGACGACTCGGCCATTGCGGCGTTGAATGTGGGGGTGGTGTTGCCCAGCCAGCCCATTTCCATTGTTTATAGGACAGATGGCAGTGGAACGACAGCCGTGTTTACAGAATACCTCTCCAAGACGAATGCTGCATGGAAGGAAAAAGTAGGCGCGGGGAAGAGTGTAAAATTTCCCATAGGGTTGGGGGCGAAGGGGAACGAGGGAATTTCCGGGCAGATGAAGATGGCGCCAGGGAGTATTGGCTATGTGGAGTTGGCATATGCCAAGCAGGCGAAACTTGCCTATGCCTTCATACAAAACTCCCAAGGGCGGTTTGTGGAGCCTTCACTTGAAAGTGTTGCTGCGGCGGCGGACAGTGTGGCGGGGCGGATACCGGAGGATTTGAGGGTGTCTATTGTGGATGCCTCTGGGGAACTCAGCTACCCCATTTCCGCTTTCACCTATGTGCTGGTATATGAGGAGCAGGCTGATTTGAGCAAAGGGGTGGAGCTTGCCAAATTTTTATGGTGGGCCATTCATGATGGACAGAAGTTGGGTGCACCCCTCCACTATGCGCCGCTGCCCAGTCAAGTTGTGACCAAAATAGAAGCGAAGCTTCGCGAAATGCGTGTTGGGAAACAGATGTTGCTAACGGCGAAGAACTGAAAGAGACATGCTTCCAACTCATTCCGAACAGGCGCCGAGGCGGGAACTTTGCGAGCAGAAGCCTTCCAAGGTGGAGGGTGGAAGGAATTTTGGGGATGGGCTATTCAAGTGGATAACGGCCGGTTTTGCAGCGTCGGCTGTTATTTTGCTTGCTGCGATGGTGATGCAGATGACGCGGGCCTCTGCATTGTCCATTCAACGTTTTGGTTTTGGTTTTCTTGTGGGGATGGATTGGGACCCTGTCCAAGAGATATTTGGTGCATTTCCATTTGTTTTTGGGACAGTCGTCTCTTCGGTGATTGCTTTGTTGTTGGTGATTCCCATTGCGTTGGGGGTGGCCATATTTCTCGCGGAGCTTGCCCCTGGTTGGCTGACAAAGCCTTTGGGCCTGCTTGTCGAGTTATTGGCTGCCATACCCAGCATTGTCTATGGTTTGTGGGGCATGTTTATATTGGCCCCATGGCTGCTTAAGAACGTCTATCCGATTTTGGAAAAGACGCTTGGTTTTCTTCCGCTCTTCCAAGGGGTGCCTCAAGCTTCCGGGCGGGGGATGTTGGCTGCGGGGGTTGTCCTTGCCATTATGGTTTTGCCGACGGTTGCTTCTGTGAGCAGGGAGTTGATGGTTTCCGTACCCAAAGGTTACCGCGAGGGGGTATTGGCTTTGGGGGCGACGCGGTGGGAGGCCATACGTGTGGCGGTATTGCCGAATGTGGTTTCGGGTATTGTGGGCGCCATTGTTTTGGGTTTTGGCCGGGCTTTGGGGGAGACGATGGCGGTGACGATGTTGATTGGCAACCGAGCTGAAATTTCTGCTTCGCTTTTTGCGCCGGCGGCGACGATAGCGAGCATGATTGCCAATGAATATGCTGGAAGCTCCGACGAGCTTTATTTGTCCGTCCTGACAGAGTTGGGGCTTGTTTTGTTTGTGTTGACGCTGCTTCTCAACATGGCTTCAAAGCTGTTGGTTTGGCGTGTTGGGCGCATGCCGGGTGTTGAGCGGAGTTTGTGAAATGGGAACATACCAGAGGCGAAAATTCATAGATGGGCTGATGCGCTGGTGGTGCATGTTGGCGACACTGTTGGCCGTCATTCCTTTATTCAGCGTACTTGCCTATGTTCTTGCAAAAGGTGCAGGCGGGTTGAGTTGGAATTTTTTCATAGAGCTTCCAAAACCCATAGGGGAGTCCGGGGGGGG
>WQTM01000222.1 GCA_009786315.1 Pseudomonadota bacterium | reverse complement strand
GTTTTTGAGGAACTTTTTGGGCGAGCAAAAAGTTCCCCGCCGGAGGCAGAATGCCCGGAGGGGAAAAAAGCCCGGGCCGCAGGCCCAGAGAGAGCAACGCCCGGAGGGCGAAAAGAAATGTTTCAGAGAAAAGCCCGGGCCGCAGGCCCAGAGAGAGCAACGCCCGGAGGGCAAAAACATGCCGGGCCGCATGGCCCATAAAGACATTCTCAGTTAAGAGGGCCCGGGCCGCAGGCCCAGAAGAGAACAACGCCCGGAGGGCGGAAAAAATCGCCCCTCTCTATTCTTGAATAATAAAAGACAACTCCTGCCAGGACTGGCCGCCTCTGGAGTCGCGCAGGACGACGAAGAGTTTTTGGACTGGCGTAGCAGGGCATGGCTCAATGTCCTTGCCGTCAGGGGAAGACAGCTTGGGGCGGGTGGAGGTAGCAAGGTTAAAGAAGGAGTCTTCCAACTCGCCGCAGGTGGTGAAGAAGGAGGCGAAGAGGGTTTCCGTTTTTTGGGTGGTGCCCACGCCGGTTGTTTCAGCATATTCCTCAAAACTCTCCTGGGGGACAGCCATGTCCAACCCATAGGTTTTGCCCTTTTTCAGAGGCAGTGGCGAGGAGTTGTCCTGGGGTTGGCCATCCACCAGCAAATGGGAAATAATGGGGTTTTGGTTGGGTGTCTGCTCGCTTTCGCGCACAGGAATTCGGAAGAGGGTTGTTTGGGAGTCCACGAGTTTGTCTTGGGCGCGTTGAATGAGTAAAGCAACGTCCTCGGGGCTGGGGATGGGGGGCAGGGCTTCGGCCACCACCATAAGCAGCACCATACCGAGGGTACCGATTTTTCTCTGTGGGTGGTTTTCAGGGAGCGCCTCGAAGAGGCTGGGGGGGACAGTATAGAGGGCCTGGGGGCCAAAGCCCAGGAATTGGATATTTTCGAGGGGTTTTCCTTGCTCATTTAGGAGGAGGGAGGGGGTTTTGAGGATTTCCGAGTCGGAGCAGGGGCTGCGGTTTTGGTTATGGGGGTCCGCGGAGCACCCCAGCCACAGGTATGTGAGGGGGCGGTTTTGAGGCTCATCCACCACGAGGGCGGAGAGGAGGGTGCTTTCTCCGGGTTGCAAGGCTGCGGGGGAAGCGGACATGCCAAGGACGCGTAGTTTGTCCAGCTTCCATTTGGGAGAAAGCTCCTCTAGGAGGCAGGCGTGGAGGAGGAGGCAAGGCAGGGTGACAAGGAGGAGGCGAAGGGAGGGGGAGCGAAGCATGTCAGAATTCTCCACGTATGCCAATGGTGGGGAGGATGGGGAGGCCGCTGAGGAAGGTGCTCTGCGTATAGTCATAGTTGTGGATGGGCGTTTCCGGGTTTTTTCGGTTGGTGACGTTTTGGACGTCGAGGTAGAGGGAGAGCATCCACTTTTGGAAGACGAAGCGTTTGTCAAGGCGGACGTCGAGTTGGAAGAAGTCAGGCATACGCGTGCTGTTGGCGTAGCCGTTGAGGGGGTGATAGGAGTCGCTGTTGGCGTCAAAGATGGCGCCGACGACAGGAGTGGAGGTGTTTCCGCTGACATATTGCAGTTTGGCTCCGAGGACGAAGTCCAAGGGGAGTTTATAGCTGGCGACCACAATGAGGTTGTGAGGCTGGTCAAAAGAGCTTCGCCTATAGCCGCCCTGGAGGATGTTGTTTCTTTCCGAGCGTGACAAGCTATAAGCAATCCACCCGAAGAAACGGTCCGTGAGTTGGTGGCGGAGCAGAATTTCCATGCCATAAGCGCGCGAGGAGCCGGAATTGTCCCATGGTTTTGTGGTGTCGGCCACATTCAAGTTGGACTGTGAGTCGCCGCCTGAAGTGAGGCGGGAGATGTTGAAGCCATTTTTCGCATAGAATTGAATGTCCAAGTCAATGGCTTTGGTGATGTTGACTTCAAGGCCCACGCTGCTATGCACGCTTCTTTCAGGTTTCAGGTTGGGGTTTCCGAAGACGGAGGAGACTTGGCCGTTGAGGTAGTTGGGGGGTTGGTGAAAAAGCCCCAGAGCTCCTTTGAGTTTAAAGCGTTCGGCAAAGGCATAAGAAATGGCGAGCCTTGGGTCCACCCAGGCTTTGTTAATGTGGCTGTTATAGTCAGCGCGAAGGCCGCCGACGACTTGAAAGCCCTCAAAGGGGCTATGTTGCACCTCTGCATAGAGGGCAGGCTCAAAGAAGTGGTATTTTTCTGTTGAGGACACCAGTTGTCTCGAGAACATGGGGTCTGGAATTTGGTTGGCCTTGGGAAAGTTGGGCATTTGGACTTTCGCAGAGATGGGTTTATAGGCAAAGTCCATACCGGTGCGGAGTGTGGTATTTTCGCTGAAGGTGAAGCTGAATTCATTGCGGCTGTTTATGGGGTATTCAGAGCCATACATAAACATGTCATCGCCCATGGAAACCTTCGCATTGTCATAGCCGATGGAGTTGCGCGTCTTAAAGAAGAGTTTGTCTGAAAACCGTCGCTCCCAGCCTATGGCCAGGCGGACAAAGCGCAGGGTGTTGCCGAAACTGTTTCGTCCCTCCAAGTCAGTTGCATTGGGGCTGAGCAACTTCATTTTGTCGTCTGAGCCGAAAATGAAGACGAAGAAGCGGCTTTTTTTGTCTTGGGAGAGGTGCTCTGCGCGCAGTTGATAGTCATAATAGCGAGGAGCCGTGGTGAATTTGAGGGTGTCAGCGGGGACGAAGAGAGGCAAGAAGACGTCGAGGTAGCTTCTTCGTCCACTGGCCAAAACAGACCAGCCATTGCCCACAGGCCCTTCCAGGAGCGCCGAAGCGTCGCGGGGGAGGTTGATGTCGACATAGCCATGCAGGCCTTCTGAAGAGAGCGGGCGGATGTTTCCTTTAATGAGGCCGCCGGTGCTGCGTCCATAGGCGACGCCGAAGCTGCCAGGCTCAAAGTCCAAGCGCTCCAGCAGCGCAGGGTTGACAGTGGAATAGAGGCCACCGAAATGGAACAAGAGAGGAATATGGACGTCGTCGACATAGACGCGTGTGTCGGAGGGGCGAGAGCCGCGCACCACCAACATACCCATTGAAAAAACGGACCTGGCGACGCCTGGCAAGTTTAAAACCACTTTGAAGGCGTCGCCCTGGGTACCGGGGATGAGGCGTATTTCTTCTTGTTGGAGGCTGACTTGAGAGACTTCGCGTTTGTCTTTTGTGCCACGCACCGTGGTTTGGAAGGCGCCATATGTTTTTTTGAGGATAAAATAGCGGACTTGAGTACGCTCTCCTGCGGTGGTGGTTTCTTCAGCGGTGAAGCGCTCATGCTCCGGGGAGGAGACGGAGAGTTTCCATTTCCCGGGAGGGAGTTGGGGGAAGGAGAAGCGGCCTTCCTTGTCGCTGAAGGTTTCCTGGGCGGTTTCGCCTTCGCCGAGGACGATGAGGGCTTGTATGAGGGGTGCGCGTGTACCGCGCTCAACAAGCTCTCCAGAAAGCTCACCCAGGAGGGAGCCAGAGGGGGTGGTTTCAACCTGGGGGCGGAAGAAGAATTCCGAGCGGTAGTGGATGCGGACAGGGGCGGGTTTACCGTCCACCTCGGCGGGGGAGAAGCGGTATTTCCAAGCGGCCTCCACGGCAGCCTTGTCAAAGGCAGGGCCCGCACTTTCCAAGACGAGCACATTTTTGACGTCCCCCTCCTCGTCTATTTCCAACTCCAGCACGACGGTACCACTTTTTTGCTCCGCCTCCATTTCCGGAGGGAAGACAGCAGGAGAGGACTCGAGGAGGGAGGGGTTTTTGGTGAGCTGAGGCTGGGTTTGAGGCTGGGCCTCAGCTTCTGGTGGAGGTTGGTTTTGAGTTTGTTTTGCAGCCTCTTCTGTTGGAGCCAGAGGGGTTGCGACAGCCGCAAGTCCCCACAGCCCCAACAGGACACTCCATGTTTTCATTTTCGTGAAGTTTCCAAACTCCAATGGCATGCAGTTTTACCCTCCGCCAACGTGTCATACTACCCCTGTGTGCGCACAGGCAACCCCAGAGAATACATGCCGTACATACGAGACAGTTTCTCCGGAAAGCGGCCCACCTCCCTCTTGAAATGCCCCTCTATATTTGAGAGAAACAAATGTTTTCGTGTGCATAGGTGCATGAAAGGAGAACGGTTTGGACCATTTTTTGCAGCGTGAGGGTGTCCTTTTTGCTGAAGAGGTTTCTTTGGAAGAGGTGGCCTCGTGCTATGGCACACCCTGCTATGTCTATTCCCGTGCAACGCTGGAGCGGCATTTTCGTGCGTTTCAGGAGGCACTCCAGGGGCAAAAGCACCTGGTGTGCTATGCCGTGAAGGCCAACGGCAACCTTGCCGTATTGGACATATTATGCCGTATGGGTGCGGGGTTTGACGTGGTTTCCATAGGTGAGTTGGAGCGCGTATTGGCGGTAGGGGCAGAGGCGGGCAAAGTCATTTTCACGGGTACGGGAAAGCGCGAAGACGAAATGCGCCGTGCGCTGGAGGTGGGCATACGCTGTTTTAGTGTGGAGTCCGAGTCCGAGTTATACAAACTCAATGCGGTTGCCAAAAGTATGGGGAAGAGGGCCCCCATTGCTTTGCGCGTCAACCCGGACGTCAACCCGCAGACGCACCCCTATATTGCGACGGGCCTCAAGGACAGCAAGTTTGGAATTCCCGCTACGCGCACACTGGAAGCCTATCGCCTCGCGAAGAGGATGGACTTTTTGGAGGTGGTGGGCATGGACTGTCACATTGGCTCGCAGTTGACGGAGTTGGACGCCTATAGGGAGGCGGCGTTGCGGTTGAAGCATTTGTTGGAGGTGTTGGCCCAGGAAGGAATTTGTTTGAGGATGGTGGACGTAGGGGGTGGTTTTGGCATTCGCTATAAGGACGAGGAGCCGTTTTTGCCTTGTGCATATGCGAGTTTGCTGGAGTCCGTTTTTGGCGCTTCCAACGACTATGAAATGGTTGTGGAGCCGGGGCGCGCCATTGTGGGCAATGCGGGTGTTTTGCTCATGCGGGTGGAGGTGTTGAAGCAGGCCGACACGCTGCATTTTGCTGTTGTGGATGCGGGGATGAGCGAGTTGATTCGCCCGGCGCTTTATGGAGCGTGGATGGACATTCTCCCCGTGCGCAAACGCGAAGACGTTGAAGCCAGGCTTTGGGAGGTGGTGGGCCCCATATGTGAGTCAACGGACTTTTTGGGCAAGGAGCGCAGCCTGGCACTCAAGGAGGGGGACTTGTTGGCGCAACGCTCCGCAGGGGCCTATGGGTTTTCGATGAGCTCCAACTATAACGCACGCCCCCGTGCTGCGGAGGTGATGGTGGACAAAACCCAACATTTCCTCGTGCGAGAGCGTGAAACCTTGCCCAAGCTTTGGGAGGGAGAGCATCGGTTGCCGTGAATGAGGGTGCCTTTTTTGTCGGCCCCAAAAAGACACCCTCGTGCGGTTTTGTTTTTTAGGGGACGGGTGTTTTGCTGCGCGAGCGTGCAGGTGCGGCAGGTGTTTTGGGCTCGTCAACAAGCTCGTCATAATAAAACCCAATGGCGTCCAACAACTGACTTGCATGGCCAAAAAAGCCATTGACGCCTCCAGGCGCGTCCAGAACGAAGCTGTTTCCACCTTGGCCGCCAAAAGGGCCATATTGGTTGCCCTTGCTGGTGGTGAAAGTCAGCTGGTCCACGCATTGCCCACTTTTTCCTTCGACGCGGATGATTTTTTCGCCCGGCTCCAAAGCGAAGCTGTGGCGTTGACATCCACCCTCCCCACCTCGTCTTATGGAGCGGAGAATTCTTCCTCCCTCCAACCACTCAAATTGAATGGAATCCACATGCGCTCCAAAAGCAATGTGAATACGCAATAGAGACTTTCCCAAGCCCCCTTCACTGAATGCGTCTCCACTGGTCTCACCATAAAGCAAACTTTGACTCTGCATTTCAACGCTCCCAAACGAGGCAAGCGAGGGAGCCAGGGCCCAAATTGGCAGCCACGCCCTTGGGGCGCCCCCGCTGATGCCGTGTCTATAAAACATAAAGGCGATATGCCCCTATGGGCAGGCTTGGGCTGCTTGAGCGCCTGCGTTGAAAGCTACATAGTATCCAAAGACATACGAAGCAAGAAGAGTGTGTTGCCCTCCCTCTTCCTCGCCCAATTTTCAGCCGACTAAAAAAAAACACCCCTCTGTGGGCAATGCGCTGGGATACATAGGCGCCCAAGAGAGCACATGGTGCTCCTCTTCGCTTTGTCCACGCCTTCGTTTCGCTTTGGGTGTTTGGGGTTGCCTTCCATGCCCGGACTGTCAAAAAAACCGTGAAGCCCTCGCCTGGCCATGCTAACCCGGACAAACCCCCCTCCGCCACCCTTGGAGGCAAAGAGACGAATATGGCCAGGACACCGACGACGCTCATTCCACTGGGCTATAAGGCGCCAGACTTTTCTTTGTTGGATGTTGTCAGCGCGCAGCACCGCTCGCTTGCAGAACTTAAGGGTGAGAAGGCCACGGTGGTGATGTTTGCTTGCAACCACTGTCCTTTTGTCAAACATGTGTGGGGTGCAGTCTTGTCTCTTGCCAGGGACTACCTTCCTCGAGCGGTGGGTTTTGTTGTCATTAACAGCAATGACTTTGAGGCTTACCCTGAGGATGCGCCAGACAAAATGAAGGCATTGGCTTTGGAGAAACATTTTCCATTTCCCTACCTTTTGGACGCCACCCAAGAGGTGGCCAAGGCCTATGTTGCAGCGTGTACGCCTGATTTTTCCGTATTTGACGCAGAGCTCCGTTGTGTTTACCGTGGCCAGTTGGATGGTGCTCGCCCAGGGAACGACATTCCTCCCTCTGGCGAGGACTTGAGGCAGGTGTTGGACCTACTTCTCAAGGGAGAGGTTGTCCCCAGGGAGCAAAAACCCAGCATTGGTTGCAACATTAAATGGAAATTTTAGGTTTCCAAAGTCCCCCCATAGGTGAGTTGGTTGAAAGCCTCTTCGGTAGGAGAGGGTGAGGGAGGAGGTTTTTTCGCAAACTCCCGTGCGTTGTCGAAAACTGGGCATAGTTATTGAATAGGAGGTTTTAAAACAAGAAAAGAGAAGGGAGAACAGCGTGTTTGGTGTGCAAGCCATACAAGAGAAGACGAGAGCGGAGCTTTATTTAGAGGAAGTAGGGCGCCTTTATCCAAGGTTTTCTTTAGCCGTAGAGCGCATGTTAGCCAGGCGAGGCAGGGATTTGCCGTTGTGGCCGAGTTGGTGTTTGTTGCCGATGCCTGGTTGGTATGCTGCTGTTTGTGACGAGTCAGGGCACCGCAAATTACCTCCTGAGAAGTTGAAGGATGTTTATTGGCTGGCTGCATTGGGCACGTGGAACTATACGAAGGGGATATGGCGGTTTGAGCAGGGTTTGCAGGAGGCGTTGTTGGCGACGCCGCATTTGAATGAGATGCCTTCGGAATTGTTTTTGAAGTTACCGGAGTGGAGCCTCTACATAGAGACGAGGGGGATGCGCTGGCAGGGTTTTCAGCTTTATGGTTTTTGGGCGCACCTTAATTGGGAGTTGTCCGAGGAGAGGAGGGAGTTGAGGTTGTTGTTGGACACGGAGCAGGGGATGTTGTCCTTGGCGCTTTTTTTAGGGGAGTGGACGGTGGAGGAGGCAGCCGAGAGGGCGATAGTGGAGAGGTTGCAGCTTTATGCGAAGGCGGGGGTGCAGTGGGCGTGGGAGGTTTTTTTGAAGATGGATTTTTCGAAGGAAGTCATGCCGCTGTTGGCGTTGTTGGCCTATATTTGCAGTGCTTCGCCAGAGGTAGAGTGTTTTGAGAAGACGGCCTATGCAGCGAAATACCTTCGTCCATGGGTACTTGAAGGGAATGGCCGGCTACCGTGTGCGCCGTTTGTACAAGTATGGGTTCTCGGGAAGTCCCTAAGTCCCCAGTTGTGTACGCAGGTGGCGGAGGGAGGAGGGGTGAAGGGGGGGCACTGGCTTTTGGCGGGTGTTTCTGGCAACTCTTGTCGTTGGATACCCCCGCAAACCTAATGTGTAGGGGATATATTTTTCAAAGGACGTGCTTTTCGAAATTTGAGATGTGCGGCAAAGGCGCGCAGGGGGGGGACAGAATGAGACATTTACAAAGCTTTGCTAGGCGGGGCTTGCTTTTTGGGTATACAGTGGTGCCCATGTCTCTTTTGGAACAGATGCTTGAGCACAACAAGGCCTTTGTTGAGAGTGGCACGTATGAGCGGTTTCGCACCGACAGGTTTCCCGACAAGAAGTTGGCCATTTTGGCATGTATGGATGCACGGCTTTTGGAGTTATTGCCCAACGCCTTGGGGTTGAAGAATGGCGACGTGAAGATGATAAAGAATGCGGGGGCGTTGATTTTACACCCTTGGGGCTCGGTGATGAGGAGCCTGGTGGTGGCCGTATACGAGTTGCGAGTCAGCGAAATATGCGTCATTGCCCACAGGGATTGTGGCATGAGTGCGATAGACCCGGAGCGTGTTCTCCAGGAAGCGCACAAGCGAGGCATTTCTCTGCGGACAATGAATACCTTGCGTGTGGCGGGGATAGACCTTGACAATTGGCTGCGAGGTTTTGACAACGTGGATGACAGCGTACGCAAGACGGTTGAATTTATTCGCACCCACCCCCTCATGCCCAAGGACGTACCCGCCCATGGTCTTGTTATGGACCCTTTGACAGGGGAAGTCAGCGTGTTGGTGGATGGCTACAAAGCTTTGTCCAAGAGGACGGCCAAAGCGCTTTTGAAGGCGGGGGAGCCTGCTTTGTTGGAAGCAAGCAACGCAGAAGCGGAGTGAAAGAGGGCGCGGTGGTTTTTGTTGAGAGAAGCTGGCAGGCTGCCGGGTGGAAGTTTTCTTATTCAAACGTTGTCAGGGCCTGTTCCAACGTTCATTCAAAACCTGGGCATTTTGGATAGTGAGAACAGGCCCTAGAGTGGTTTTGGTTGAGTCCTAGACGCTCATTCCACTCCAGCTAGCAGGGGAGAGATGGTTTTGAGCATATGCGCTTAAGCAGAAACTGCTCTAGGCTGCTTGGAGAAGCAGCCTAGAGTTTGTGGGGTGGTGGCCCTCAAGGGGGCCTGGACTTAAGAGGTTTCTGGGGGGTGGTGGCCCGGGGTGGGGTGGGGTATATACCGAGAGGGGGGTGGCATTTCCGAGGGAGAAGGAGCGGGTGGTGGTGGCAGTGTTTTGGGGGCACTGAGCGCATACCAGTCGAGTTTACGAGAGAGCACCATAGCCGCAGTGAGGCATATAAACAGGAGGGCTGAGCCGAGCAAGAGGGCATAGTCCTCGCCGAGGAGCAGTCCATAGAGGCTTGTGAACAGCACGCACAAGAGGGTTGCAAACCCTAGGCCCAGTTTGACGCTTTTGAAGACGAAGCAGAGATAGAAAGCGAGCAAGCCCAAGGAAGCGCCTGCGGCCACGGCATAGGAGAAGCCGAAGGGCATGTGCTCCGACAGGCTCAAGAGCAGCAAGAAGAACAGGGCCATGGAGGCGCCCACCAACAGGTATTGTATAGGGTGCACACGCAGTTGTTTAAGGCCTTCCATGAAGAAGAAGGCGGCGAAGCTCAATGCGATAAACAGGAAGCCATATTTGCTAGCGCGTGTTGCCAGCGTATAAGGCTCCACAGGGTTAATGAGTTTCACAACGAGGCCGTTTTCTGCATGGAGATACCTTGAGTCGAAGTGTGACTGGGCATTGCTTGCCAGTGAAGAGACTTTCCAAGTGGCGTTGAAGCCGGTGTCTTTGACGTCGCGTGTTGTTGGCAAGAATTCGCCGCGAAAGTCAGGATGTGGCCATGGTGAGCGCATATAGACGGTGTTGTCGTCTGCGATGGGAAAAATGCTGATGGAGCGGGTGCCGTTGAGGGTCAAGTTAATTTTGAATTCTGCCTGGAGGGAGTGGCCGGGCTCCAAGGGGGGGAGGGCATAATAGAGCGCAGGGGAGAAGGCATTGGAGGTTTCCGTATTTTTCCCCCACGCAAGTGTTTGGCCGTCGAAGTCCAAGGAGGGCGTTCCAACCAGCCCTCGGATGTCGCTTATTTTCAGCACCAACTCAGGTTGGAAGAGTCGAACCAGGGTTTCTCCTGTTTGCAGTGGGAGTTTGGGCACGACAAAGTTGAAGTGGCCGTTGAGGGAGCCTATGAATTTATAAGTTTCCACATTGAAGATTCCGCGGCTTCGTGTGGAGGTAGGCAACTCGCTTTGAATATGGAGTGTTGTTGGAAAAAAATAGAGGAAGCGTTTTTCGCTGCGCTCGATGGTTTTATATCCGCCGTTGCGAAGTTCCTCTTGCTCTTGCCAGGAGACGACATAGGGGATGACGATGGCGGGGCCGAAGACGGACTGTTGGCTGGCGAAGCTTTGCACGACGGACTGGATGGCCTCGTCTCTATATTCGACGCGGCTTTCAATGAGTGTTTGGAGGAAAAGCAGAGGCACAAACAGCAAGAGGGTCAAACTGCCAATAAGGAGGATACGAAGGAAGAGTGAACGTTTCATATTTCCAAAGTTAGCTTTGGAATGTGGGCCAAGGATGTAGGCTATGTGGAGGCCATATGTATTTTATGTGAAGGAGGAGGGGGGGCCGTCAAGGGGAATGGGCGAAGGGGAGTTGCAGTTTGGCGAGGCATCCTCCTTGGGGGCGGTTGGCCAGTTGGAGGTTGCCTCTATGCAGGAGGGCGACTTCGCGGACGAAGCAGAGGCCAAGTCCGGTGCTTTTGTTTCCGCTTTGGGGCCTGGGCAAGGAGAAGAAGCGCTCAAAGAGGCGGGCCTGAGCAAACTCTGCAATGCCTTCGCCCTGGTCTTCTATGCTGATTTCGAGCGTATTTTCAAAAACACTCAGACGAATAGAAACGAGTCCGTTGGGGGGTGAAAACTGGACCGCGTTTTCTGCGAGGTTGAAGATGGCTTGTTCAAGGAGCAGAGGCTCTGCTTGAATAAGAGGCAAGTTGGGCTCAGCATGCACTTGAATTTGGACATGGTGTGTTGCGCAGCTGGGGGCGAGGTTTTCCATGACGCGGTTGGCGAGGGAGAGGGGCTGGACAAGTTGTGTGTTGTCGAGGTGTTGTTGGTGCTCCAAGGCAGCGAGTTTCAGCATTTTTTCGACGAGGGTTGAAAGTCGTTTTGACTGAGAAGCGATGGTGGAGAGGAAACGTTTTTTGTCGGACTCAGAAAGGTTTTCTTCCAAAAGCTCTACCGAAGCGCCAATGGCAGAGAGGGGGCTTTTTATTTCATGTGCCAACTGGTGCACATAGTTTTCCACATATTGTTTGCCTTCGAGTTGCTCTCTCATGCTTTTGAGCACTTGTCCGAGTTGGACAATTTCTTTGGCGCCTTTGGTTGGAGGTGTTGCTTTTTTCCCGGCAATAACGGCGGTGGCGAAGCGGCGGAGGGCGTTGAGGGAGCGGGAGAGCCAGAGGGTGACGCTCAACCCGACGGCCAAGGACAAAGCCAGCAACAGCAGTCCATAATTGAGCATGCGTTTTTCAGCGCGCTCAATGGTGGGGGCCAAGGTGCGGTTGGGGTTGGCCACAGTCAACACGCCGATGATTTGGTTGCCATCCATAATGGGTGCTGCAACATGCATGACGGTGCTGTTGGCGTCACCCGGAATGGCTCTGGTGGAGCGTGCGCCATAAGCCCCCTGCAGCGTGCGCCGCACGTCATTCCATTGAGAGTGGTTTTTGCCGAGCTCTTTGTTTTCTGAGTCAAACACAACCAGTCCCTTGTTGTCGCAAACGCGGATTTGGTGATGGAGGGTTGTTTTGCGAAAGTCCCAAATCAACGCATTGACTTTTCGGTGGGAAAAATTTTTCACGCTTTGGGCGAAATTTCCTGTGGCAATGGTTTGGTTACGCATGTCTTTGGCGGCAAGTTCCGCCAAGAGGTTTGCCGTGTCGACGAGGTTTTCCTCCACGACTTGGCGGACGGCCGGTTTCACCTCTTGGATGAAGACGCGCTGAATGAAGAAGGCCGAAAGCCCCACAATCAGGAAGAATGCCAAAAATACCCGAAGCGTTATTTGCATGACTCAAAGTTCAAAAGAATAGCCCAGGCCTCGATGGGTTTGGATGAAGTCTTTGCTTGCATGGACGGCGCGGAGTTTTGCACGCAAGGATTTGATGTGCGTATCCACGATGCGGTCTGAAAGTTCCAAGGCGTCAGGCCAAACATCATCCAACAGTTGTTGACGCGTCAAAATGCGCGCTGGTTTTTCCAAGAGGCGGCCAAGAAGCAAAAACTCAATACGTGTTAACAGGAGGGGTTGGTTAAAAAACCGAACGCGCATGCCTTCTTTGTCCAAGAGGAAAGGCCCCACGGTTTTGGCAGAAGGAAGGTGAGGAGGAGGGTTTGCAGAGGGGGCGTCATTTGTCCTGCGCAAAACGGCGCGGATGCGTGCGGCCACCTCTCGTGGGGAGAAGGGTTTCACCACATAGTCATCCGCCCCCATTTCCAGGCCGGCAACTTTGTCCACCTCATTGTCGCGGGCCGTCAAAAAAATAATGGGTATTGCAGGGAGGGTTTGTCGAAGTTTTGAGAACAACTCAAACCCATTCATGTCCGGCAGTCCCAAGTCCAAAATGGCGAGCTCAAAGTTTGTTTGGAGTGCAGCCGACAACGCTTTTTGGCCTGTCTGATAATGTTGAATGTGGTGACCTTCTCTGCTCAACGCGAAAACCAACGTGTCGGCAATGCTGTTCTCATCCTCAACGAGCAGAATTTGAGCCATGCAGGCCTTAAACCAGAAGATGTTGTTTTTTGTAAGCCATTTAATTTTATTCAAAAAATGTCAACGCAGTGTTTTTAGGAGCCAAAAGCAGCAACTTTAGCCTGAGGATTTACGATAATGATGTTGTTTGGCAGTGTTTTTGTTGTGAGGCCAATTCACGGGTTGTATTGGAGGATTCAAGGGTTGAAGCGCAAAGTGATTTGCTTGGTTGTATTTTTGGTAGCGCCCTGGGCGTGGGGGCAGGCATGGGTGGAGGGTGCGCGTTTGTTTTCTCCGGAAGAGGGTTTTCCCAAACAACTTGAAGCGCGAGTTGCAGAGCGCAAGCGTATTGACAGCCATGTTATGCGCTCAAAACGTTTGGCAGCGCAGGCTGAATATGAAAAAGCGTTGAAGGCCAAGCGTCGGTTTTTTGTTGCGAAGACAAGCCGCCAGGCGGTGGAAGCGTTGACGGCGAGGTTTGTTGCCGAGGGAGCGGATGCGAAGCAGGCAGAAGAACTTTTAAGGAGGGTTTTGAAAGTTTTGCAAGCAGATGCCAAGCACAGGAAGCGTACCAATGAGTTGAGTGTAGGCGCTGCGTTTTGGCTGATGAGTTGCGAGAGGATTTTGAATGGCCGGCAGTTGAATGAAGAAAGCTATGCAATGCTTATGGCCGGATTGGATGAGGTTTTTGAAGGTTATTTACGGCTAGACAAGACACCGAGCCAACAAAAGCAAACAAGTTTTGAGACGATGGGGATGTTGGGGGGCATTATTGCAGGTTTGGAGTTGGAGTCTCAGAAGGACAAAGACAGCGAAGGCAAAGCCCAAGCTGCAAAACTTGCGCAAGAAAGTCTGGTTCTCTTTCAACTCACTCCACAGAGTTTGGGCGAAACCATTCGGCTCCTCATTTGGTTGGGAAGCCAGCGCTCCTAGCAGGGAAAGGCTTTGCTGAAGGGGCGAATGTCAGGCTGTCCATAGACGCCTTCGAGCATATAGGGGTCCTTTGCAGCCCATGCTTTGGCAGCTTCCAGGCTTTCAAACTCTGCAACCACCAAGCTTCCAATGGGCTCTCCATTTTCTTGGCACAGGGGCCCAGCCAGCATGAGGCGGTTTTCTTGTTGAAGTTGGCGCAGGCGTTGGCGGTGAATGTCTCTGAGGGCGATTCGTCGAGCGAGTTTCTGGGGTTTGTCAAGCACATAAATAGCGAAATACATGCTGTGAAGCAGACACTTATTGGCCGAAAAACGCAAGGGGAGGAAGAGGGGCCCAAGGAGGTGAATGAAGGGACTCTCCGCGAAACGTGCCCCAAGCAACGCCCACAAAGGCCTTGCCAGAACAGGCATATTCGACTTAGTTGTTTGTGAAATGAGCACTTTAGCAAAGAAAATTTTTCTATATGACACCACGTTGAGGGATGGAACGCAAGGCGAAGAGATTAATTTTACGGCCAATGACAAGTTGCGCATTGCACAGAGGTTGATGGATTTTGGGATGGATTGTGTGGAAGGGGGGTGGCCTGGGAGCAACCCTCGGGACATGGAGTTTTTTGAGCTTTTGTCCCAAAGTGGGCTTCCCTTGGAGAGGGTTTGCGCGTTTGGAAGCACGCGGCGTGCGCGAGCGACGTGTGAGACGGATGAGAGCATTCAAGCTTTGGTGCGGGCCAATGTCCCCAACCTAACGGTGGTTGGGAAGAGTTGGGACTTGCATGTGACGAAGGGCCTGGGCATTTCCCTTGAAGAGAACGTCGAGCTTATTTTTGACACCATTCGTTATTTGAAAACCCGTGTAGAGCGTGTCTTCTTCGACGCGGAGCATTTTTTTGATGGTTATATTGCCGACCCAAGCTATGCGCTGAAGGTTTTGGAGGCGGCAAAGTCAGCGGGTGCCCACTGTTTGGTTTTGTGTGAAACCAACGGGGGGAGGATGCCCAACGAGGTGGAGCGTATTGTGAAGGAAGTGAAAGCGGCGCTGGAGGGTGCGGAGTTGGGAATACATTGCCACAATGACTCAGAGACGGGGGTGGCCAACAGTTTGATGGCGGTTTTGGCGGGGGCCAACCACGTGCAAGGCACCATTAACGGCTATGGCGAGCGCTGTGGAAATGCAAACCTCTGCTCCATTATTCCAAACTTGCAGTTGAAGCTTGGATTCCATTGTGTGGAAGCAGAAAACCTAAAGCAGCTTCAAAACCTCTCCGGGTTTGTTGCGGAACTTGGCAACATTCCGCTGAACAACCGCCAGCCCTATACGGGCCGCTCCGCTTTTGCGCACAAAGGGGGCATTCATGTTTCTGCCGTGTTGAAAGACTCCCTCACCTACGAGCATATTTCTCCAGAGCTTGTTGGCAACAGGCAACGCGTCCTCGTTTCGGATTTGTCCGGCAGGAGCAACCTCACCTACAAAGCGAGTGAGTTTGGCCTAAACCTGGAGGTGAAAGACGAGCGTATCACGCGTGTGTTGGAGCGACTCAAGGTGCTTGAAAACCGGGGCTTCGAATATGAGGGTGCAGAAGCCTCTTTTGAAATTCTCATGCGAAAAGCCATGGGGCAGATGCCGGCATTTTTTGAGTTGTTGAGCTACAGCGTTATGGACGCCAAGCGCGTGCAAAACGAAAAGCCGTTTTCAGAGGCAACCGTCATGTTGGCCGTAGGGGGAGAGGTGGAGCATACGGCGGCGGCGGGCAATGGCCCGGTGAATGCTTTGGACAATGCGTTGCGCAAGGCTTTGCTGCGGTTTTTTCCCGTGTTGGGTGAAATGCAGCTGGTGGACTACAAGGTGCGGATTTTGAGCTCCAAGGACGGCACGCAGGCATTGACGCGAGTTCTCATTTGCAGCCGAAACAAGAAGGCGCAGACGTGGGGCACCGTGGGCGTAGCCACCAACATTATTGATGCCAGCTACCAAGCCTTGGTGGATGCGATTGAATTCATGCTGCTCAAAGAGCAGCTTGCCAAAGCCTAAACCAAACAGGCCAGGGCAGAAATTTCCACGAGTGCGTTTTTGGGAAGGGCTTTGACTTCCACCGTAGCGCGGGCGGGGAAGGGGGCGTTGAAGTGTTGCGCATAGACTTCGTTGAAGGCCTGAAAGTCACTGAGTGCACAGAGGTAGCAAGTGGTTTGCATAATATTGTCCAAAGTGCCGCCGGCAGCCTCGAGGATGGCCTGCAGGTTTTTCAGGACTTGTTGGGTTTGCTCCCGAATGCCGCCGGGGCAAAGTTGTCCTGAAGCCAGCAAAGGTATTTGCCCTGAGAGGAAAAGCCAGGGGCCTGTTTGAGTGGCCTGGCTATAGGGGCCCAAAGCTTCTGGCGCATGGTTTGTGTGGATGGCGGCTTTGGGAGAGGTGTTTGAAGAGTTAGGTAATTTTGAAGACATGGTGGTTTCCTAAGCGGATGGAAGGCCAGAGGAAGGTGGGGGTAGTGGGCTTGACTTGTTTTAAGTTTTTGGGCTTAATATAAGGTTCTCTTTTCAGGAGGAGGTGGTGGTGTGGGTTGTGCCGCAAGTTTTGGAGCGCTTGCGGTGCATTTTTTTGCTCCAAAGTTTAGGTGTTTTATGAATTCGCCTCCCAGCAACCGTGTTTTAATTATGGATACGACGTTGCGCGACGGAGAGCAATCTCCGGGCGCAAGCATGAATAAAGAGCAAAAGCTCCAAGTGGCACATGCGCTGAGGGATTTGGGTGTAGACATTCTCGAGGTTGGTTTTCCTGTGTCTTCTCCTGGGGATTTTGACTCTGTGCAAACCATTGCGCGCAAAATAGAGGGCGCCACCATTTGTGGGCTTTGCAGGTGCCACCCCAAGGACATTCCCATAAGCTATGAGGCGTTGAAGGACACGCCTCGAAGGCGTTTGCATTTGTTTTTGGCGACCAGCCCTTTGCACCGCGAATTCAAACTACAAATGGACAAGGCAGAAGTCATTCGCCGTTCCGTTGAGGCCATTGAGCGGGCACGCGAGTTGTTTGATGATGTCCAATTTTCAACCGAAGACGGCTCTCGCACGGAGTTGGACTATTTGTGTGAAGTGGTTGAAAAGGCCATTGAAGCAGGAGCGACCACCCTCAACATTCCGGACACCGTCGGCTATACGACTCCGGAGGAATATGCGAATTGTTTTAGGTGCCTGAAGGAACATGTACGCGGCATTGACAAGGTGGTGCTCAGCGTCCACTGCCACAATGACTTGGGGATGGCTGTTGCAAATTCCCTGATGGGACTCAAAGCCGGGGCGCGCCAGGTGGAGTGCGTCATTAACGGTATTGGCGAGCGAGCGGGCAACGCCGCATTGGAAGAGGTGGTGATGGCTTTGCGCACGCGCAGGGATTTTTGGGGGCTGGAAACAGGCATTAAGACAGAGCGCCTCTACCCAACAAGCCGTCTTATTTCCTCCATTACCGGACTGACGCTTGCGCGCAACAAGGCCATTGTGGGGCAAAATGCCTTTGCTCACGAAGCGGGCATTCACCAACATGGCATGTTATGCCACAGCGGCACCTATGAAATTATGCGCCCGGAGGATGTGGGAATTAGCAAGACACACCTTGTGTTGGGCAAGCATAGCGGAAGGCACTCTTTGCGCCAACGTTTGTTGGAGTTGGGCTTCTCACTTTCGGATGAGCAGTTGGATGCGGTGTTTGCAGACTTCAAATTGTTGGCAGACAAGAAGAAGGAAGTTTTTGATGCGGACTTGGAAGCTTTGGTGAGTGGCCGCATTGCTGCGGTGATGACACCGGCATGGGAGCTTGAGTCCTACCATTTGACTTCCAGCACGCAGGACACGCCTGCGGCGAGTGTGACACTCAAACACCGCAGTGGCCTTTCCAAGTCAGCCTCTGCGACAGGAGAAGGCTCCGTGGAAGCTGTCTACCAGGCGATTGGGAAGGCGACGGGCATTTCTGTTCGCCTCAAGGACTACCAGGTGTCCGCTGTTACGGTGGGGGAGGATGCGTTGGGTTATGTGACGGTTGAAATTCTTCATGGGACACAAACTTATGTCGCACGCTCCGTCAGCATTGATGTTATAGAGGCCAGCACCATTGCTTTTCTCGACGCCATTAACCGCATTGCTGCACTGTTGGAAGACGTTGGGGAGAAGAAGGTGGAGAGGTGAGGACTCCTAGGCACACAGCATAGAGGCAAAGCAGCACATTGGAGACAGCCATGTCAGAAACACTTTTCGACAAAATATGGAAGAGCCATTTGGTAATGCCGGAGTCCGTTGATACGCCGGCTGTCCTTTATGTGGACTTGCACCTCATTCACGAGGTGACTTCTCCCCAGGCTTTCAGCCTGCTCAAGTCGCGCGGGCTGAAGACGCGTCGCCCGGACTTGACGACGGCTACGGTGGACCACTCCATCCCCACCACACCCCCCAACCCGGACGGCAGCCGTGTTTTCGCCGATGAAATGACGCGAGCACAGGTGGCGACACTGGAAGCGAATTGCAAGGAGCATGGCATTTTCTTCCATGGGCAGGGGTGTCCGACGCAGGGCATTGTGCATGTCATCGGCCCGGAGCTTGGGTTGACTCAGCCGGGCTTTGTGGTGGTGTGTGGGGACAGCCACACCGCAACGCATGGGGCTTTTGGCGCCTTGGCTTTTGGCATAGGTACCAGTGAAGTCAGCCATGTGTTGGCGACGCAATGTCTCTTGCAGCGTCGACCCAAAACCATGCGTGTGAATGTCAACGGGGAACTGCCCGCAGGGGTGGGGGCGAAGGACATGGTGTTGGCCATTATTCAAAAGCTGGGGTTTGGGGGTGGGACAGGTTTTGTCCTGGAATACACAGGGGAGGCCATTCGCAAGTTGAATATGGAGGGCCGCATGACGGTGTGCAACATGTCCATTGAGGCGGGTGCGCGCGCCGGGCTTATTTCACCCGACGAGACAACCTTCGCCTACCTCAAAGGCCGCCCCCACGCCCCCTCGGGAAAGGCATGGGAGGAGGCTGTCGAAAAGTGGAAACGCCTGGCCACAGACGAAGGCGCTGTTTTTGATGCTGAAATACACGTGGACGTGAGTGCACTTGCGCCGATGGTGACGTTTGGAACCAACCCAGCGCAAAGCATGGCCATTACACAAAACATTCCTTCTCCAGACGCGCTTGAAGGCGCCGAGCGCGAAGTTTTGGCCAAGGCTTTGGACTATATGGGGTTGCAAGCAGGCAAACCCATTGCCGGACAGAGGGTGGACGTTGTGTTTATTGGCAGCTGTACCAACTCACGCATTGCAGACTTGAGAGAGGCTGCTCAAATTTTCAAAGGGCGAAAAGTTGCAGAGCACGTCCGCGCCTTGGTGGTGCCAGGCTCAGAAGCTGTCAAAAGACAAGCGGAGGTGGAGGGGTTGGACATTATTTTCAAAACGGCGGGAGCCCAGTGGCGGGAGCCGGGTTGCTCCATGTGTATTGCGATGAACGGCGACCAGCTAAGCCCCGGGCAATATGCCGTCAGCACCAGCAACCGTAATTTTGAAGGCAGGCAAGGCAAGGGTGGGCGCACATTTTTGGCAAGCCCCTCAACCGCAGCTGCTGCGGCTGTGAGTGGCAAATTGGCAGACTCGAGGTTGTTGACATGAACCATATTCAAAGCCGAACGGTGGTATTGCCGCAGCGCAACATTGACACAGACCAAATTATTCCAGCTCGCTTTTTGAAGGTGACGGACAAGGCGGGTTTGGGGGAGAAGTTGTTTTGGGATTGGCGCTATTTGCCAAACGGCAAACCCAACCCGGAGTTTATTCTCAACCAAGCTTTTGCAGCCAATGCACGCATACTCGTGGCGGGGGACAATTTCGGATGTGGCTCGTCCCGGGAGCATGCCCCATGGGCTTTGGTGGATTTTGGTTTTCAAGCCGTCATTAGCACCTCTATTGCGGACATTTTTCGAAACAACGCTCTCAAAAATGGTTTGCTTCCCATTGCGGTGACTCCAGAAATTCACGAGCAACTGCTGAAGGAGGCGGGCCTTCACCTTGAAATTCGCCTGGACGAGCAGATATTGTTGTTTCCCTCAGGCCAGCGGGTTTCTTTTGAGCTGGACAAGTTTTCTCGCCACTGTTTGATGAACGGTGTGGATGAGTTGGGTTTTCTTTTGGGTTGCAAACCGCACATTTCAGCTTTTGAGGCCAGACGAGCATGAAAGCAATTATTGCACTACTTCCAGGTGATGGCATTGGCCCCGAAGTGACGGCCGAAGCTGTCCGCGCCTTGCGCGCGGTGGCTTCTCGGTTTGGGCACAATTTTATTTTTGAGGAAGCAGACATAGGCGGCATTGCCATTGACAAAACCGGAAAGGCTTTGCCGAATGAGACGACGGCTTTGTGCAAGCAAAGCCACGCTGTGCTTTTGGGTGCTGTGGGAGGGCCCAAATGGGGGCCTTCCTCAAAAGTGCGGCCGGAGCAAGGTTTGCTGGGCATTCGAAAAGAGTTGGGGTTGTTTGCCAACCTGCGCCCTGTGCGAAATTTTCCCTCGTTGGCAAACCGCACCGTATTTCGCCCCGAAGTGGTGCAAGGTGTGGACTTGCTTGTCGTCCGCGAGCTGACGGGCGGCATTTATTTTGGTGAAAAACGCCGTGAAGCCACGTGGGCCATGGACGCATGCACCTACAGTGAGGCCGAGGTTGAGCGTGTGGTGCGCAAGGCGGCTTTGTTGGCCATGTCACGCCGAAAGAAGCTGACTTCCGTGGACAAAGCCAATGTACTCGAAACTTCGCGTTTGTGGAGGGAGGTGGTGGAGCGTGTGGTACGCAAAGAGTTTGCGCAGCTTGAGTTGGAGCACCTCCTCGTGGATGCGTGCGCCATGTACCTCATTCGCTGCCCCTCGGAGTTTGATGTTATTGTGACAGAGAACATGTTTGGCGACATTTTAACCGACGAAGCTTCCATGTTGTCCGGCTCCATTGGTTTGTTGCCCTCGGCCTCATTGGGAGAGGGAAGGTTGGGGCTATACGAGCCCATACACGGCTCCGCTCCGGACATTGCGGGGCGTGGCATTGCAAACCCCTATGGCACCCTTTCCAGTGCGGCCATGTTGTTGCGTTATTCCTTAGGGTTGGAGAGGGAGGCCGTGGTTTTGGAGGAGGCCATTGCCCAAAGCATTCAGGAGGGTGCTTTGACAGCGGACATGACACAAACCTCCCCCTTGTCGACTTCAGAAGTAGGGCGTAGTGTAGAGGCACGGATACTCAAAGCAGACGTGTCTGTTGTTTGAGTATTGCGAAGAAGGTGTTTTGGGGTGGAGGGGAGGGCTTTTGTTTTCCTGGGTATACTGGGTATATATATGGCGAAGAAAAAGATGACTGGGGCGCAAGCCATTGTGCGTTGTCTTGAGCTTGAGGGTGCACGCTACATATTTGGCGTACCCGGTGGTGCGGTGCTTCCTCTTTATGATGCGATTTATAACTCCAAGAAGTTTCAGCATGTATTAGTACGCCATGAGCAAGGGGGTGCGCACATGGCGGAGGGTTATGCGCGCCTAACAGGGGAGGTGGGGGTATGCATAGGCACTTCCGGGCCCGGTGCCACCAACCTTGTTACCGGGATTGCGGACGCCTATTTGGACTCGGTGCCTTTGGTAGCGTTGACAGGAAATGTTGCGCGCTCGCTTTTGGGCTCCGACGCTTTTCAGGAAGTGGACATTACGGGCATTACCATGCCCATAACGAAGCACAACTGGCTGGTAACCAACCCAAGCGAGCTGGTGCGCGTGTTGAAGCTTGCATTCCACGTAGCGAGGGCGGACCGTCCAGGCCCCGTATTGGTAGACATACCCAAGGATGTGCAGGCGGCGGAGATTGAGTTTGACTACGACGCGATAGAAGAAGACGAAGAATTCAAAAGTTTCAAAAACCAGGCGGCGGATTTGGGGCCCAAAATTGTGGAGGCCGCCAGGCTTATTGCGAAGGCCAAACACCCCGTTTTATATTTGGGTGGAGGCATTCACGTTTCCAACGCCTATGCGGAGGTATTGCGTTTTGCCGAGCTTGTCAGCGCTCCGGTGGTGACAACCATACACGGCAAGGGCGCCATTCCCGAGACGCACCCACTGAGTTTGGGCATGTTTGGCATGCACGGCTCCCGCTATGCCAACCTTGCTGTGCAGGGCTCGGATTTGATGTTTGGGATTGGTGCGCGGTTTGATGACCGAGTGACGGGGCGACTGAGTGCTTTTGCGCCGGATGCCAAAATTTTGCATTTGGACATTGACTCAGCAGAGATTTCCAAGAATGTGGGCGTAGACGTTGGCCTATTGGGGGACGTGAAAGAGGTATTGCCCAAGCTGACGGAGCAGTTGGTCGCCCTCTATACGAAAGGCCGCCACGACATTTCGACATGGCGGGCGCAGGTGGATGCTTGGCGCAAGCAATACCCTGTCAGCTATGTGCAAAACCCCCATGAGCCTTTGTTGCCGCAGACGGTTGTGGATTTGCTCTACAAGCTTACCAAAGGCAAGGCGGTGGTGGTGACGGGGGTGGGGGCGCACCAAATGTTTGCCGCCCAATACTACAAAGCAGACCACCCGCGGCAATTCATCAGCTCCGGCGGTTTGGGCACCATGGGTTATTGTTTGCCCGCGGCCATAGGGGCTCAGCTGGGGGCCCCAGACAAACTGGTGATTGGCATTGATGGGGACGGCAGCTTCCAAATGACTTTGCAGGAGTTGGCGGTGGCCTCCAAATTGAAACTCCCCATTAAAATTTTCATTCTCAACAACCTCTATTTGGGGATGGTGCGTCAGTGGCAGGAGCTTTTCTATGAGAACAGGAAGAGTGAAGTGTTGCTTGGAGACTGTCCGGACTTTGTGAAGTTGGCGGAGGCCTATGGTTGCCTTGGGTTGCGTTGCTCAACGTTTGAAGAGTTGGAGCCGACTTTGAAGAAGGCCCTGGCCCACAAGACAGGCCCCTGCATTGTGGACATACGCACCAAAGAAGAAGAGTCCTGTTACCCCATGGTGGCCCCTGGAGCTGCCTTGGATGAAATGTTGGGAGGCAAACAATGACAACGTCCAACTCTAGCACGCACACCATTGGGTTGCTTGTCGCCAACAAACCTGGCGTGTTGTTTCGCGTAGCAGGTTTGTTTTCAAGGCGCGGGTGGAACATTGAAAGCCTTGCGGTTGGCCCCACGGAGCGTCCTGAATACTCGAGGATGACGGTGGTGGTGCAGCTGAGCAAACCCATAGAGCAGATGTTGAAGCAAGTGCAGAAGTTGTTGCCTGTGGTGAAAGCCGTTGAGCTTCAGCCGAGGAAATTGGTTGAGCGGGAGTTGATGCTCGTCAAAATTTCGACGCCGGAAGCAAGCCACGTGGAGTTGAGTGCATTGCTTGAAGTTTATGGGGCGAGGATTGTGGGTGTCTCCATGGGCTCGATGATGATTGAAGCGACAGGCTCCAACGAGACGCTGGACGCTTTGGAAGTCCAACTCAAAAAATTTCACATTCAAGAGCTTTGCCGAACGGGGCGCATTGCACTCGAAAGCGGCTCTCAAACCATCCTTTCAGCAGAAGACTAGGAGAGAACATGGCAAAAGTTTTTTATAGCGCGGATACCAGCCTCGACTTCATCAAAGCACGCAAAGTGGCCATTATGGGCTATGGAAGCCAAGGCCATGCCCATGCCCTCAATTTGAAAGATTCCGGCGTAGATGTCCGCATTGGCCTTCGTGGGACGAGTGCTTCGGCAGACAAGGCGAGGGCGGCGGGGTTTCGGGTACTCAGCGTTGCGGAGGCTGCGCGTGAAGCGGATTTGGTGATGATTCTCACGCCGGACCAAGGACAAAAGCAACTCTATGAAACGGAGATTGCACCACACATGAGCAAAGGCAAGGCTTTGTTTTTTGCCCATGGCTTCAGCATACACTATGGGCGCATTGTCCCCCCCAAGGATGTGGATGTGTTGTTGATTGCCCCCAAGTCCCCCGGCCACCAAGTCCGCCGTTTGTTTGAGAATGGACAAGGCACGCCCGGGTTGATTGCCGTCCACCAGGACGCGACAGGCAACGCGCAGGCATTGGGACTCTCCTATGCTTGCGGCATTGGTTGTATGCGCGCCGGTGTGCTTGAGACGACTTTCAAAGAGGAGACAGAAACCGACTTGTTTGGCGAGCAGGCGGTTTTGTGTGGAGGCGCTTCGGCCTTGGTGATGGCGGGGTTTGAGACTTTGGTGAATGCGGGCTACCAGCCAGAGAGTGCCTATTTTGAGTGCCTGCACGAGTTGAAGCTTATTGTGGATATGATGTATGAGGGCGGCATGAGCTGGATGCGTTATTCCATTTCAGACACGGCCGAATATGGTGACTATACGCGTGGCCCCCGCATTATTAACGACGCCATACGTGCGGAGATGAAGAAGGTGTTGGAGGAGATTCAGAGTGGGAAGTTTGCCAAGGAGTGGATTGAGGAGACGGAGTCCGGCAGTGTCCATTTTTTGAGGATGAGGGAGGAGGCCAAGGCGCACCCCATTGAGGAGACGGGCGCCAAGCTGCGCAAAATGATGGCTTGGGCGAAGGACACCTCAAAGAAATAGTTTGAAAAAAGCCACCTCCTGAAGGTGGTTTTTTTTAGCCCAAGGAAAGCCTATGCACCCATTTCGCTGGTATATGCCGACGCGTCTGCATTTTGGCACAGGCTCTCTCGAGTTGCTCTCGAAGTTGCCTTTGCCGGGCCACAAGGCTTTGCTGGTGGTGGGCCAAGGAGGCTCCGCCCGGCGCCTGGGCTATTTGGACGAGGTGCTCTCCTTGCTCCAAAGGAGGGGTTGCGAGGCGGTGGTGTTTGACAAAATTCAACCCAACCCCACCTCGGAGCAAGTGGACGAGGGGGCGGTATTGGCGCGCGGGGAGGGGTGTCATTTTGTGGTGGGCCTAGGGGGAGGCTCCTCTTTGGATGCAGCCAAGTCCATTGCGTTGATGATGGGCAACGAGGGGGCCTATTGGGACTATATGGGGGGGACAACAGGAAAGAAGAAGACGCCCAAGTTTCCCGCCAAGCCCGTGGTTGCCATACCCACCACCTCAGGGACGGGCAGTGAGACGGACCCATGGACAGTTATTACACGCCTGGACTCTCGGGAGAAGTTGGGGTGGGGTTGTGACTCCACCTACCCGCAGTTGGCCCTCATAGAACCCAGACTCATGCTGTCTCTGCCTCCTGCGCAGACGGCGATGACGGGCATGGATGCTTTTTTCCATGCGATAGAAGCCTATTTGGCAACATGCCACCAGCCGGGGAGCGACGTTTTGGCCTTGGACATAGCAGCGCGCATAAACCGGTGGTTGCCCAGGGCAGTCCAACACCCGGAGGACTTGGAGGCGCGTATTGAAATGGCCTGGGCTGCCACCGGAGCGGGCATTTGCGAGTCCCTCTCCTCCTGTATTTCCCACCACTCTTTGGAGCATGCGCTGAGTGCTTTTCACCCAAAGCTTCCCCATGGTGCCGGGCTTTGCATGCTGGCCTTGCCCTATTTTTCTTCTCTGGCGCCTTTTGTACCGGAGCGTATGGCTGACTTGGCCAAGGCCATGGGGCAGCCGGCCAAAGCCGATGCTTTTTTGGTGGGCTTGGAGAAACTCATTGCAGAGGTGGGGTTGAATGCGTTGAAGCTTTCGGACTATGGAATTGTCCCCGAGGAGTTTCCTGCTTTGGCCAAGAATGCACTTGACGTTATGGGTGGTTTGTTCAGCTTGACGCCCATGGAGCAGGATGAGAATGCTTTGGTCCACATTTTGCGTCAAGCTTGGCGCCCATGAGGAGGAATGATGGCCACTCGCGAGGAGGAATTGGCCCGTTTACGCAGTGCTATTGATGAAATTGACGAGGAGGTTTTGCGTCTCATTAGCCGACGTGCGCAGCATGCGCAGGCCATTGGCGAGGTGAAGAAAAGCACAGGGCAGCTTTCTTTTTGGAACCCGGAGAGGGAGGCCGAAGTCCTCCAGAGGGTGGAAACTTCAAACCCGGGGCCTTTGTCGGGGAAGTTTTTGCGTCGCTGGTATTTGGAGTTGATGTCGGCATGTTTGGCATTGGAGAAGCCTTTGAGGGTGGCCTATTTGGGGCCGGAGGGGACATATACGCATGTGGCGATGTTGAAATATTTTGGCTCCTCGGTGGAGCCGCTTCCCGAGGTTTCCATTAGTGAGGTATTCCGCAAGGTGGAGTGTGGGGAGGCGGACTTTGGGGTTGTGCCGGTGGAGAACTCGACGGAGGGGATGATTAGCCACACCCTCGACATGTTTTTGAGCAGCCCCTTGTCCATTTGCGGGGAGACTTTGCTGCGCATTAACCACCACCTGCTCTGCAAAGAGACGAAGCTTGAAAATGTTGCCCGTGTTTATTCTCACCCGCAACCTTTGGCCCAGTGCCGTCGTTGGTTGGAGAGGCATTTGCCGCAAGCAGAGTGTGTTGCGGCCTCCAGCAATGCCGAGGCCGTGCGTGTGGCACTCAAGGAGGAGAGGGCCGCCGCCATTGCGGGGAAGCATGCAGCAGAACTATATGGCATGCCCATTTTGGCCTCGCACTTGGAGGATGAGCCCAACAACACGACGCGTTTTTGGGTGCTTGGAAACCAGCAGCGAAAGCCCACCGGGCAGGACAAGACGAGCATTTTGTCCTCCAGCCTTGACAAACCCGGCGCGCTGGTACGTTTGCTGGAGCCTTTGGCAAAGCATGGCCTCAGCATGACGAAAATTGAGTCCCGGCCTTCCAAGCGCGGCCTGTGGAACTATGTTTTCTTTTTGGACATAGAAGGCCACATGGAAGACGCCGTTGTAGCGGGGGCCTTTGAGGAGATGAGGAAAGTCAGCATACTCTTCAAAGTGCTGGGCTCCTACCCGCGGGCACAACTCTAAGTTTTGTGAGGGAAACATGTTTGAAGACGCCAACGTTTCAACTTTGGAAACCATACGTAACCGTCGCTCCATTCGCGTATTTGAAGACAAGCCCATTGTGGAGCCTGTGTTGAAGGCGATTTTGGAGGATGCCATTTGGGCGCCTTCCAGCATGAATATGCAACCCTACCGCTGGTATATTGCGCAGACGCCCTCCATGCGAAAGCGGTTAGCCGAGTGCCTCAACAACCCGTCCGCAGCAACCACGGCCCCCGTTTTATGTGTCAACCTAGCCTGTTGGGGAGACTGGCCTGAGGCTTCGCAAGAATTCCTGACGTGGGCCGCCCAGCACCCTGGGTTGAGCGAGGCGCAAAAGCAGGCCTATGCCCGCAAAATGTCCATGCTTCCCCAGGCATTCCAAATACCCCGGGAGGAGTTGCGCATATGGGCGGTGAAGAGTGCTGCCTTGTCCTGTGAAAATTTGATGCTTTCAGCGAGTGCGCGGGGGATTTCAAGTTGTCCCATGGAGGGGGGGCCGGAGGCTTTGCTCCGCGCAGAGGAATTGCTGGGGGGGGTGAATTTTGAGACAGCGAGCATAACCATGGTGATTGCTTTGGGCTACAAGAGCCCCAAGCACATGGATATGCCCACATGGCGGCGTGCATTTTCCAAACTGGTACATTTTATATAGAGCAGCCCCAATTGAAACCGCCCCTGTCCCCCAAGAGGGGGGGACAGCCGTGGGCTTTTGGTGAGGTGCTCGGCCTTTCTCCATGCCGTATTTCTCTTCACCCTCCAGGCGTTGTTCTCTCTGGGCCTGCGGCCCGGGCCATTTTTTGAAATGTTTCTCTTCGCCCTCCGGGTGTTGTTCTCTCTGGGCCTGCGGCCCGGGCCATTTTTTGAAATGTTTCTCTTCGCCCTCCGGGCGTTGTCCTCTTTGGGCCTGCGGCCCGCGCTTTTCTGCCCTCCGGGCATTCTGCCTCCGGCGGGGAACTTTTTGCTCGCCCAAAAAGTTCCTCAAAAACG
>WQTM01000221.1 GCA_009786315.1 Pseudomonadota bacterium | reverse complement strand
CCCAACAAAACCCCCCCCCCCCATCAACCACTCAACCGAAATCCTCCTCTATAAAAGCCTGCCCCCAACAATACCTGCCCCCCATTTGACGGAAATGCTGCCCCCTCCTCTACCTCTGCCAGTAAAAACATATTTCCAAAACCAAACGCTACAGAAAAATAAAATCAGCGCCTTAGGGAAAACAAAACCCGTACTCACAGAAAAGTTTTTTGAAAAAAAGCCGGAGACCCTATCCGCGGACAACAGCGAAATGGCCCCACTCGTGGACAACAAAACGGCCCACCCCCTTGGCGCAACACATGGCGTGGAGGGTGGGGGTTTGGGGCCAAGCCCCCTCTCACAAACAGGCCCCACCGGTACCCCTTCCCTCGCCACCCTCCCCTTCGGCGAAGGTATGGTACCCCCTAGGGCCCTCCTCAACCGCCCCGTCCGCTTCAGCCGTAAAGCCCTGGAAGCTCGCGTCGAGGGGCTCGCTCTCGTCCGCTGCACCATTACGGCACAAGGGAATGTCGAAAATTGCCGCTTCATCCAAAGCTTGCCTTATATGGAGGAGGCTATTTTGAGCGCCCTTTATATGCGCAAATATTCGCCGGCTACCTTCCAGGGAAAACCCATTTCTGTCGACTATAACATCCCCATTCGCCTTAAACTGCCCTAAACAACTCTGCCAAACAGGCCTTCCCCTCCTCCAAACAGCAAAGGCACTCTTAGGATGGATTTTTCTCTCGTCGGCTTGTGGCTTCAAATGGGGCCCTTCGCTAAAACCGTCGTCGCCGCGCTCACCCTCATGTCCCTGGCCTCACTGCTCGTCTTCGTTGAGCGCCTCACCGTCTTCTTCACCCATAAACACCACTCCTCCCTCTTCTTGTCAGCCTTGGAAAAAAACCTGGAAACAGGCAACCTCTCCCTCGCCGCACAAGCCCACTATGGAAAAAACCTGGGCTACGCAGGGCGCGTCCTCTCCCTCGGGCTGAAAGCTTTCAGAGAAAACGCCCACCACCCGGAAACAACCATGGAGTCCGTCGCCCGCAGCTTGGAGCGACAAGGCGCTCGGGAAATTCAACAAATGAAGCGCGGGTTGGGCTTGCTTGCAACCGTCGCTTCCACAGCGCCTTTCGTCGGCCTCCTGGGTACGGTTATGGGCATTGTCACTGCCTTTGAGTCCATGGCCAAAGAGGGCAGCGGGGGGTTAGGGGCGGTGTCCGCCGGCATCGCCGAAGCGTTGGTTACCACAGCTTTGGGGTTGCTCGTCGCTATTCCTGCCGTCATGGCCTATAACTGTCTGCAAACATGGGTCGACGCACGGGCCGTGGACATCGCCGAGTCCTCCAACGAGTTTCTGGAAGTTTTGTGCCAAAACATTCAAAAAGAAGGACACCCCCATGCGCCTTTTCAACCCGAAAAGCTCCGCGAAAAATGAAATAAACGTCACCCCCCTGGTCGACGTTGTGCTGGTGTTGCTTATTGTCTTCATGGTGGTTACGCCCATGCTGCAAAGGGGGCAGCACGTTTCACTCCCCTCCACCCCCCCAAACCCTTTTGAGAAAACAACCCCAACAAAATTGGAAACCTTGGTTGTCTCTATCACCCAAGAGAAAACCCTTTTTATGGGCGACAAACAGGTTTCAAAAAAGGCCCTCAAAGAAGAAATACAACAACTACAGTCCAACGGCTGGAAAAAAATTCTGCTCAAAGGCGACAAAACACTTCCCTTTGAGGAGGTACGTTCTGTCTTGGAAATACTTCAGCAAACGGGGTTTCGCCACATTGCACTGGCTGTTGAGGAGAGGAAAGAAAGTTGAGACACCCCAAAAAAATGAGGGTTTCTCCCCAAAAACTCAACCCGCCCAACTCCAATATGAATGTTGCCCCCCTGGTGGACGTCGTTCTGGTGTTGCTGATTGTTTTTATGGTGCTAACGCCCTTGCTTGAAAAAAACATCGCTGTCCAAATTTCAGAAAACAGCTTGGTTGAAAGCATAGAGGACATGCCTGAAGGACAGTTGCTCGTCTCTTTGGACAAAACGGGACGCCTATATTTAAACCAGCAAAACGTTGAGGACAAAGACTATGTCCTCAGGCTGCGCAGTGTGCTGGCCGCCCGCAACAACCCCGCTGAGCGTGTGGTGTTTTTTTCTGCAGACGGCCAGGCCAACTATGAAAAAGTCGTCTTCGCTTTGGAGGGCGCCAGGCAAGCGGGCGCTGTCGCCTTGGGAATGCTCACCACTCCAGTGGGCAATGCCCCCCACCCCCCCTCTTCGGTAGAAGAAAACACACACCCTTCTTCACTTTTCAATTCTTCAACCCTACAAAACAAGGTAGAGTTGCCCTAGTGTCGCAATGCGTGGGAGGTTGGAATGTTGGCGAAGGTGTTTTCTGCGGCTTTGGTGGGTATTGAGGCCGTGTTGGTGGAGGTGGAGGTGGACGTTAGCCTGGGGCTCCCGTTTTTTAATGTCGTCGGGTTGACGGAGGGCGCCGCTAAAGAGAGCAAAGTACGCGTGGCCTCCGCCGTCAAAAACGCCGGCTTTGAGCTTCCGCAAAAACGCATTACGGTCAACCTCGCGCCGGCGGACCTCCGCAAGGACAGCGCCACCTTCGAGTTGCCCATCGCCTTGGGCGTGCTGTCGGCCTTTGAGCTGTTTTCAAACGAGCAACTGCAGCGCTTCGTCTTCGGCGGAGAGTTGTCTTTGGATGGCGCTCTCAAACCCATACGCGGTGTACTCTCGCTGGCCATTGCTGCACGCAACAACCATATGCAGGCCATTGTCGTCCCCCAGGCCAATGCGGCAGAAGCGGCGCTCGTCGACAACATTCAAGTCTTCGGGGCCAAACATTTGAAAGAAGTTATTTCCCACCTCTCCAATGAAAAACCCCTGGAGGCCCATGTCTCCAAGGCCACCACCCCCTCCTCCTCTTCTCGCCCCTCCACCTCTGGCCTGGACATGAGCGAAGTACGCGGCCAATCCGAAATAAAAGACGCGCTGGAAGCCGCTGCGGCCGGAGGACACAACGTGTTGATGTGTGGCCCCCCCGGCTCCGGTAAAACCATGCTGGCCAAACGCGTCCCCGCCCTGCTGCCACCCATGAGTTTTGAAGAGGCTTTGGAGGTGACAAAAATTTATTCCGTCGCAGGCATGCTTCGGCATGAGCATGCGCTCGTCGGCGAGCGCCCCTTCCGCTCCCCTCACCATACCATTACGGATGCGGGGATGGTGGGGGGGGGCGTGCAAACCCGCCCGGGGGAGCTTTCTCTCGCGCACAACGGCATCCTCTTCTTGGACGAGCTCCCGGAATTCAAAAAACACGTCCTCGAGGTGCTTCGCCAACCCCTGGAAGAGGGCACCGTGCGCCTCGCCCGCGCCAACCAACGCATCAACTACCCCTGCCACTTTATGCTGGTGACGGCGATGAATCCCTGCCCCTGCGGCTATTTCAACGTCCCGGACAGAGAGTGCCGCTGCTTGCCCAAAAGAGTTTTGGAATACCATGCACGGCTTTCAGGCCCCTTCTTGGATAGGATTGATGCGACACTCGAAACACGCCCGGTGGATGTGCAAAAAATACTCGCCCTCGACTTGAAAGAAAAACCCTCCTCCTATTATCAACAACGCATCGCCGCCGCCCGACAAAGACAGCAGGAGCGCTTCCTGCAAACACCTCATATACGCCTCAATGCCCAAATGGGGCCCAAGTTGCTTGCAGCACATTGCAAAACCATGGGGAAAGCCAGGGAGGACTTGGAGCGGGCCGTGCGCCACTTCGGCCTCTCGGCCAGAGCGCATGACCGCATTCTTCGTCTGGCCAGGACACGTGCGGACTTGGAGGGACATGACGACATTCAAGAGAGCGACATGCGCTTTGCCATCAGTTGCCGCGTTATTGACCGGCGCAATTGGTTGGGGCTTTAGTTAGTCACCACGCAGTTTTTCGAGCCTTCCTTTGGTGCCCAGAGAATGGCCGGGCGGCATACGCTGCAAAATGAATGCAATGGTGTCTTGCAAAGTCTCATATACGTCATGAGGACGGTAGTCGAGCAACCGCTGGGCCTTCTTGCTGTCCAACCAAAACCAATGCTCCCCAATGTCCACTTCCTGCGCATCCAACGCAGGCTCCCTCCCCCTCCACTCTGCCCACTTCCCCAACAGCTTCGCCCCCCAAATGTTCGCCACCTTGGGCAAACGAAGCATCGGCATGGACACCCCTGACAGCCGCGAAATTCTCTCGAAAAACTCCCTCATTCCAAAATTGAGGCCCAACAAATGCCGCCCATAGAGTTCCCCCTTCTTCAATGCGTTGAAGGCAACTTGCGCTACGTCTCTTACGTCTGCAATGGAAATGCCACCGTTGGGTATGGAAGGAATGTCCCCTTGCAAAAACTTCGCAACCGTCCACGTGGACGAAAGACGCTCGTCCCCAGGCCCCATCAACAAACTCGGGTTGAGCACCACCAAGGGAATTTCATATTTCGGACACAACTCCAATGCCAACTTCTCTTCATAAATTTTGGACAAATAGTAGGGCCACCTCCCAACCACCTCAAGAGGGTATTGCGCATCCTCATCCAACACGCACTCCGTCTTGGAAACAGCAATGGTTCCAGAAGTCGACATGAGAATGAAACGCGGCTTCTTCTTCAACTTGGCAACGTCATAAATGAATTCGCGCGTGCAGTCTACGTGGAGTTCATACATCTGCCGCGCTTCTTTGTCGCGAAAACTCACGCGCCCAGCCAGGTGGTAAATGGCGTCCACATCCTCAAGCGCGGAGCGCACCAGGGCCCTCTCCTTCAAATCCCCCTGCCTAAACTCCACCCCCTCCGGCAAAGCCTGAGAAGGAAGCGTCCTCCCCAAAAGACGCACCCTATGCCCATCCGCTGTCAACAGCGGTATCAAATGCGCCCCCAAAAAACCCGTTCCTCCCGTAACGAGAATATTCATCCCAAATTCTCCGTCTGCTTTTCATCCAAATTTTCCAAATCCAAAACCTTCCCCCTCGCCAGTTGACGCACCGCCTCCTCCGCTGCTCGCGCAATCCAACGGTAGGCCTCGGAGCGTACCATGTCCGCAACATGTGCTGACATGGTTTGTGCGCGCAACGCGGGGCCAATACGCACCTCCAAGTCCTTGCTTTTGGGCAACAGGCTTCCTTTGGGCAAAGCGTTGAAGGAGCCGCGAATGTATATGGGCAACACGTCCACGTTGGTTGCCAGAGACAAATAACCCACCGTCGGTTTAAATTCGAGAATCTCCCCCGTCTTGGAGCGCGTCCCCTCAGGGAAAATGAGCAAATTGTAGCCCTGCGTCAGAGACTCTGTCGCATAACGCAAAGACTCGCGCAGCGCGCCTTGGCGCTCCATCGGAATAAGGTTGGTGAAATTTTCAAAATAAAACCGCTTCACACTGCGGTTGAAAAAATAGTCGCGCGCGGCCAATGTCACCAATCGCCCACCATGCTCCCCCAATGCCAACTTCACCAGGCCCATGTCCAAATGGCTGCTGTGGTTGGCAACAACCAAAAAATTCCGGTTCTGCGGAATAAACGGCTTGCCCTCAACGTGAATGTTAAACATACGCTCATAAATCGCCTGCTGGCCTAAAGCCAAAAACTTGCGCCCCGCGCTGGACACCACGTCGGGAATCTGAATGTCGTTAATGCCGGTCTCTTCCTGTCGCTTGGGTGTGGCAGGTTTTATAGGCGCTGCTTCCTTCTTGCGCCCGGAATGCAGGGTGCGCCCCAAGTCGTCTACGGTTTGAATTTTCGTCAAGTCCAAACCCTGGCTTACCCAGCCCGTTTGCTCCAATGCCACCGTCAATTCGCTGAGCATCAACGAGTCCATGCCCAAATCATCCACCAACTTGGAAGAGAGTTGTATTTCGCTGACGGGCTTTTGCGAAGCCTGAGAAATCAACTGCACCAAACTCTCTGTGTGCTCATCTAATATTTCTTTGCCCCTCCGCCCCCTCAATAAACTCTGGTTCTTCGCTTCGAGACGTTTGAGTATTTCAAGCACCTCCTTGCGCTTCACCTTGCGCGTGGACGTCCTGGGCAAAACACCTTCCCAAAAATAGAGCGCCTTCACCCTCCGGTAGAGTGGCAGGGAGTTTGAAATTTTTCTGAAATGCTCCTCCAACTCGCGTATGGCTTCCGCACGCTTTTTTTCCCCTGTCTCCGGTACACACAAACAGGCCACCTTCTCCCCCCCCTCCTCCGAGGGGAAACCTAAAATGGAAAGCTCCTTTATGAGAGGGTGCTTCTCATAGAGTATTTCAAGCTCGTCCGGGTAGACGTTCTTGCCATTCGCATCAATAATAACGTCCTTCTTCCTGCCTACCAAAAAGAGGCGGCCGTCTGTGTCCAAATAACCCAAGTCCCCCGTGTGTAGCCACCCCTCCTTCAATACGGCGTCGGTTGCCTCCCTGTCCTCAAAATAACCCGCCATAATGTTCGGCCCCTTCGCCCATACTTCTCCCACCCCGTCGTTGTCCGGGTTTGAAATTTTGAGAGAAATGCCCGGCAATACGCGCCCGACGGAGCCTGCAACCAACTTGTTCTCCGCCTTAAAAATCGTCAGCACAGGCGAGGACTCCGTCAGGCCATAGCCCTCGGAGAGTGAAAAACCAAAACCGTGAAACTTCTCCTGCACCTCCCTGGGCAAACTGGAGCCGCCTGAAACCAAATAGCGCATACGCCCGCCCAGTTTCTGGTGTATGGGCCAAAATAGAAGTTTCCCCAAATTCACACCGCGGTAGTCGCGAAGCTGACGGTTAAACTCCAAAAGTACATCCATCACCTCCTCCACTACGGCAGGTTTCTGCGCAAGTTCCTGGGCTATTTTCCTGTCAAACAACTGCCACACGGCGGGGACACCTATCATGGCCGTTACACGTTTGCTGTCCAGGGCTTCGGTTATTTTGTCGCTGGTCAGCTCGTCCAAATAATTCACTTCTGCACCGCATATAAAAGGCACCAACAAACCTGCAGAAAACTCAAAACTGTGGTGCAGCGGCAAAACAGACAACAACCCGTCTCCCGCATGCAACTCAAAAACACTCGCCAACTTGGCTGCAAGCCAGGTGAAATTCTCATGCGTCAACATGACGCCCTTGGGCACCCCCGTCGTGCCTGAAGTAAACAACAACGAGGCCACTTCACCTCCACTCAGCTTGGGCCTTGGCAACACCACCTCCGCACCTTCCATGCCTTCGGCCAAGCTAATGCAACGCACATTCATCTTCGCAAGCTTCGTCAGGAGGTTGGGGAGCCGCTCAAACACTTCCTCGGAAAACAGACAAGCCTGGGCCTTGGAGCGCTCTGCAATGTTGAGAATTTCCTTCAAAGAGAAGTCCGCGTCCAAAGGCACTGCGGTGGCGCCTGCCAGGAGAATTCCAAAATAGGAAATGGCCCACTCCGGCCGGTTTTCTGAAAGCAACAACACCTGCGTTTGGGGTTGAATGCCTTCTGCAACCAAACGGGAGGCCACACGCCCTGCATAGTGGCGGACTTCCCCAAAAGTAAACCTCGTCTGCTCCCCCTCCTTGCCCAAATAGCGAAATGCCACGCGGTGGTGAAAAGCAAAAGCCGAAGCATCCAACAACTCCAGCAAGTCGCGGTAGGGGGCCATTGCCCGGCGCTTTTTGCGCTCTTCCTCCAAATTGGGGAATACCCACTTCTCGAGGCCCGGCAGGTGGGTTTCAAGGAAATATTTGCGCCAGTCCAACTTCTCAGGGCTCCAAAAAACTTTGTTCCTGTCCTGAAGGCTCAGTGTCGCAAACAAATTCCGCGTGTTGTCGCAGCGGAATAAATAACGGTGTTGCCAAGTAAAGGGGAGAAAAATGTCGACAATATTCTGTACGGCTTCGGCCTGGTCCCCAATGCCCTCAAGCCCACTTTGCAGCCTCTCAATCCAGGACAACACCTTCGGCATCCCCCAGTGGGGCTTCGCTTTGTCCAACCAAGCCTTGGTTTTTTCACTCGCTTGCATGAAAAAAGGCGCGGAGCTCATGTTGAAAAACGGAAGGCCAACCGTTCTCGGTTCAATGCGCGCTTTGAGGCGGTTCATCCATTCATTTCCGGACTTGCGTTCTCGGAAATGCTTGCGTCGGTAAAGGCCCACCAGCTCCACCGCACGCGAAGCAAAACAAGGGCTGGAGTCTCCGGAAGCCAAATGGAAAATACGCCGGCCCGGCGTGGCTATGGCCTGGGCCGTTGCCGCAACCACCGCGCTCGCCACCAAGTCCACAGGAATCATATCCAAAATGGTTTGCTTGCCTGCGGGGACGCTGCGGTGCCCTTTCAACAACACAAAACACAAGGGCGCAGAAGTCGTAAACCCTTCGTTCCACCCTGGGAAAGGAAAACGCAAAGCACTTTCCACAATGGAAGGACGCAAAATGGCAAACGCTAAGTCGGGCGCCTGGGCAATCACCTGCTCCCCCAGGGACTTGGTGTAGGTGTAGGTGTTGGGCCACCCCCAAAACTTCGCCCTCTCCATGCCAATTTCTGTCAACTGCAGAGAAACCCAAAGCCGACGCTCGCGGTGGGTGGCCATGCGCAGTGTGCGCTCGTCATGAAAGTCTTTGCCCTCTCGCTCCAAGCGCTTTTGCGCGCGCTCTTGGAATTGAGTGCTCAATGCCTTGTCCTCTGCCATCTCGCGTATGCGCGCAATGGTCTTGGCACAGTCCTTCAACTCCTGCTCCAGAGAAAACTCCGCCTCCTTGAGTTCTTCCTTCTTCGGGAAGTAGCCCACAACAGGCTCGTCCTCAAAAACCAGGCCGGAGCGCTCCCCCGCCACAAAGGCCGTGGAAACATGTATCAGCGGTATTTTGAGGTGTTGGCAAAACGCTACCGCGTGCTGCACGCCCTTCACGTTGGCATCCAACCCCACTTGCAGAGAAGGGTTGAAGCTGACGAGGCCAGCACAATTCACCAATGCGGCTATTTTTTCCTTCAGCGCCTCCACTTGTGCCTCGGCCATCCCCAACCACGTGTCCGTTATGTCCCCTTCAATCACTTCACACTTCTTCTCGAAAAATTGAAGGGCCCCCTCCTCCCCATATTTCTCGCGTAGGGGGGAAAAAGGCTCGCTGGGCACCACACGCTCCATAAACCGGCGGTGCGCATTGTTCAGGGAGCCTTTGCGTACCAATACATAAATTTTGTTCAGCTGCTCGCCGTATTTGTCCAACAACATGGAGAGGGTAACTTTGCCGAGAAAGCCTGTTACGCCCGTCAGCAACAAATTCTTGGAGGCAAACACTTGCCCTATGTGGAGTTGCGCCGGGTGCGGCTTCGGCGAAGAAACATCGGCTGCTTCCATCTGCAAAAACTCCTTCTCGCCAGAGTGCGTCTCAAGGCTCTTCAAACAAAGCTGCAACAAACTCTGCTGGTGAAAACGGCCTCAAGTCCTGGGCCTTCTCGCCTATGCCTATAAAACCCACCGGCAACTTCAACTCGTCACAAATGCCTATTATTACGCCACCCTTCGCCGTCCCGTCCAACTTGGTTAGCACAATTTGCGTCACCGCAACCGCTTCGGAAAACTGCTTGGCCTGGGCTATGGCATTTTGCCCCATTGTCGCATCCAGCACCAACAATACTTGGTGGGGGGCTCCCGCCTGGGCTTTGCCCAATACACGGTGAATTTTTCGCAACTCCTCCATGAGTGGCTGCTTCGTGTGCAAACGCCCCGCCGTGTCCACCACCAACAACTGCGCCCCCTCCTCCTTCGCCTTCTTCGCTCCTTCAAATGCTACTGCGGCGGGGTCGCCCTCCTCCTTGCCTTGTATGAGTGTCGCCCCCGTACGTTCTGCCCAAACCTCCAACTGCTCCGCTGCGGCTGCGCGGAATGTGTCCGCAGCCGCTAATACCACCTTCTTGCCCTGGGCCTTGGCCTGCGCCGCCAACTTGCCTATGCTGGTTGTCTTGCCGGAGCCATTCACTCCCACCACCATCCACACCTCCGGGCCTTCGCCGGGGGCGGGGGCAGGGGTGGGGGCAGGGGGGAGTCGCAAAATCTCCTCTATCTCCGCCTTCAATAATGTTCGTATGGCCTCCAAGTCCGCCAACTCCTTCTTCTTCGCCTTCCCCTCCACGCTGGCCAACAAACGTGAGGCCGTATGCACGCCAATGTCTGCTGAAAACAAAAGCTCCTCCAACTCCCCCAACAGGGCCGCGTCCACGCTGCGCGGGGCCCCTTTGAAAAGCCCTCCCAGTTTGGCCAAAAAACCTTCCTTGCGGGTTTTTGTCAGCCCCTCCGCCAATGTTTTGCCCGCCTCCCTGGCTGCTTTCGCCTTCTCCTCCTCCTCCCTCCTCTGCTTCTCCAGGCGTGCCTCCTCCTCAAGCCGCAAAGCTTCCGCCGCCTCTTGCTGCAACTTCTCCGCCTTGGCCTGGGCTTCGGCCTCTTTCTTCTGGCGGTAGGCCAAACGCTTGGCTTCTTCCTCCTGCTCCTTCAGTATACGCGCCTGGGCTTCAAAGGCTTCGCGGGCCTCCCTCTCTTTGTGCTCCTTGGCCTTGGCCTCCAGTTGTCGGCGCTCGGCTTGGAGCAGCTCCGCCTGGCTGGGCGGCTCGTCGGTTTTGTGTTTTTCCTTTTGCGGCAAAGCGGAAGGCTCTATGTGCTGGGCCACCGTCGCTGAGCGCTCTTTGAGGAGAAGCTGCTGCTGAAGCCGGGCCCGCCGCCGCCTCCAAATGGAGAAAATAAGCGCCAACAACAACAATACCCCTATTGCCCCTGCTGCCACCCATGTCCACGGCAACCCCAAGGCCAAAGAATCCGAAAGTGTTTCCATAGGTATGGGCTATATTCAAAAGAAGGAGGTTTGGGAATTCCTGCTTTAGGGGTTTTCCATGAAAAAACGGTGGGAGTCCACCTCCCCCCTGGCGCTGGTTTGCTGCTTGGGTTCTGTACCTTTAACAAAATACATTTCGGCAACGTCGCGCGGCGCTGTCCCTGAGGAAGCCAAGAGGCCGTTGTTTTTGTCTATACGCAACCGTATAAGGTTGAGGCCAGGGGGGGGGTCAAACTCGGGCTGGGGGTAGCCCTCCAAGGCCCCCTTCATATAGGACAGCCACAAAGGCAAAGCCGCCCTCCCCCCGGTTTCATAGCGCCCCAGGGGGTGCTCATTCTTGTCATAGCCCACCCACACCACCGTCACCAAACCTTGCGTAAACCCTGCAAACCATGCATCAAAAGAGTCATTCGTCGTCCCTGTCTTCCCGGCAGCGGGTTTTTTGAGTGCTTGGGCCGGGGCGCCGGTGCCTTCGCGTACAACGGAGCGCAGGAGGTCCGTCGTCAAAAAGGCCGTCTCCTTGGAAAGCACGCGCTCGCCCTCTTCAAACAAGGCCGCATAGCCTGCCGCCATGCGGTCTGTCAGCGGCGCCCAAACATCGTCATAGGCTGTGTGGTCTTCCAATGTCCTGCCAAAGCGGTCTTCAATTTTGCGTACCATCCACGAGGGCGTTTTGAGTCCACCTCTGCCAAAAATGGTATAGGCATTGGCCAACTCTATGGGCTTTACGCAGGAGCTGCCGAGGGCCGCTGAAAAGTCAGCGTTGAGTGGCGTTGAAAAACCAAAGCGCGCATTCCACTCCTCCATGGGTTTGACGCCCACCGCAATAAACGTTTTCACCGCGGGAATGTTCATGGAAAGGGTAATGGCCGTGCGCAACGTCACATCCCCCACAAAGTTTTGGCCATAGTTGGCCGGCTTCCAACGCGTCTCATTTTCCGGGTCGTCATAAACAATGGGGCTGTCAACGAGAATGGTTGCTTGCGTCCATTTGAGTTGCTCCAACGCCGCAGCATAAACAAAGGGTTTGAAGGAGCTGCCCGGCTGGCGGCAAGCTTGGAAGGCGCGGTTAAATTCGTTGGCATCAAAGTCATAGCCCCCCACCATCGCCACCACATAGCGACGGTGCGGGTCTATGGAAACCAGGGCCGTCTGCAACTCAGGCTCCTGCTCCAATTTCAACCAGGCCTTCGTGCCTTCGGCTGCTCGCGCCACTTCTGCAGGGGGCTCCCCGTCAAACAAACGTTTGGGCTCCACCACGCGTATAACCACCACATCATCCAAACGTAGGGCGGCGCTTATTTTGGAAATGAGGGCATTGGGGTAGTATTGGTCGGGGTTCAGTTTGCGCGCCCAACGCATACCGGACAGAGGCAACAGGCCCTCCTCCTCCCCTATCTTCACCTTGGCCCACTGCCCATTGCCTGCCATGGCCACCACCCGGCCTATATAGAGTGCACCCTCCTTGAGGGGGGCCCCCGCCAACACCTTCTTCACCTGCTCGTCCAACTCGCGTTGGGCTTGCCCACCCTCTGCTCGCTTGAGGGGGCCCCGGTAGCCTTGGCGCTTGTCTACGGAAAGCAACTCGCTGAGTACGGCCTCCTGGGCTATGCGCTGCTTCTCCGCATCCATCGCCGTAAACACCTTGAGGCCCGCTTTCAACAGGGCCGGGTTCCCCCAGCGCTCTACAACATAGCGGCGTACTTCCTCTGTGTAGTAGGGGGCAAACTCGTGGAATACGTCTTCTACGTTGTGTACCTCAACGGGCGCCTCCTCGGCCTCCCTCCTCTCCGCCTCCCCTATCATCCCCTCTTCATACATACGCCTTAATACGTAGCCGCGGCGGCGCTTCGCATTCTCCGGGTTCCTGAAAGGAGAATATTTTGAGGGCGCCTGCGGCAGCCCCGCTATGAGGGCCATCTGCGCCAACGAAAGCTCCGCCACACCCTTGCGAAAATAATTCTCCGCAGCGGACTGAATGCCATAGCTGTGGTGCCCCAAATAAACATTGTTCAAATAGAGGTAGAGTATTTCTTCCTTGCTGAGCGCTACCTCCAGGCGAAATGCCAAAATGGCTTCGCGTATTTTGCGCCTCAAAGTCTTGGCCGTCGCTGCCTTGTAGCCCTCTGCGTTTATCATTATGGCTTTGGCCGTCTGCTGCGTCAGTGTGGAGCCGCCTTGCATGGAGCCGGAGCCCAACATTTTCGCAAGCACCGTCTTATAGGCCGCACGGGCTGTGCCCACCAAGTCTATGCCCAAATGGTCAAAAAACGCGCTGTCCTCGGAGGCTACAAATGCCTGCACCAAACGCTTGGGAATGCGCTCATAGGGGATGACTTTGCGCCGCTCCTCATAAAACTCCCCCACCAATACCCCCTCTGTGCTGAATACCTCCGTCAAAATGGGGGGGTGGTAGCCGGCAACGTCGGGCACCTCGGCTATTCCAGGCGAAAACTCTATATAAACAGCGGCCACCCCCGCCACCCCCGCCGTCACCACCGTCAATGACAAAAATACAAATGCATTCCAAATCCGCCGACGCCAGGAGCGACGCGGCACTTGGAATACCCGCTTCATAAAAGTCGATGTTGTCTTCTTTTTCCTCATCGGCTTTCTTCTTTCTTTTCTTTCCGGGCCCTCTCCTCAAGGCCCAAACACTGAAACACCCCCTCCTCGCCTTGCACTGAAAAACCCATGTTCGCCAAAACCATACCAAGCTCCGAGGGCAACGAGGACAACATCCGCATCTCCTCCCCATCCTTCGGGTGTGCAAACTCCAATGTACAGGCATGCAAAAACATGCGGCCAAGCCCCCAATGCTTCTTCGCAAGGCGGTTGAAGGCAAAGTCACCATAGCGGGTGTCACCCAGCACGGGGCGACTCCAAGCAGCAAAATGCCGACGTATTTGGTGGGTACGCCCCGTCTCCAGGGTTACGGACAACAGGCTACACCCACTCTGGTGCTCCAACTGCTGCCACAATGTGCGCGCTTCCTGCATGCGCCTTCCATGCTTCAACTTTGAGGCATAGGTTTGCTGCCGCTCCGCCAAGGCCACCTCTATTTTCCCCCTCGGGCTTGGCATCCTCCCCTTTATGAGTGCAAGGTAGCGCTTCTTTATTTTTCCCTCCGTCAACAACTTCGTAAAATGCACCATGGCCGGACGGCGCTTGGCCACCACCAAAATGCCTGAAGTGTCCTTGTCCAACCGGTGCGCAGGGCTTGCCGAAAAACCATTGCGAATGGCCCTCTCCCCCAAATAGGCACGGACAAAATCCACCACCGTCCCGTGCGGAATGCCGCTGCCAGGGTGGACAGCCATGCCAGAGGGCTTGTCCACCACCAAAATCCAATCGTCCTCATGCAAAATGTGAAGGGGAATATGCGCCTTGGGCGACACCTGGGGCTTGGAAACCACTTGCCCCAAAGGCGCACTCAAGGCCTCAAAAGGCTTGCGTATGCTGACCACATCCCCCGCAAGCAGAAGCTGCTCGGGTTTCGCACGCTTGTTGTTGAGACGAAGGTTTTTCGTCCGGACGAGTTTAAACAAGTGCGAGACGGGGACATCCGGAAACTGCTTCCGAAGGAATTTGTCAAGTCGTACGCCGACATAATCTTCGGAAATGGAAAGTTCAAACATGAATAGAAGCCTTCACTTTCCATATCGCTTGGCGGTTGCCAAGCCAAGCGTACAGCCAAAAAAAATGCTTGGACTGTTATTTTCGGGTTGGAAAGAATGCACAAAGCACAGATAAACGCCAACCTATGCCTCAAACGTCTCTGAGAATTGAAAGCTTGCTGAAAAATGGCTCCAAGACGTGGAACCAGCTGCGCCAAGAAGGAAAAATTGCCAAGGACTATACGGGAGCAACCTTTGTCCAACTCTTCTCGGCCAATGCCAACCTGGCAGAGCTTTGCCTAACCGGCTCCGAGTGGGAAGCTTGCGACTTGTCACGCGTCTCGTTTCGCAATACGGATTTGTCCAACGCCTATTTCCACGGCGGGCGCCTTCAGGACTGTGACTTTCGCAACGCCCAACTCGACGGCGCCACCTTTGAAAACCTCAAACTTGTGCGCTGCAATTTTTCGGGGGCGCAGGGACTGAAGGCCTTGGAATTGCTCGCCGTGGATATGGACTCTGTCATCGGCCTTGAGGAGCTCGACGAAGAGGAAGCGGAGGAAGAGGAGAAACTGGAAACCACCTCCCCTCCCGCTCCTTCGTTTGCCCAAAACTTTCGCCCTTTTGACTCCCCTGAGCAGCTTCTTCAAAAAGGGCTGCGCCGCTTGGAGCAAATCCCCCTCTGGGCTTTGGATGTGTATGAGTTGGGCCCCCCTTTGCCCTCCCAGGCCCCTACGGCCTTAAGCCCTGAGGGACTTTTGCGCGACTGGGCAAAAGCCAAATTAACTTCCCAAAAACCTACCGTGACAGAAGCCGGTTTGCAACGCGCCAAAACCGCCCTCGCCCAAAACAGTGCGGATGTTGCTTGCGCCATCGTCTATTTGCACCACTTGGGCACCGCGTTTTCTTGCAACGAAACGGTGCTTCTCTCCCTGCAAAATGCCTTTCGAGAAACCATTGAGTTGGATGATTTGACGGGCGCTGTGGACCCGCGGCTTGTCCAAGCACTGCGCCTGTCTGGGGCAGAGCAGGAATTGCTTGGCAGTTTGGATGAGTTGCGCATAAGGCTCAGCGCGGCACAACTCTTCACCGCCTTGCTGCAAGCCGAGCTTTCCCCTCACAATACCCTTTGGAAAGAAGCCGTCGACAACAATGAGACAGCCACTGCCCTTGGCCAAATGGCCGCAGGAGGTGACTTGGACTTCCTGGAGGAAGCTTTTCGTATTTTCGCCGGCCTCCCCGAAGAAATCCAACTCCAACGCCTCGCCTATTTGTCCGTCTCCAACCAAATTGTTGAAGGCCTGTTAAACAAACGCTGAAAACCTCCCTGTTGCCCCCCTGCCCCCTCTAACCCACCCACCACGTGCAAAGCCTTCCCTGCACGTGGGCTTCTCCTCCATGCTTATTTCACAGCATTTGCAGCATTTGCAGCATTCGCAGCATTCGCAGCAGAACGCTTCTGCATTTTTGCGGCACACTCCCCTTGCTGCGCCCAGGCGGGCACAGACAAATAACTCGCCGTCAACTTTTGCAAGCGCTCCTTGTCTTGAGCCTCCGTTGAAACTTCCAAAACATCCCCAAGCAGACAATAGGCCCTCTCAAAGGAATAGTTTTCCCTTATGACTTGCTCATAAACTTCTTTGCTCTTTTGCAAGTCCCCCGCCTTCTCGTGCGTTATGCCCAACTCTACATGGGCTTGCGCTACGTTGGTTTTGTCCTTGCCAAACTCAAAGGCGGCTTCTGTATAGAGGGCAATGGCTTTGGAATAGTCTTTTTTGTGGTCCCGAAAAACTCGAGCCAATAACACTTTGGCCTCAGGGTTTTTGGTGGTGGGGCTCGCGGTTGCCACTTGCAATACCGAAAGGGCCTCATCCACCTTGCGTTGCGCCAAAAGGACTTGTGCACGCAAAACAGGAATGACGGGGTTGCGCGGCGCCATCAACTGAGTTTTGCGAAGCACTTCCTCCGCTTCCTTGGAGGCAGCCTCTTTGCGTATCCACAAGCGCGCCAACTCTATGTGAAAATGGATAGGCAAGGAGGGTTGGGCCAAAATCGCCTGGTTCATCTGCTTAATGGCACCATCTACGTCCCCCTCGGCAGCAAGCCGCTGGGCTCGCACAAGCTGCAACTCCGGGTTTTGGCTGTCTATGCGAGCGGCATCCTCGGCTGTCGCAATTTTTCTCGCATTTTCAGCTTTGTCCCTGCCAACACCTGTCCTGCTTTCCAATGACTCTTGAAATTCGGACTTAAACATGGGCATGTCCGCAGAAATACGCGCCACCAACAAAGCATGCAGCATGTGAGACATGGCTTCTTGACGCGTCGAAAGCCCCAACTTGCCACCCAACAGCTTGCCCAAATCCTCAGCTGCAACAATATAGGAAAGCCCAGGGTCCGCCTGCTCCAACATCGCCCAACTGCGGCCAATCAGCGAGTCCGGATGGGTACGCTCATATTTGAGAGCAAGCTCATAGAGACGTTTGGCCTCCGAGACGTTGCCCTTTTGACGGGCAAGCCTGGCCAACATGGCATGCACCCGCGGCTCATCCGGCGCAAAACCCTGCGCCTTCTCCAGGCTCTCACTGGCCGCATCCAAATCCCCCAAACCCATTTGCAAAGTCCCCAACGTCATCAACAACATCGCCGGCTTCTTGCCCTCATTTTCATGCTTTTGGACCAAACCCGCCAGAGCAGCCTCCGCTTGCTGGCCCTTGCCACGGTAGTAGTCCAACAGGGCCTCTGCCATATAGGTGTAGGAAACCGCTTCACTGCTTTGCTTCGCAACCGCCACATGCTTCTCCGCCTCGCGCAATGCCTCGTCCCCTCCCGCATGCTCCCCCCAACGTATGGCTTGGGCATAGGCCAAATAGGCGTGCGCAGCAACGGAGCTTTCGTCCAACTCGAGCGCCTTGCGAGCATCATCCACCACTCTTTGGTAGGCAACATGGTTGTCGTGTTTGAATTGCTCCAACGCAGAGCGCAAATGGTTGTTCACTTCTTGCCGCTTGGCTTTTTGGTAGCGCCCCACACCATAAAAAGCTACCAGCGCAACAACCCCTACCAAAACAAATACCAATGTCCATAAGGCCATGTTCGGCCCCCCCCTCTTCTTCGGCTCCTCCTCCTCCTCCGGAGGTACCCATTGGGGTCGACGCGTAGGCGGCATAGAGTTTGTAGCCCTGGGCGAAGAAACAGGCGCAGGCATAGGTGCAGACACCGGAGAAGGCTCCGCTCCCACAGGCCTTTGAGACGGCAAACTTCGAGCAACCACCTGCGGGTTCGCAGGCGAAGGCGGACTCGAGGAAAAAGAAGGAGAGGGGGGCAGAGAAAACGTGGGCTCTGCCTGCACCGTCATCGGTGGAGGTACGGGCAGTGGAATGCCCCACTCTGCCAAAACCGCTTGCGTCTGCATGTCGGTTAAATTCGCCCGTGCAGCAGCCAGCAACTTGGCGGTGCCCTCCTCCGTCTCCCCCAACTTCATTTGTACCTGCCCACACAACCTCAACGCCGCAATGTCGTTGGGTACCATTTGCAAAGCCGCTTCGGCTTCTTCTTTCGCTTTGGCTTCCTTTCCCTGGGCCAAATAAACTTCGGCAAGCAATAGGCGCGGCTTGGGGCTGTTTGCGTTAATGCGCGCCCCCCGGCGGCACACCACCATGGCTTCCATATGGCGACCCATGGCGAGGTAGGCCTCTGCCAGTGGGTACCAGGCCTCGGAGGTGGGGTTCGCCGCGAAGGACTGCTCTAATTTGGAAAGTTCTGCTGCTGTAACGGTTTTAGGAGGAGGGGGCATTTGAGAAAACTTCGGGCAGAGGCCAAACGGTTGGGTTCCAGGGGCTACAAAATGAGGCTGCTTGGTTCCTTAGCACGTTTTCTGGCACACCCGCAAACGCTTGGCGAATGTAAATGAATGCCCAAAGCCAAAGGTAGGCCCCTAAACACGGGACGAATGTTCGTCTCCCTTGACAATATATAAGCCCTCAACTATGCGCACCGGTGGATGGGGGTGTAGCTCAGTTGGGAGAGCGTCGCGTTCGCAATGCGAAGGTCGCGGGTTCAAGCCCCGCCACCTCCACCACTTTCTTCCCACTTTCCTATCTTCAGCCCTATTCACCCACCCCACCACCACTCCCTCTCTTCTGGTGCCTCGCTTTTTCGTTTTTCCTATAAGCCTTTTGTGTCGGGCCCCATAACGTTCATAGGCCGCCCCATCTTCTCCTCTCCATAACAAGCTAATAGGAATAAAGTTCAAAAACTTCTTTTAACAACATATGCTGAGATTATAGACAGATGTCGCCCTTGTTCATAGGATAGGCTCTGTGTCCAACGAACTCACCATTATCATCCCCGCCTTCAACGAGGTCAAAACCATTCAACGCAATATCAAAACCATCATGGCTCAACTGTCAGACGATGGCCTTGCAGCCTCTTATCTAATAGTTGACGACGGCTCCCGCGACGATACTTGGGGGGAGTTAACACGCTTGGCGGCTGAACATTCTTCGGTTTCGTGCCTTCGGCTTTCGCGCAACTATGGAAAAGAGGCGGCTATTTTTGCAGGCTTGGCCGAGGTACCCACACCTCTGTGCCTTGTTATGGATTCAGACCTCCAGCACCCCCCTCGCTATATCAAGGAGATGTTGGCCATTATGCGTGAAACCGGTGCTGACGTGGTGGAGGGTGTCAAACTCAGCCGTGGCCGTGAAACCTTGAAATACAAGCTGGTGGCCAAATTCTTCTATCGTGCCTTTCACTGGCTCTGTGGCATAAATCTCGATGGGGCTTCCGATTTCAAATTGTTCAACCGAAAAGCCATGGGGGCACTCAAGGAGTTCCGCGAGGGAACGGTCTTCTTTCGAGGCTTGGTCCACTGGGCCGGATTCAAGCACGAGACGCTGGCTTTCCATGTTGATAACCGTGAAGGCGATAAAAGCCGGTTCTCAACTTGGCGATTGATACGGTTCGCGCTCATGGCCACCCTGTCGCACTCCAGCCAGCCGTTGTTGCTTCCTTTCGCCCTCGCTGCGGTTTTTTGGGTGGGCGGCATATTGTTGGGCGGCATTGCCCTCTATGGCTATTTCACCGGAATTGCCATCAGCGGTTTTACCACCGTCATTCTATTGCTTTTAATTCAAGGGGCACTCATCCTGTTCTCCTTGGGAATTATCGGGCTATATCTGGCCCGCATTTATGACGAAGCCAAGCGCCGTCCACGGTTTTTTGTCATGGAAAAAATGATTCGTCATGACGCACCCAGTGGCCAAACCTGATGATACGGCAAAAGGGCCGGGAGGTTGGCGACGGTTGTGGCTTGCGCCGTGGGCACGGTTTGGCCTTGTTGGTATCTTCAATACAGTGGTCGGTTATACGTTAATGTTCGGGTTATACAATCTCGCAGGTTGGGGTTATTGGACAGTTTCGTTCTTTGCCTACGCGCTGATTTCCGTGTTGTCGTTTGTCCTGAACAAGCATTTCACTTTCAGGAGTCAAGGCAACACCACCCTCCAGGCTGTGCGTTTTTTCATAAATATTGCTATCGTCTATTTTCTGGCCTATGGAATTGCGCAAAAGGCTACGGAAGCTGCTTTGTCCCGCATGTCGGAAATATGGAGAGATAATTTTGCCTTGGGTGTTGGTTCTGTCCTGTTTGTCGTTTTTAATTATCTCGGGCAATCACGTTGGGTTTTCGGCAATCTTAATCATCGAAATTAGTCGGGAAACAAGTCATTGATCATGTTTGAAAATTATCCCAAAACCAGACAAGAACTTCCTCCAGACTTTCAACGAATTTATAATGAGCATTATAAAAACAACAGAGAAGGTGAAAGCACAGGTTCGTCTCTTGCTCAAAAGATGGAATCGTGGATGCATAAAAAAGTCGCCAAAGATGTGAAAAGAACAAAAAAATCAACATTGGAAATCGGAGCGGGAACACTCAATCAGTTGAAATATGAAAAAACAAACCCGTATGACATTGTTGAACCATTCACAAAACTTTATGTCAACTCTCCATACAAAGCTCATGTGCGAAATATTTACAAAGACATAGATGAAATTGATATTTCAACAAAATATGACCGAATAATATCCATCGCCACTTTTGAACATATTTTAGACCTACCAAAAGTGGTAGCCAAAAGCGTTTTGCTTCTCAACAAAGAAGGCGTTTTAAGAGTTGCCATTCCAAACGAGGGTACCCTTCTCTGGAAATTAGGCTGGAAACTCACCACAGGCCTAGAGTTTAAATTGAAATATGGCTTAGATTATGGAATATTAATGAAACACGAACACGTAAACACCGCCGATGAAATCGAAAACATATTGTACCACTTTTTCAAAAAACATCATTGCTCTTGTTTTGGAACAGGAAAAATTCTTGCCTTTTATCGATTTTATGAGTGTTTTGAACCAAACGTTGAATTGGCAGAAAAATATTTGGCCTGAAATTAGAACACACCAATATTACCGTCGTCTATTTCTCGGCCTATGGAATCGCACCAAGAGCTGCAGACGTTGTCCCATCCCGCATATCAGAAATATGAAGAAGTCATCTTTACTTAGGCGTTGGTTCTGCTCTGTTTATCGCCTTCAATTAGCTCGGACAATCGTGCTGGGTTCCCGGCAATCCTAAAGAAGGCAACGCTATCAACACCTAGCTTCTATAGGGCAACACCAAGAAAGTGCATCTATGTTTTTAAAACATAAAAAGACGCTCCTGAACTATATCACTCCCTGTCTGCTGGGGGCGGCCTCGTTTTTCTGCGTCCTTGGTCCTCGCATATTGAATCCAACCAATATTCGTTGGCTTGGCGAAGGAGATCCGCTTGCATGCTATCTTGGATGGTTGTTTTTCCGTTATTCGCCCTGGGCATTTCCTGCCGGCTCCAATCCCGACTATGGTCTTGAAAATGCGTTGTCGTTGGTTCATTCTGGCGCAACCAGCCTGCTGGCGCTCCTCTTCAAACCATTTTCCGCCATATTGCCGGAACCCTTTCAATATGACGGAATATGGTTGTTGGTTTGTTTTGTGCTTCAAGCGGTGTTTGCCTGGAAGCTCATGAGCCTTATAACCGATGGTTTTTGGGCGCGCTTTGCAGGCATTTTTCTTTTCATTTTTTCTCCGCCCATGCTTCAACGGCTGAATGGACATTACAGCCTTGTGTCGCATTTTCTAATTCTTGCGGCCTTATACATGGCGTTGCGTTCACTTCGACATACGGAGATGAATTTTTGGCCTCGAACCATCATATGGAGCCTCCTGCTCGCCTGTTCGGTGATGATTCACCCCTATTTTGTTGGTCTGGTCGGGGCAATTTGGGCATCGGACTGGTCGTGGCGTTGGTATAAAAGTCGAAAAAACCATCGTGAGCCCTTGGCAGAATTCACTTTTCTTGTCTGTGCCTTAACTTTCACCTGTTGGCAATGTGGTTATTTTTCTCCTGTACAATCCATAGATGAAGGATTTGGTTTCTACCGAATGAACCTTCTTTCTCTGTTTGATTCTAATGGCTCATATTCCTTTTTTATGAAAGATATTCCTTCCGCGCCGGGTGAGACTGAAGGGTTTAATTTTCTAGGATTGGGGGCTATTTGCCTGCTGCTTTTTGCGCTTCCAATACTGATAGGTCGAACTGAATATGCTGTGTCGCTGATAAAGCGGCGTCCGTTTCTTTTCGCAGCTATGGTGGCATTGTTCTTGTTCAGCTTGAGTAAGAACATCAGCCTCGGTCCTTATAGCGTATCCATAAAGTTATCGCCCTTCATGAATAATGTGGCCAGTGTATTTCGGGCTTCCGGTAGAATATTTTGGCCTGTTTGGTATTGTCTTCTGATTTTGTTTATTTATGCTATTTTTCGTGCGTCGCGTTATCGCACGGCCTGCCTACTGCTTGCCATTTCGGCAATCATCCAAGTTACCGATACTTCCGGGCAATGGTATGCATTTCGAAAGCGTTATATGCAAGAGCCTGGAACCTCTTTCAAATCCGGCCTGCAATCACCGTTTTGGCTTGCCGCCGCCGCTCATTACCGAAATTTACGTTTTCTGTATAACGAACCTCTGGAATATCGAAATTGGATGATGTTTCATAAGTTCGACGCCTATACGGGAAACCATCGGTTAGCCATCAATTTTCCATATGGAAGGCCCCCAACTCTCCAACGCGATGAGACAAATCGAAAGCACTATCTGAAGATGATAGAATCGGGCACATACTCCGATGACACGCTTTATATCATGAAGCCGGAATTCAGCCACCTTGTCATGAAAACCTATAATTACCATGATGATTTTGTCGGCCTTGTTGACGAGGTTCTTGTCTTGGCCCCAAAATGGCGCAAAATATGTGGCGATTCTGCGTGTACAATTCCCGGTGACCATCCCGCGCCCGCGCTGAAAAAACAAATGAAAAATGACATCTTGAACAACGAAGACGGCTATCAATATTTCCCATGGGGGTGGTATTTCCCTCCCCAATCCAAAACAGCTGCAGCCATTGGATACAAAGCCAAGGTGGTTTTACCCCTTGGTGAGCCCATTCATGCCATTCGCCTTGATATTGAGGGAATAACAAGCCCCAGTCACCCACAACAAAGGGTTCTTGTCAGCATAAATGGCATGTCTACGGGAGAGGTAACAGTCCGAGATAGAAAGACAGTGGTTTTTCCTGTTCCTGAGCAAGTCTACACGGAACTTGAGAAAGAATCCGGCGGTTTTTTGTCCGTTGACTTCGATTTGCCAGACGCAGCATCTCCCAAAAAGATGGGGATTAATGAGGATAAACGTATTCTATCCATCTATGTGCATTCCATTGCATTGGAGTGAACTTCCCAAAAAATGGGAGCCACCTTCAGTGTTTCACTTTTGAAAGCTGCCTGGACAAAAATGGCGAAACCTCAGCAATCAACATTCGCTTTCTTCTGCCAAAACAGCCTTCGCTCCTTTCGCTGCGCCAGCCTTCGTGGCGGAATTCTTCGTGGAGCGACAAGCACGGCACCAGGGTTGGTTGCGTACGGTGCCGTTGGACATCTTCCTTAGGCCAAAAGCCGCCAGCGGCTTCACCTCCTTGCAACACAGGCATGTCAACCTAATGTGGACGGGGTTGCCTTCTACGTCAAACAACTGCGCACTGCGGCGCGTACGCTTGGGAGTCGGCGCCGGTTTGCCCAAAGTCATTCGTTGCTCCTTGAAAAAATTCAACCACCCTCACAAAAATTCAAAACCCTCGGCTCCTGCGGCGCCAACAAAGGCTTCTGCCTTTGTCGCCAAAAACGCACCACCTCCTCGCGCATGTCCTCGCCCAACTTCACCCGACGCGCCGGCATGCCCACCGCCAACGCCTCCAGGCCATCCCCCCCTGCCAACAAAAAGTCCGACATCGCTACCCAATAAAAAGCCCTGTCCTCTATGGCGCGCCTTCGCCCATCCGCTAACAACAACTGCACCTTCGCCAACCTGCGCCCCGAGGGGGAGCAGCTTAGCTCAACCTCCGCCCCCGCCAAGTCAAAACCCCCATGCGTCTGCCCAAACGCCAACTGCATCAACCACTTCAACTCCTTGCCTGAAAAACGTACCAGGGCCACACGGTTGTCATAGGGCATGCTCTCATAGAGTCGGCCCGCTGAAAGTGGCCCCGCCTCCAAGTCCGCGCGAAATGCCCTCCGGCTTATTAACGCTATGTCCGCCTTCGTCGCCAACCACAAACCCTCCGCCCACATTCCCCCCAGCGCCGAAGCCTCCCCTCCCAGAGAAAGCCGCTCCCCCACCTCTATGCCCAACAACTCCTGCGCCTTCTCCCTGGAGTGCTTGGCTACAGGCTCCAACAAGGCCTCAAGCTTGCTGTCCACCTTCAACGCCTTGCCAAAAAATACCGCTGGCACCGCCTCCTCCCCCTCTTCAGCAAAACCTTCACAATGCTGACGGCTCGGCCATACTTTTTCACAAATGGGTATTTCCACCTGCAAGCGCGTCCTCTCCGGCAACAGCCGACGCTCCGTGGGCTCCCAATAGAGGTGCGCCAATGCAAAACTCTTGCCCATGCCGCGGGTTTGCAACACCGGCACACCTTTGAAAAAATGCCCCAACGGCTTGTGCGTATGGCCTGCTACTACCACGTCCACCAAACCCTCGGGCAACGCCTCCAACAACTGCCATAACTCCCCCTCCGCCAAATTGCAGGTGGACAAGTCCCTCGCTTTCCCCCACTCGCTGCACTCCCCCCCCGCGTGTATTGCCAATACCACCAGCTGCGCCCCCTTCCCCCTCAATGCCTGCACCCCCTCCTCCACTGCCAACGCCATATGGCCAAAATAAAGGCCCTCCAAATGAAAAGCGTGGCTGGCCCGGGAGGTGGTGGGGGTGGTTATGCCCAAAAACCCAATGTGCACCCCCTGCCTCTCCACCATGTGCCCCTCCCCACCCCCCAACCAGGTGGGGCGGGCGCCGTCAGCCTTGGAATAAATGTTGGCGGAGCTCCATGGGAATTTTGCGCGGGCAAGGCAAGCTTTGAGGGCATCCTGCGCGTCCCCTTCCTCGGGCACCCCAGGGGGGGCCAAGGGGCCAAACCCAAAGTCGCCCTCCCCCAGGGTTGCAAAGTCCAACCCCATGAGGGAAAAAGCCTCCACCACCACCTGCCCCCTCTGCCGGCCTGTGGCCCACTCCCCGTGCAACATGTCCCCCCCGTCTACCCATAGCACCCGCCCGGGGAAAGCCTCCCTCAACGCGGACAACATGGAAAAAAATGTCAGCGCCCCCCCCTGCGGCAAAACCCCGGGAGCGTCAGGCGCCGTTGCAAACAGTTGGGCATGCCAGTCGTTGGTTGCCACCAACACCAAATGTATGGCCTCCTCCGGGAGCAGGCTGCGCTTGGGTACGGTGTCCCGCAGGGGTGTCCTCACGCAGGAAAACCCCACCAGCGCCACAAGCGCTGCCAAAACATGCATTCTCATGCCCATAGCTTATAGCACTGCCAGGGCCTGTGCAGCTGTCATGCCTGCACTCCGAGAGGGAAAGTCTTTCTGCCCTCCGGGGAGGGTATTGGAAGGGGAGGCTGTCTAGCCCCGGCCTCTGGGGTTGGGGTGGGGTGGCGAGGAGGGTGGCGGAAACTCTCTGCTGGGGCGCCGGGGTATTGCGGCATAGGTGGCCCACCTGCGCTTTTCCGGCAACCGTATGGGCTCTGTGGACGCCATCAGCGGCGAAGGCGGGGGGGGAGGCTCCATGGGAGGGGGGTTGTCCACGTCTTTGTCGGCCACGTCTTTGTCGGCCATGTACTGGAGGTCCGCAATGATGGCATTCAACTCCCCAATGGCGGCCTCCAGGCAGTATTCCACATAACTTTGTTGGGTTTCGGCAAAGGCAGCCGCATCCTCCAGCGCTACAGTCACCTTGGGGAAGCAGTGGTGCCAGTGTTGAAAGCGAAGCACCGTCGTAATTTTGTCATAGGCGGTGGCGGCGTTTGGAAAGCCCTTGTGCAGGAGGCGCTCAATACACTCATAGGCGGTATGCACCGAGCTAAACTCCCTGAGGCTAAGTCCAGAAGCATTCCACATTTTGCATTCAAACATATTCCCTCCTATGTGGTGTCGGCCCCCCGTAGTTGAGTCCAATTTGCTGAGGTTGCAAAGCTGTTTCAACCCCGAAGCTCCCTAAAGGGCAGCGCCACTTTGGCCCATAGGGGTGCGTAGGCTTTATGTTTTGGGCCAAGGCCCGCGGGTGGGGGGCCAGGCGGGGGAATTTTTCAATTTTTCTCAGGTTTGGAGAGGGGTGGGTTTGGCCGGGAGGCAGAGACAAACCGCAGGCGCTCCCGGAGGTGCCTCGTCTTCTGCTGCATGTTTGAAATTTTCGCACCCAATACGCTGAGGCGGTGCACCAATTCCGCCCTCCGCCTCTCACCCTCCGGGGAGGAGAGGTTTTCCTCCCTAGGGGAGGAGGGCGGCTTCTCTTTATGGGTTTGCTTTTTCGCTTCAACCAAACGGCGGAGCTCCAAAAGCCTCTTCTCCAAAAGCTTCGCCTTCTCCGTCTTTTGCTTTCGTGGGTTTCGCAATGGCAACGCCTCTTGGCTTTTCTTAACAGCCCCCACCCAAGGCCGCACCACTGAAGCTGCTTTTCAGGGTATAAAAACACAATGGGTTTCCCAACCAAGCGTGTCCCAAACACAGGTTTCCTCCGCTGTACACGCAGGCTCGCAACCTGGGGCCAAACAAATGCCCTCAGCAACAGAAGTCTCTGCGTCCCCCTTAAAACAACGCTCATCCTCAACACAGGCCAAGTCGCTATAGCACACCTTTAGGGGGCTACATGTCTGCCCCATACACAATATGAGGGCCACCACCAACACCCCCCTCCACCCTTGGGTGAATATGCTCATTCCTCTAAACCTCCTGCGAAAAACCTCTTCGTGCCTGCTCCACAGCCCCATGCTATGCCCCTCGCTTTGCCTCTCAATGCCTCCTGCTCTGCCTAAAAACGCCTTCGAATACCCAGAGACACCCCCCCCTTCATCGGCGCTAAGGCAAAAGGCAACCCTTCCTCAAATACATAACTCAAAATAAACAATGCCGCCGCCGCTCCCGCAAAAACAGCCCCGGAAACCGCTAAATAAGTCCCCACCGTCGGGTATAACTGCGCCTTTTTGTGCGCGTCCCAAACCTCCCGCGGCTTTGTGCCCGGGACGACAACATTGCCCACCACATTCTTCTCCAAAAAACCCTGCTGGCTTGCGGCCATTAACCAAAAAATACCACTCGTCAAAAACAACGTCCCGCTGACACCCGTCACAACATAGGCCGCCATTCGTAGGGGCGCAGGCTTGTTGTACAACTCCATATAACGCGGCTTCGTCCACGTGGAGCTCGCCGGCGCCCACCCCGTCAGCGGCTCTATCACCCTCAATGCCCCCTTCTGAGAGACAGCCCCAACCACCTCCTGGCGCACCCCCCCTTTCTCAG
>WQTM01000220.1 GCA_009786315.1 Pseudomonadota bacterium | reverse complement strand
CCTCGCAACACCTGCCACCCCCACCTCCCAGGGCCTCCCTACTCCCTCCACCTCTGCGCCCCCTAGCTCCCCTCGCCATGCCCCTCCCCAGGGGCCTTTGAAACAAACCCCTCCACCTCCCCCTCCGCCTTCGCTTCGGCCCGTGGGTACCCCAAAAACCAGGGAGACTGAATTCACCCTCTCTCCTCAAAACTTCCCCGTACTGTGCAGCATCGGCAAAAACCTGAGCGCCTTGGCCAAAGAGGGCAAGTTGGACCCTGTCATCGGACGCGCTAAGGAAATAGACGAAGTGATTGATATTCTCGGCAAACGCCGTACGAATAACCCTTGCCTCGTCGGAGAGCCCGGCGTCGGCAAAACGGCCATTGCTGAGGGCGTCGCACAACAACTGCTGCGCCTCACCGGGCCCCTGTCCTCCCGCATCCTCATCCAGGTGGACGTGGCTTCCATGGTGGCGGGAACTCAACTGCGCGGCTCCTTCTCCGAAAGGCTCAACGCCCTTAAGGACGAAGTCAAACGCGCCCAGGGCCGCGTCGTTGTCTTCGTCGACGAAATACACATGCTCATCGGCGCAGGCGCCAGCGGGGACGGCCCCCAGGACGCAGCCAATGAGTTGAAAACCGCCCTGGCTCGCGGCGAATTCCCCTGCATCGGCGCGACAACTCATGACGAGTACCGCCAATACATTGCGCAGGACTCTGCCTTGGAGCGCCGGTTTACGCGTGTGTGGGTGAATGAGCCTTCCGCTCAGGACACACTCTATATACTCAGCGGACTCATACACCGCTATGAGGAGCACCACCAAACCCGCTTCCCTCCCCAAACCCTCCAGGCCGCCGTCTCCCTCTCCGCTAAATATATCCCCGATAGGCGCCTCCCTGACAAAGCCATCTCCATCCTTGACTTGGCCGGCTCCCGTTGCAGACGGGCAGGCAAAGAAACCGTGGAGCCGGATGACATCGCTCGCGTCGTTGCACAACTGGCTTCCCTGCCCGAAGAGCGCCTGCTGATGGCTGAAACCACCCACCTGCTCAACCTCGAGGAAAACCTCAAAACACAAATTGTCGGCCACGAGGACAGCATCGCTCGCATCGCCTCCGTCATCCGCCGAAATTATGCGGGGTTTTCAAGCCGCCGCCCCATGGGCTCCTTCTTGTTGCTCGGCCCTACGGGTGTGGGAAAAACAGAGTTTGCACGCGCACTCGCTCAAGTCCTCTTCGGCAATGCAGACGCACTCATTCAGCTGGACATGAGCGAGTCCTCAGAAAGCCATGGCATCAGCCGCCTCATCGGCGCACCCGCAGGTTATGTCGGTTATGGCGACGGAGGCCAACTTACGGAGCCTGTGCGCAAACGCCCTTCGAGTGTCGTCGTCTTGGACGAAATTGAAAAAGCCCACAGGGACGTCCTCATGCTGCTTTTGCAAATTTTGGAGGAGGGCCGGTTGACGGATGGGAAGGGCAGGCATGTGGACTTCTCCAATACCGTTGTGTTGATGACCAGCAACTTGGGCGCCGAAGCCTTCACCTCCAAAACACGAAACCTCGGGTTTGGGGCCTCCCCCTCCTCCTCTTCTTCTCCTAATGAAGAAGTCCTGAAAAAAACCAAAGAGGCTTTGCCACTGGAATTGTGGAACCGAATAGACGAGCGCTGCGTCTTCTCGCCTCTTTCTCATACGCAAATCATGCAAATTGCCAGGCTGCTCCTCCAGCAAAGCAGCCAGCGCCTTCTCAAAGAGCGCGGCATTGACTTTGAAGTCAGCGGAGAGGTTGTTGAATACCTTTTGAGCAACGGCGGGTTTGACCCGAGCCTCGGCGCACGGCCCCTGCGACAAACCATTCAACGCCTCATTGAGGGCCCCATGGCAGAGCACATTTTGACAGGCCAATTCCAAAGCGGGGACCATGTCCTCCTTCAAATGAGCGCGGGCCAACTCGAGTTTTCTTGCTAGGGAGCCCCTGAAAAACCCCTCAATAGGTAACAGGTGTGCTCAGGGCCTACAACAGCATTTACAAAGCTGCCCAAAGTGTGTTGTATTCACACTATGTCTTAAGGTTTTTTTGGGTTGAGAAGTTTTTGGAAGGAAAAAGGCATCATGCGGGCGTGGAAAATATGCGGTTTGGGTTTGTTTTTGGCTTTGCTGGGGGCTTGCGGCAACTATGACGACGACAGTTATTACTGGGAGAACAACGACAACCCTTCCTCGTATGGTTGGGTTGAGCCTGGGTGTGAGGTGGGCGACGACAGCTCGTGCGGCGAATGGAAAATCTGCGTAGCCAAAGCGGACGCAGCACACACTACGGGCACCTGCAAACCTGGCTGCCGCCTCCTTGAAACAGGTTTGGGAGAAGAAATTGACCATTTGGCATGCCTGTCACCCAGCCTCAGGGAGGATTTGAGGCGACTTGAAGAGGACAACTGGACCATTGAATATGGCGAGGAAGGCGGGGGCACTTATGTTATTTTGCCAAACAAAACAATAACTTTTGAGATTTCTTCGCGTCAATTCACAGCATATATGGTCAGTGCTTTGGCCCATGAAGCGGGGCATGCAAAAGGCACATATTCAACCGACTGCAGCTCAAAAGAAGTATTTGTCGCTAACTCCCTTGCCGACGAAGGTGTCGCCACCATGAATGCGATAAAAGCTCAGCGGGAAATTTTGAAAAACGGCGGCGAGAATATTTCAGCGTGGATGTCTAATGCTGCAAAATATGAGGCCATTTATGACCAATACCTTCTCGATGGAAATGCGCCCAAAGCCCACAAAGCCATTGGAGACATATATGCCTATGGAGAGATATGCTCCATTTCAAACAAACTATACATCGACTGTTATGGAGACCAATATCGCCCCGTTTGCTTTGGATATTGACGGAGAGAGAAAAAGGAGGAGAGAAAAATGAAAAAAATTCGAGACACCCATCCCCAAACAACCCCCACCAACCCAAATACAGTCAACGCCAAAACTTATGTGAGGTACCTGGCCGTTGTGTTGCTGCTTTCCGCCGGAATGCCAGGGCTTTCTTTGGCAGGCGAAAAAGAGGCGGCAAAGCACTTGAGTTTGTGGCAAACCATCGACACACTTTCACAACAAATTCCGTTCTCCAAACAGAAAATTGAGACGGTGCTGGCCACAGAGCTGACTGAAGCTGTCAACAAATCCAACAAGCTGTTTCACTTTTTCAAGAGTCCGCCTGTCGTCCTGTCTGGGGGGGTCGTCATTTCAAATGTGGACTTGCGAATAAAACGCGAAGGCAGCCACCCGGGGTTTTTGGTGTTGGAAATAGGTGGAGCTTGCATCACCCTTGAGCAAATTCAAGAAAAATACAGCGAGCTTCAAATTAGCCAGCTTCCTCGTGGACAGTCACCCAATGAAGAAACCGGCCACTCCCAACTTCTGCCCTGGGGCAAACTCTCCTTGGGCTTCAAAGCGAAAAACCCTCTGTGCCTCGCCTCCGTCTCCTTTGAGCCGAAGAAACAATGACACCCTTTCTATAGGCCCCTGCCTATTGCAGCCACATTTTTGCCTCACCCCAACAGCCGTCAACGGGTGTGCTGGCGTTGAAGCTGAGGCAGGGGTCATGTTTTCGCATGGGCCAGGGCGCGTCTTTCTTGAGGCCCGGCGAGTCAACGAGAAAACCGGCAATAATGCCACCATTCGAGACAAAGTCGTTGTTGGAGCCTCTTCCATCCCAAAACACCGCAATGCTGCGCGTGGGCGACAGCGGCAAAACGCCCAATACCTGGCCATAACCCCCTTCTGAGGTGTTCGTTTCGGACCAGCAAGGCCTCATGTCCGCTTTTATACATGACACGCCCAGCTCCCCCTCCTTCTCTGTTGGAAATATTAGCTCCCCTCCTTCCATTAGTACAATGTCCCCAATCTGCACACCTCTCTGGTGGAGCAGCTGCCCATCCGCAGAAAACCGCAACACCCCAGGCTCCTTCGTCTTATCCGCCTTCGCAATCAGCTCACCTCCCGTGTCTACCAACCGAGGATATAGAGAATGCCAAACTCCAACCTCTTCAAAACCGGTATTCCCACCAAAATTCTTGACAACTGAGGTGTTGTCCTCCCTGAATAAAGTAACCCAAAGCTGCTCTGGCCCCAAAAGCTCCAGCCGCACCTGCACCAACCCTGCAACACTGGGGCCCTGCGCCACGCAACCCTCACTCCAACCATTTTCATCGCTCCACTCCATGGCACACCAATGGTGCTCCTGAGAGCCTATAAACACCCTCGCAACCCCTTCGGAAGTCTGCCTCACCATTATTTCACTGTTGGAGGATCCTTCCGGCGGCAAAACACCAGAGGCTTCACAATGAAAACTCCAGGACAAACCGGTCAAACCAAAGCGAAAACGGCAAGCCTCCAATACAGAGCCATTGCTGCCCGAAACCTTTCGCGCAACCACCAAGTCCTTGTCGGCGCCGGACTGCAAAAGCGCCCAATTCCCTTCAACACGGGCAAGGTTCGTGCAAACTGTCGTCAAAGGTTTTCCCATCAGCTGCATGTCCACAACAAAAAAGCCGTTTCCAATAACAGAGTTGGAAACGCAATTCACCAGCAACACGTCCTTGCCCTGGTGGTTGCCAAGCAACAATTGCGCTATTCCAGGGTCGGGCAACCCGCTCCTCCACACCTTCTCCTGCCCATGGGTATTTATTCCCACCACGCTTGTCTCTGCCCCCTCCCTCCTCAACAACACCAACTCACCCTTGCGCGTCACAACCCCTGTTGTGGACAACAAACCCCCTGCTAAATCTAAAGTCCATAGGCGGCGGCTTATTTGAATGTCAAACACTTGGCTCTTGCTTGCGTGGTTTCCTGCCTTGTCCACCGACTCTGCCCTCAATTCCAAAGCATAGGGCCCATGCGGCAAGTCGCTCAACTCAACAAGCGACAACGCAAAACACACCGTATTGGGCGAAGGGAAAAAATCCATGCCCGCGCGGCATGGCTCGCTCAAAGTACGGCGCTCCCCTGCAAACAATTCTACCCCCGCCAAATCCACCTCGTCCAAAACTTGCAACTGCGCGTGGAGTGTGTCGTCCCGCTCCCACTCCTTCTTCTTCTCAAGCAAAATTTGTACCTGCAAAGCCCTCTTCTCAAAATGCCATGAAAAATTCTCCACAGCACGGCCCTGTGCGTTGCTCGCCTCCACCGCTAAACGGTAGCCCCCTTCCCTCTCCGCTATGGGCGTACACTCTAAACGCTGGTGCTGCCCCTGGCTCGTCTCCTGCTTCATACACTCCAACACCCGCTTCCCCCCACCAGGCTCTTCAACCTGTATGTCTATACTCGTAGAAGCACCATAAACATCCACCTGAATCCTCAACAAAGGCTTCGCCGTCTTCTCACCGTTGCTTATCTCACCTCCCGGTACCTCAAAACGAATGTCCGGTATGGTCACCCCTTCCTCCCCTAACTTGCCCCATACGCATATGCCTGTACTTTTTTTCTCCACAACACAATAGCTGCCATCCGGACACGGCTGGCTTTGGTCGCAAAAACCCAAGGGCGAAGTACACCCCGCTAGGAAAGCTATGATGCCAATCCAACTCAAACGCTTTTGCCTATTCATGAACAACCTCTCGCAACTCCTATGCCGTATTCAAACTTGTGGTGTAGGCATTTTGACTTCCTTCGTGCCCCACGTCAAGTCCCCCAGCTTTCCAAACTCCCAGCGACAGCTCAGCCTAAAGCCTCCAGGGTAGGTTTGAAACCCCAGAGAAACCTACGTGGGAGCCTAAAAAATAAGTTGACCTGTGGGTGTGCTTTGCCGCTATAAACACTTCCGTTCTATGGCACGCGTAACCGTTGAAGACTGTCTCCCCCTCGTTGACAACCGTTTTGCTCTGGTTTTGTTGGCAGCCAAACGCACCCGACAACTGCTTTCAGGAGCAAAACCTTTGATTGATTCTTCCAAAAACAAACTCCCCGTTACGGCATTGCGTGAAATCGCCACGGGACAGGTCCGCTTTGATAGGGATGTGCGCGACGCACTCTCCGGCAAATTCGACGAGGCGTCGGCAGATAAATAGCTGTAGTCAAAATAGGGGGCTACCCATACTCCAATGCTCTCATGCCGCTCAAATGCCCTCCCTGTACCCCCACCCCCCCTTCCAAAAAATAAAATAGGGCCCCCTCCTCTCCTGCCCTATGCTTGCTGGGTATTTGAGAAAAACTTCAAATCCTCTTGAGCGCCTTGGCCAATATGTCCCGCTCCCCCGGGTAGGATAGGGCCATCAGCCCCTCCTGCGTGTCCATCCACAAAGCCTCCGCTACCTCCTTGCGCATCGCCGGCTCAAGCTCGTTAATCTCCCCCGCCTCATAGAAAAAAAGAAAAAAACTCACCACCTTTGAAATCAACCGCCCACGAAACGAATAGCGGTAACAAATGTCCCCAAGCTTCCCCTTTAGCTTGCCGTGAATGCCTGTCTCCTCCCATAACTCACGCGCCGCCGCCGCCTCGCAAGACTCCCCAGGGTTGAGGTGCCCCTTCGGTAATGCCAATGCCTTGCTCGAAGCCGGACGAATAACAGCAACTTGCGTCTGGGCACCCTTCCAACGGATAACAACGCCTCCAGCAGAATGTTCTTGAGGAATATCCACCTTGTCTTACACCTTAAAAAAACGGGCCTCTCCTTCTTCACCTCTCTGACTCCTATTCCACCTAACATTGTTTCGAAAATTCAACTCAACATTTGTGGTGTCAGGATTCTTTTTGGAACTTGGACTTGACGCATTTCAATGCGTGGTTATATCGGGTTCACGCTTGGCCCAATGTGAGCATTGAGGGCCAAGCATTCGATTTTATTTTGATCGTCGTTAAGGAGAGCAAAAGATGAAAATTCGTCCGTTGCATGACCGACTCATCGTCAAACGGGTCGCAGAGGAAACCAAAACCAAGGGAGGCATCATTATCCCCGATTCAGCCAAAGAAAAACCCTTGGAAGGCTATGTCCTTGCCGTAGGCAATGGCAAGCTGTTGGATGATGGTAAAATCCGTCCTTTGGATATTAAAGCCGGCGATACCATTCTATTTAGTAAATATGCCGGAACCGAAATTAAAATTGACGGGGAAGACCACCTGATTCTTCGCGAAGAAGATGTGTTGGGTGTGATTGAAAAATAACTCTTATCTCTAATTGAGGAACACAGCTATGGCGAAAGAAATTTTGTTTGACAGTCGCGCCCGCGAGGCCATTCTCCGCGGAGTTAATACCTTGGCAGACACCGTTAAAGTCACTTTGGGCCCCAAAGGCCGTAACGTTGTCATTGATAAATCCTTCGGCTCCCCCACCATCACCAAAGACGGCGTCACCGTTGCCAAAGAAGTCGAATTGGAAAACCGCTTTGAAAATATGGGCGCCCAAATGGTGAAAGAGGTCGCCTCCAAAACCTCGGACGTCGCAGGTGATGGAACCACCACTGCAACCGTGCTGGCTCAGGCCATTTTCAGAGAAGGCAGCAAACTGGTCGCCGCAGGCCATAACCCCATGGAAATAAAACGTGGCATCGACAAGGCTGTCGCCGTTGTTGTTGAGTCACTCAAAAAATTGTCAAAGCCCACCAAAGACAAAAAAGAAATTGCCCAAGTCGGCACCATCTCCGCCAATGGCGATGAAACCATCGGCAACATCATCGCAGACGCCATGGACAAAGTCGGCAAAGAAGGCGTCATTTCCGTTGAAGAAGCCAAGGGACTTGAAACCACCCTCGACGTTGTTGAGGGCATGCAGTTTGACAGGGGCTATATCTCCGCCTATTTCGTCACCAACCCTGACCGTATGGAAGTCGAGCTGCAAGACGCCTATATCCTCGTCTATGAGAAGAAAATTTCTGCAATGAAGGATTTGCTTCCTTTGCTCGAGCAAGTTGCACGCATCGGAAAGCCCCTGCTCATCATTGCTGAGGACGTCGACGGTGAAGCCTTGGCGACACTCGTCGTCAATAAAATTCGCGGCGGCTTGGCTGCGTGCGCTGTCAAAGCACCGGGTTTTGGCGATCGCCGCAAGGCCATGCTTGAGGACATTGCCGTTCTCACAGGCGCCAAAATGGTTGCCGAAGACTTGGGCATCAAACTTGAGGGACTCACCCTGGCTGACTTGGGGCGCGCCAAACGCATCAAAATTGACAAAGAAAACACAACCATCATTGACGGCGCCGGAGCACAAAAAGACATTGAAGGCCGCGTGAAGATGATTCGTGCACAAATCGAAGAGACCACCAGCGATTATGATCGCGAAAAACTCCAGGAACGCTTGGCCAAACTGGTCGGCGGCGTGGCCGTCATTAACGTCGGCGCTGCAACAGAAACCGAAATGAAAGAGAAGAAGGCTCGTGTTGAAGACGCCCTCAATGCAACGCGCGCTGCCGTTGAAGAAGGAATTATTCCGGGCGGCGGCGTGGCCTATATTCGCAGCCTCTCCAACTTGGAAAAAGGCCCATGGTCGTCCGCTGAGCGCTTCGGCATCGACATCATCCGCCGCGCACTTGAAGAACCTCTTCGCCAAATTGTCGCCAATGGCGGCCTCGAAGGCTCCGTCATCGTCAACAAGGTGAAAGAGCTCTCCGGCGCCGAAGGTTTCAACGCTGCAAGCGACAAATATGAAGACTTGCTGGCTGTAGGCGTTATTGACCCTTGCAAAGTAGCGCGCACCGCACTCCAAAATGCGGCTTCTGTTGCCTCCCTAATGTTGACTACGGAAGCGATGATTGCGGACAAACCTAAAGAGGACGACAAGGGTGGTGCTGCACCTCATATGGGTGGCATGGGCGGTATGGGTGGCATGGGAATGTAATTTCGCCCACATGCCTCAACTCCCAAACCTTCTCCGACTTTGTCGGGGAAGGTTTTTTTGAAGGAGAGCAAAACAGCTTAGCGTCTATCTCCGCGTATGGCTCTGAGAATATAAAACGCTGCAATGAAAAATGCCGACAAGCTGATGGCAAAATTGAAACCTGAAGTCCCCAAAAGGACTATTCGGTAGCCGCCAATCCCCACCAACCCCAACCCAAATGCAGCATTTCTTAACCTCAATGGTATGCTGCGGACCATGGTCATTATATAGGCCGTGACAAAAATAATGAGTGAAACATAATCAACTACCCACTCGCTTTTCTCCACGCTGAGCTCCTTGGGTTCCTTCCACGAAAAAACCAACCACCCTCTCCTCCATGGCTATAGTCTGGCCCATTTTGCCCAGGAGCGCAATGCTTCCAAAACCCAAGCGTTGTTGGCCGCTGCTTTGCTCCCCTTCCTTCAAAGCACAGAGAAATAACGGGCATGGGGGTGGTGGAAAACCATGGCTGACACAGAGGCCTCAGGCTCCATCATACATTCCTCTGTCAAACATATGCCAATCTCTTCAGGACGCAGCAACCCAAACAAAACACGTTGCTCATCCAAATTGGGACACGCAGGGTAGCCAAAAGAATAACGCTTCCCCCTATAGCGGGACTTGAAAATCCACTCCATCCCCACCCCTGGCTCGTCAGGAAAACCCCATAGCCTCCGTATTTTGGCATGCAACCATTCCGCGCACGCTTCTGCAGCAGAAGTCGCCAATATGCCCAAGGCATGCATTTTGAGAAAGGCGCCCTCCTCTTTGAGTATGTCCAACATGGGGCTTATTTTGTCGCCCACCGTCACTATAAAAAGCGAAAGGCTGTCGCATGGAGTGGCTCCTTCTGAGGCCGGGGCAATATAGTCGGCCAGGCAATCACCCTTTCGAGGAAATTGAAAACTTGCCCGCACTTTCTTTCCTGTGGCCTCAAACAACTCTATGGAATCCCCCTTCTTCGCCGCTCTGAAAAATTGAAATATGGCCTTGGGCTGACAATTCTTGCAAAACCACAAACGCATTTCTTCCATGGCACTCCATACGTTGCGCGAGCGCATGTCCAAGGAGTGCTCGTCTGCTTTTTTGCTGACAAGCAACCTCGCGGACTGCGCGGAAATGCCAAAAGGTTGTGCCAACAAAACAATGGGGTTTAGCCAAGAGAGTATTTCTTCTGCAGGAATCTGCTCAAGCAAATGCCGCTCAAAATCCGGCGGCTCAGGAATGGCAAAACCGGACAACTCCCAATGCTTGGAAGAAAAAGGCTCCACAACAGGAGACAACACTTTGTCCGGCGTTTTTATGTCCGAAACTTTGAGAGAAATGTCTTGCGGAGTGTCTTCTTCCGCGGGTGGAGGGGGGGCCCCTCCTCCATTTCCACCCTCTCCTTTTAGTATTTGCAAGGCAATGCCTAAACCCTGCATGGCATCCTTTGCATAGGCAACCGTCCCGCCGTATATGGGGGCCATTTGCTCCTCTACAAAACGCGCTGAGAGGGCTGCACCACCTACTAAAACAGGCAGAGAAATGCCGGCTTGCCGCAAGTCCTCCACCGTCGCCTTCATCTGGTGCGCACTTTTGACAAGCAGGCCGGACAAGCCTATTAAATCCGGAAAATGCGCGTGTACACTCTCAACAATGCGCGAAGAAAGTACTTTGGTGCCCAAGTCCACAACTTCAATGCCGTTGCTCGAAAAAATAACTTCTACGAGGTTTTTGCCAATGTCATGTACGTCACCCTTAACGGTGGCCAACAACATCCTCCCTCGAGAAGTTTGAGGTTGGGTGGCTTCCATCCTGGGGCGCAAATGGGACACCGCCGCCCTCATCACCTCCGCACTCTGCAATACCTCCGCTACAATCAACCGGTTTTGGCCAAACAACCTCCCCACCTCGTCCATCGCCGCCATGAGAGGCCCGTTAACTATCTCCAAAGGCCCCACCTCCAAAAGCTTCTCCTCTAGGGCCTCCTCCAACCCCTCCTGGCTTCCCTCCAATATGCAAAACTTCAACCGCTCATCCGCAGACAAATGCTGCTTTTGCGGCTTTGGTTCAAGTTGCTTGTCCCTGAAAAATTTTGTGAAAGCCTCCAAAGTCTCTTTGGAAAAATGGCTCAACAACTCGTCGCACAGCCCTTTTTCTTCTGCAGAGAGTTGCGAATAACGCTTCAACTGCTCCGTGTTGACAATGGCTGCGTCCAGTCCTGCCTCCACACAACGCTGCAAAAAAACAGCATTCAACACTTCTCGCCCCGCAACAGGAAGGCCGAAACTCACGTTGGAAATGCCCAGCAAAGTTTTGCACAACGGAAAAAGCTTCTTGGCCTGCCGAATGCCTTCCATCGTCTCTTGGGCACTGCCTGTGTATTTCTCGTCCCCGGAAGCACAGGGGAATACCAATAGGTCAAAAAAAATGTTCCTGTCCTCTATGCCGCATGTTTCATTCAGCAGCTTTTTGGAGCGCCTGAGTACTTCCAGCTTGTGGGCTTGCGAAATCGCCATCCCCGCCTCGTCAATACAACCCACAACAAGCGAGGCACCATAGGTTTTTGCCAACCTGGCTGTGGCCAAAAATTTGGCCTCCCCCTCCTCAAGGTTAATGGAGTTAATGAGGCACTTGCCCTGGCACAGTTTGAGTGCGGCCTCAACCACTTCCGGCGTCTGCGAGTCAATGGTAATCCCCGCTTTTGTCTTCTTGTTCACAAGGGGGAGAAACCGCCGCATGTCCTCCAACTCGTTTCGCTCCGGGTTGGCTAGGCATATGTCCACAAGGTGCGCGCCCTTGCGTGCTTGGGCTTTTGCAAGCTCCGCCGCCTCCTCCCAATGCCCATCCGAAATCAACCGCTTAAACTTTTTGGAGCCGTGTACGTTGGTGCGTTCCCCAACCAATATGGGCCTGGACTCGTCCACATCCAATACCTCCATCCCCGCAAGCAAGGAATGAAAAACACGGCTCGGCTCGCGCGGCGGCACCCCACGGAGTTTTTGGACAATGCTTGCAATGTGCTCGGGGCGTGTTCCACAACACCCCCCTGTCAGGTTTAGCCACCCCCTCTCCGCAAAACGCTTGAGTGTCCCCGCCAACATTTCAGGCGTCTCTAAATAGCGGCCGTCAGAGTCCGGTAACCCCGCATTGGGTACGCAGGCCGTTGGGAAAGGAGACAGGGCGGCCAAACTCCTCAAATGCTCCGCCATCGCCGCAGGCCCCGTCGCACAATTGAGGCCAACGTAGAGCAAAGGCCAATGCTCTATGGAGGCAAGCACTGCCTCAACCGTCTGCCCGGCCAGCAGCGTCCCCGAGGGCTCTATTGTCAGCGAAATCGCTATGGGCAGTGTGTGCCCCGCTTTCTCAAAGGCACGCTGAATGCCTCGCATCCCCGCTTTTATGTTGCTGGTGTCCTGGCATGTCTCCAAAAGTAGAAAGTCTACGCCCCCCTCTATGAGTCCCTTCGCCTGAATTTCAAAATGCCCCGCCAACTCGTCAAACTCTATGCCGCCTAATATGGACAGGGACTTTGTCGTCGGCCCCAGGGAGCCTGCTACCCAACGGAAACCACCCTCCCCTTCGTGGGCCCCCGCCACCTCCCGGGCCAGTTGTGCAGCTTCCCGGTTTAGGGCTTCTGCCTCCCTTGCCAAATGAAACTCCCCCAATACCAAGGGCGTCCCCCCAAAAGTGTTCGTTTGAATAATGTCACAGCCGCTTTTCAAAAATTCAGAGTGTATTTTTCGGACAGCTTCCGGGCATGTGCGTATCAAATATTCGTTGCAGCTCGAAAACGCCTCCCCTCCAAACGCCTCCACAGAAAGACCAAGCGCCTCCAGGTTGGTGCCCATCGCCCCATCTAATATGAGAATGCGCTTTTTCAACGCGTCTTGGAGTGCAGCAACCCTTTGACTTCTTTCTGACTCAAAAAATGTTGGGGCCATAAATTGGGCAAAAGCCTTAACATGTCATTTCAACAAACCCAATTTCCATTTGAGTCTTGAAAAGCCTTCATTTGACATCTCTCCTTAAAACCTCGAGTATGTGTGGAAATGCTTTCTTTTTCCATATGGCAGCTCTGGCTTATTTGTGCATTCGTGATAGGCATATTGGAAGTTTTCATCAGCGGCTATTTTGTGCTTTGGTTTGCAGTTGGAGCTGCCGCGGCTGCATTGTGCGCGGCTTTTGGGTTGTCCGTTTTTTTTCAAGTTGCCATGTTCGCCACTGTCTCTCTCCTCCTGACGGCGGCTTCTCGGACTCTGTTTCGCAAATTTTTGTTTCAAAACAGCAAATCCATTGCCCAGGGAGCAGAGTCTTTTATTGGTGCACGCGCTGTCGTCACTGTGGAAATTCCTCGTTCAGGTTTCGGGGAGGTGCGTATGAATGGGGAACTTTGGATGGCATTTTCCTCTGAAGGTGCCATTCCCATAAATGAGCAAGTTATCGTTGACGGAGTGGAGGGGCTCAGGCTTTCCGTGAAACGTGTTGCCAAGGTTGTTTGAAACATTGTTTATAACACATTGAGCCCGTGAAAACCGTCAAACCCCTCGGTTGCCATTGGGCAGCTGACAGTGTTGAGTTTGCGCAACATTTTTGGAAAGTTGACTTTGAACCAAACGTTGACTTCACACGAGACGGTGAATTCAAAACTGCACCTGGTTTTAAATGAGGCCACTGAAAAATGGGGCGTCAAAGTCACTCGCGCTGAGTTTCGCGAAAAATAGAGCGCCCTCTGCCTCTCTCTCCTGACGGCGACTTTTCAGACTTTGTTTCGCAAATTCTTGTTTCAAGACAGCAGGGCCTTTGGTTGGCGCACGCGCCGCTGTCACTATGGACATTCCTCATTCAGGTTTTGAGGAGGTGTGCATGAATGGAAAACTTTGGATAGCACATTTTTCAGAAGGTGCTATCCATGCGAATGCGTAGGTTGTCGTTGAGGGGATGAACGGGCTCAGGCTTTCTATAAAACGCGCTACCAAAGTTGCTTGAAACATTGTCTATAAACAACGCAGCACAAACTGCAGAAGTGTCAGCACTGGTGCAAACTTCTGCCAACTGAGAGGTGAAAATTGGAAGTAGGACTTGTGGGTATTCTCGTTCTTGTTATCGGTTTCATCGTCGTTATCTTGCTCAAAGCCGTTCGCATTGTCCCTCAGGGAACGGTCATGGTGATTGAACGTTTTGGGCGCTACCACAAAACAGCGCACAGCGGACTCAACTTTATTCGGCCATTCTTTGATGCCCCTCGCGCACTTGAAACTTCAAGGGGGCGCCTCTATTATCACACCATTAAAATTGACATTAGAGAGCAAGTCATGGGGTTTGACACCGTGCAGGTGATTACGCATGACAACGTCAGCATGGAAGTGGGCTCTGTCATCTATTATCAAATCATCGAGCCCGTGAAAGCCATGTATCAAGTCCAAAACCTCTCGGTTGCCATTGAGCAGTTGACGATGACGAATTTGCGCAACATTATGGGAGAGCTGACTTTGGACCAAACGTTGACTTCACGCGAGACGGTGAATTCAAAACTGCGTTTGGTTTTGGACGAGGCCACTGAAAAATGGGGCATCAAAGTCACTCGCGTTGAGCTTCGCGAAATAGAGCCCCCTCAGGCCATTAAGTCTGCCATGGCCAAACAAATGACGGCAGAGCGCGAGCGCCGGGCAGAAGTCACCAAGGCCGAAGGCGACAAAGCTGCCGCCATTCTGCAGGCCGAAGGAGAAAAGGTATCGCGTGTTTTGCGTGCAGAAGCAGAAAGAGACTCGGCCATTGCCCTTGCAGAAGGTAGACGCCAAGCTGCTATTTTGGATGCTTCGGGCAAGGCAGAAGCCACACGGTTGGTTTTTGAAGCCATCAACACAGGTGGCGCTACGCCCCCTGTCATTGCACTCCGCTATTTGGAAGTCCTCCAGGAAATTTCCAAAAGCCCCAACAAAATGGTCGTCCCCTATGAGGTTTCCAGCTTCATCGGCTCCCTCTCCCTCATTCAGGACTCCTTCAAGTCTGCCCAGGTGCCACCTATACTTCAAAAGCCAGCAACAAAACTTTGAGTGTTGTTTGCTTTCACACCTCGAAACGCTTGCCTTGCCGAAAAACTTTGGGCAGTCTGTTCACCAAAGGGCGCGATTAGCTCAGTTGGATAGAGCGTTGGCCTCCGAAGCCAAAGGTCGCAGGTTCAATTCCCGCATCGCGCGCAAGCAAAACGAAGGGCTTAGGGGAAATAACCCCCAAGCCCTTTTTTGTTTTCCAACCACACAGAATGAAAAACCCCCTCGCAACTCACGGAGAGCCGCTCACGTCACCTAGCCTGGCTCCAATTTCTATAGACCGGTTTCGAGCTCGACGCGGACGAGGCTTTGAAACTCGCTTCGTTCGTTTATTGCACTACGCTCGCACGCTCTCTCTTTCCTCGCCCCGTTCCGTGGTGAGGGGAGTGCACTTGAGTGGCTGTTTCTCTGCTATTGGGCCCGAACAAAAACGAGCCCAACAAAGAGAAAGTGTCAAAGTGGAACCGGCCTAGAAACTTTGTGGCCCAACCACTTTCCTCTTCTCTCGCCCTAGCAGGGGGGGGGAGGCCGCTTGGAGGCGGGGTATAGAGTCCCCTTCAGCGTTGTTGGTCGTGGGTTCCACGTTGTGCGAATGTTTCAAATAGAGATGCGATTGCAATAAAAATCTCTTCGAGCGGTACGCTTGCCAATATTGCAGATCGCAAGAGTCATTTGAGCAACAAAGGTCCTTGTGTCGCTGTCTTCCGTGTATTCAACGACTTTTTTTCATACGGCAACGAAATATACCAACACGTTACCGGCGACGAAGTGGGGCTGCATGCCGTAGAAGTCATTGGGTATTCGGATTCGGGATTTGCAAGAATTCCTGGGGTAGGGATTGGGGCGAAAACGGCTTTTTCAGGATAGCCTATGGTCAAGCAGGGATAGACACTGAATTTCCCTTTTGGACAATCGGGAAAGTGGTGTTGCCTGTGTCTCCAAAATTGCAGGATTGGGAGTCATTCGGAGCTCCGCCTGGAAGGCAGTGCGATGGAGGTTTCCAATGAAACGGCGCCAGGAGATGCAATGACGCAGAATTTTCAGTTTTGCGCTCTGGCGCCTGGCGAATATAAAATTGTCCTCGCAACGCACTATAAGCTTTGTGGGGCTTTGTGGAGTTTCTCCCCGCACCTCAACCTTGCTCATATGCGCCGCCCAAATGCCCTCTGGCACCACCGCCGCATTTGCCCAAATACAGGTGCAGGTTATTTCTTTTGTTGCTCGTTTATTTCAAGCAAAACATATCGTATCGAATAGGGTTCTGCTTGTATTATCTTTTTTACGCTTAGTGTGTATTCAACCCCGCTCTCATAAGTCTTATATTGTCATTTCGACAATTTTCGTTTTGTCTGCATGCTCATGAGAACAACCCCAAAAGTTCATAGATAGAAGTGCAAACCATAGAAATAAACGCATTTTTCTCATTAGTGTTTCCTTTTTTATTTTCTGGAGTTCCACGTGGGATATTTTTGAATAACTCTGTTGGCCTACATTGCTCCAAGGTTGTGTTGTGCCATTCCATTCCCTCCTTCCAAAGCCGCTTTGCGTCTCTACATCCCTCATTGGCCCAACACCGTTGTAAGCTACTTGCTTTCCCGTGCTTTCCATTGTAGCCGCGAGGGCCAGCAAATAAAAGCCTTGCTTCTAGCTACTGCCCACTGGAGTTTCAAACCTACCTGCAAAGCCAAAAACACCCAACAGATTTAAACATATGAAATTTGAGGCAAAAACTCAGCCAGCCTCCCGAAGGAAGAAGGAGGATGGAGGAAACGAAGGCCCGTCTGCAATGGGCGGAATGCAGGTTGAGGCATGGGCCTGACGTGAAAGTTGTTATTTTCTGTCATCCACGTTCTTAAAGCTCCAAAAACGATAGCCGAGGTAGCTTGCTGTCATGGTGAGGGGCAAAGAAAACACATAACTCCATATCCGCCCGCCCCCCAACCCTACGAATACATACATTGTTGTGAGGCCAATTCCAAGGCTGCACAGGTTGACAAACACAAACTTGGCCAAGGGCGAAAACCCCGTGTCCGCAGCACGAAATGTCCAGGCCCTGTTCATAAAATAGCTGGACAAACAAGCCAAACCCCAAGAAAGGGCGTTGGCCGCATAGAGACTCATCACCGCAGAAAAAAACAGATAAAGACAAAATGCAATGGCCGTGTTGAGGGCACCTATGCAGCAAAACCTGAGCACACGCTCAACACCGCCTAAACTGCATAGCCGTTTTAACATGCAAAGTGTCCTCCCATTTCTCCAGTGCCGCAAATGTGCTGCACCCACCGAACAACCAAGGTTTTGGCTCGAAACGCTCAGCGTTTTTTCTCCACAATATAGCGGGGGCGGCGCTTCACCTCGGCATAAATTTTCGCGAGATATTCTCCAATAAGGGTGATGCAAAAAAGCTGCACAGAGCCTAAAAACAACACAGCAATCATTAGAGAAGCCCAGCCCGAAACGGTTTCACCCCGCGCCCAGGTCAGCAGGGACAGCAGGCTTAGCAATAGGGCCAGCAGCAAAGCACTCAGGCTGCACAAACCCGCCAGGCGCAGGGGCAAGCCGCTGAAGGAAGTGATGCCCTGCCAAGCAAAAGCAAGCATTCGCCTGAGTGGATATTTGCTTTTCCCATGCTGCCGCTCCTTGCGCTCATAGGCCACAACGGCGCTGGAAAACCCCATGGAGGGGAAAATGCCGCGCAGAAAAAGGTTCGTTTCGCCATATTGCGCCAGTGCCTCCAGAACAATTCGGCTCACCAACCTATAGTCCGCGTGCTGCGGCACGACGCGTACACCTATCTGCTTCATCAACCCATAGAAAAATCCCGCCGTACAACGTTTAAACAGGGTGTCTGAACGCCTATCTTTCCGCACCCCATAAACAATTTCACAACCTTCGGCATAACGCTCCAGCATGACGGGAATAACGTGAATATCATCCTGCAAGTCGGCGTCCATGCTGATAAGGCAGTCCACCTCGTCGCGAATTTCCAGCATGCCGGCCAACAAGGCATTCTGGTGCCCCACGTTGCCCGCCAACTTCAGGCCCCTGCTATGCGGATTGTGGAGGTTGCGTTCTTCAATCATCCGCCATGTGCCGTCACGGCTGCCGTCATCCACATAGAGGACAAAACTGTCGTCCCGAAGCAGCCCGTCGCGTTTCAGCGAAACAAGGAGCCCATCCAACGTTCCCATCACATGCGGAAGGCCAGCCTCCTCATTATAGCATGGAATAACCAAGGCAAGACAGGGAATGCTGCGCTCCATAGTAGGCTCTCACAAATTGAAATGGACAGGCTATGCTTTCACTTGTGCCCGTTGTGTGCTTTTTCAGTTCGACTTAGCAAGAAGCTTTTTCTTGTGCTTTTGGTGGATTCATAGGCGGGTGCTCCACCTTCCATCGGTTGAAAGTCGCCATAAAGTTTTGCCGCCAAAAAGTCAGACGGTCTCCAGTCGCCTTTGTTCAAAAACAACACGGCATTGTGGTTTTCCGGCACTTCTCCCAGCTTGCTCATGGCCACATGCACGGGGTTTGGTTTGGCCAAATCCCTATGAATTCGTTTCAGCGTATAAGCTTCGCCCATAAGGCCTGTGCCAAAAATGCAGAGCAGGAAAACTTTGGCCAGTCGCTTGTTGTGTGTTTCCATAAGCGTGCATGTCCGGTCCAAAAAGAGTCCCAGCAGCATGGATATGAAGGGGAAGGCCGGGTAGCTATACCAAAACAGTTTTGAGGCCGACAGCGAATAGAGGAGCAGGGGCAGTGTCGCAGCAAGCACAAATTTGCGGATGGTTTTGGCGTCAGCGCATGAAGGCGCTGCCATCGACGACGCTTTGCGCCGTGCACTGGTTTGCAAGGCAAAAAAAATGCCCGCCATGGCCACAGTCAAAGCCCAAAATTTGTAGTTGAGGGCAACAAACTCCAAATAATAGAAGGGGCCACCTCGGTGGCCTTCAATGGTTTCTGTTGCCCGGTTAAGGAAGTCATAAAAAACCATACGCTCGAAAAACAAAATTCCGTCAAACTGAAACCTCGCCAGTGCCCACAATGTCACCGGCGCAAACGCAACCAGCAGGCATAAGGCAGCCTGTTTCAGGGACTGCCGGGAGAGCGAAAAATCCATCAGGAAAAAAACAAACAAAAGCAAAGCCATGGGGATGGCATGGAAACTTTTTGTCAAAAAAGCCAGGCCAGCCAGGAAGGAGGCCAGGTGATAGGCTGCATAGCGCTTGGGCCAAGCCAATACGGTGAGCAGTCCCGCTGTGCTCAACAGAAGAAAAAGAGCGTCCGGGTCTGCCGTGCGGGCATGGTGTCGCTGAAAAAATGCATTCAGAGAAAGAAAGACAAAACCGGAAAAAACGGCGGTGCGGACAGAAATTTTCTTGCAACAAAACACCAGTGTCAAAAAAAGCATGAAACAGGCACACAGGGCAGAAAAAAAACGCAACCCCAGCGGGTTTGCCCCAAACAGAAAATAGCCCAATACCACCCCCCAAAAACTCAATGGAGGTTTGGCGTTCCAATAGTCAGGCGCACCACCATAGGTATTCACCCAAAAATTGCCGCTCTGAATCATTTCATAGGCGCTCAGGCCGTGACGGGCTTCGTCCCAATCCTGTAACTGGCCAGCGGAAAGCTTGAAAAAGCAATTCACCGCAAGGAGCAGGCATACCAACCCCAACAAAGCAATATAGGTGCGACTGACGGTGCCTGACTCCGTGTTGTTGAGCATAGCGGATTGAGTGGAGTGGCATTGCATATAACACGACAACCACGGAGGGTGGATTTTCTGAAAACAGCACACGCAGCTGCTGCTGGTAGCTGGTGGGGCGGCTGGCCTCATAGCTCCGGACTCCTTCAGGAGCCTCGTCTACACCGTATTCCTCACGTTCCCCTCCTTGTTCCTAGAGGGCCAAGGCATTGGACACAGGCTGCGCATTCTAAATGTAGCCACCCTTTGTGCTGTTTCATTGAATACACGGGCGTTGTTATTGGTTTGGGTAAATGTTGTTGTAGGTTATGTCTGCCCAACTTCGTGCGCAAACATATAATTGCCGCATTCAACCGAATGTTAATGTCACTGTTTCGGTAGGATTGGTTGGTTTCTGCAATAGCCAACTCCCCAAGTCATTGCGCGCTGCGCGTACGGCAGGCGTATACGCAACCAACACGTCTATTTCAACATGGGGTATAGGTTATTTCTGGTATTGCAAATGCAGCCATTTTTGGAGAATTGTTTTGTGTTTCCATTGAATTTTCACAAGGAGGGAGGTTTGTTTCGTCTATTTTTAGCAATGAAAACCACAAACCTCTAAGACGACATGGGCGGCTTTTGTCCTGTATGGGTAATTTTTGTCCTGCGTTGTTGGCGCTTGCCATGCTTTTTTGCGCCTTCCTCCGTACACGGGGAGCAGACACTGCCCAGCTGCCTGTGTTTGAAACATTTGGGCGCCTCCACCGCCTCTAAACGCAGGTCCACGAAGCACCGGAGGTTTGGGGCCATAGAAGAATTCGGAGCAAAATACGTTTGAGGGAGTGAAAAAACGGTGGCCAAAATCCGCCTAAACTGAGAGAACCCCCTCCCCATGGCACCGTACAAAAATCTCCCGAGGGGTACCTCTGTTAGGGCCAAAAAAGTCGTCAAACAAATTTTCAGGCCCTTAGAGCGGTTTTTGCAGATGGAGGCCTCCAGCGGTTTGGTGTTGCTGGCGGTGACAGCCATCGCTTTGTTTTGGGCGAATTCTTCGTGGAGTGACAGCTATTTTTCCCTTTGGGAATACAAACTCGGCTTGAGTTTTGGCGAATGGAATTTTGAGAGGGATGTGCGTTTTTGGATTAACGACGGCCTCATGACATTCTTCTTCTTCGTCGTCGGCCTTGAGTTGCGCCGCGAATTTGTGCAAGGAGATTTGTCAGAATTCAAACGTGCCACCTTGCCCCTCATGGCGGCCTTGGGTGGAATGGTGGCGCCGGCGCTCATTTATTTCGCCTTCAACAAGGACTTGCCCTCGGCGCGCGGCTGGGGCATTCCCATGGGCACGGACACCGCTTTCGCCTTGGGCATTTTGGCCATTCTCGGCAAAAGAGTCCCCGCAGCTGCACGCATATTGCTTTTGGGTTTGGCCGTCATAGACGATGTGGGCGGCATTCTGGTGATTGCCTTTTTCTATTCCTCAGGCATCCAATATGGCGGACTGGTGTTGGCATTTTTGGCCTTCATCCTGGTTTTGTTCATGCAAAACATCGGCATACGCTCACGTATGTCCTATCTCATCCCCGGGGTGATGATGTGGGTAGGCATATATTATGCGGGCATACACCCGACGCTGACGGGGGTAGTGCTTGGGTTTTTGACACCGGCACGGCCAGGGTTTACGCCGGAAAAAATTCTGGAATTGACAAAACCCTACCGGCAAGAGTTGGTGGGTTTGAGTGAGGAGTCCAACCCTTCAACAGAGGCGATGATGAGCCTCTTCCTCTCCCTCCGCGACATTTATCGGGAGGGCCTCTCCTTTGTTGACCAACTCATTCAAAAACTGCACGGCACCGTGGCCTATATTATTATGCCGCTGTTTGCGCTGGCCAATGCAGGCGTCATTATTGGCGGGACAGAGTTGGGGGGTGAGGCGAGAAATGTCTTCTGGGGTGTGGTGTTGGGTTTGGTGGTGGGCAAGCCTTTGGGAATTTTCCTCACCAGCTTGCTGGCCATTAAGTTGGGCTTTTCCAAAATGCCGGTGGGCATAGGCTATAAGGGTATTTTCCAAGTGGGGATGGTGGGTGGCATTGGGTTTACGATGGCACTCTTCATTGCCCAACTGGCCTTCCCCAGTGGCGACACGCTTGAGGTAATAAAACAGGGTGTGCTTTCTGCCTCCCTGGTGGCCGCCGTGGTTTCTCTTGTCACCGGCTTTTTGTGGGCCCCCAAAGTGCAACCCGAAGCCTCCAGCGAAAGTGCCTGAAGCCCCCCCCTATTTCCCCAGGCAAAACTGGCGAAATATTTCGTCAAGCACCTCCGGAGCCAATGCCTCCCCCAACAGTTGCCCCAATGCAGCTTGCGCCACCTGCAAATGCGAGGTTGTCAACTCCAGGGGGTGGCCCCCCACCACCGCCCCCAACGCACTCTCCAACGCATAGCAACACTCCTCCAGCGCCGCACGCTGCCGGTGGCTGCACGCAGCTATGGCCTCGGCAGCTTCACCCCCCAGGCGCTGCTGCAAGGCTTTGTGCAAAAACGCCATGCCTTCACCCGTCTGCGCTGAAACAGCCAATACCCCCTGCGGCGCAGGGCCCAAGTCCACCTTGCTATATACTTCCAACAGTGTGCCCGGCGGCGCCAACGCACGCCAAACCTCCAGCTGCGCCTCGCAAGCCTCCGGCGGCACCACCAACAATGCAATGTCCGCCCCGGCAACAGCCTGCTTGGCCGCCTCAATGCCGCGCGCTTCCACACTGGCTTGCGCTTCGCGTATGCCGGCGGTGTCCACCAATACCAAGGGTATGCCGCTCCACTCCAAAGGTACTTCCAATATGTCCCTCGTTGTGCCCGGCTCCGCGTCAACCAACGCCCGCGCAAAACCTACCAGCGCATTCAACAGGGTGGACTTGCCCGCATTGGCGGGGCCAAACAGCACAAGCCTCGCACCGGAGCGCAACAACTGGCCCTGCTGCCCAAGCCTCAACAAAGCCGCAGCCTGCGCGTATACCTCGGCAAGCCGCGCGGGCAATGCCTCCTCCACCCCCTCCGTCTCCTCCGGAAAGTCCAAACAGGCCTCCGCCTGCGCCAAAAGGCCCACCAATGCCTCTCGCAATATGCCTATGCGGGTGGACCAATGGCCCGCCATTTGCGCAGCCGCAGCTTGGGCGGCCGCTTCGGTTTTGGACTCTATGAGGGCGACAATGGCTTCGGCCTGGGCCAAGTCCATGCGGCCGTTGGCAAAGGCACGTTGGGCATATTCCCCAGGCAGGGCCTCGCGTACGCCGGGCACCTGGCACAACAACCGCAACATGCGCGCCAACATGAGAGGAGCGCCGTGTAGCTGCAACTCCACCACCTCCTCCCCCGTATAGGAGGCAGGCGCGGGAAACCATAGCAAAAGCCCCTCGTCCAAAAACACACCCCCACTCTCAAAACGCAAAAAATGAGCATGGCGCGGCTTGGGCTGCACAAGGCCCGGCGCAAGGCTTTGCGCTGCGGCCAAGGCCGAAGGGCCCGAAAGGCGAATGACGCCTATGCCCGCACGCACAGGCCCCGTGGCAATGGCCGCAATGGTGGAGGAGAGTGGGGGGGCGCCTTCCTGTATACTTTCCTGCATACTTCCCTGTATACCTTCCTGCATGCCTTCCTGCATGCCACCCCCTATAGCACAGCGGGTGGGGTTTGCTTCCATGGGCTTTTGTTTCCTCAAGCTTTTTGAAATGTGTTGGGTGGGGGGGGTTTTTTGCTAAACCGCGTTTGTGCGCCCTCCATACCTCTCCGCCCCCCCTAGAGTTAGGCTAATACGCAGTTTTGGGCCCGGCGGGTTAGACAATGCTGTTGCCGCAGCGCGCAGTTGCTATTCCCCCAGGTTGGTGGAGGAGGGGGAGGTGGCCCAAACCCCAGCCTCGCGCAGCCAGAGGGACAGAATTGCCCAAAGCACCTTCCGCGCGGGCCACCATACGCTATGGCAACATGCCCACTTCCAATTTGCCATTGAAAACATTAGCCGCCAGGCACTCTGGTGTTTTTTCCACGCGCACCCGTTTTATAACTCGGAGCAAGTGAGTCAGCGCTATGTGGAGGTGAAGCCCGACAACGTTATAACCCCAGCCTTGCCTGAAAAGCTGCTGAGTGTGTGGCACGAGGCTGTGCAAGTGGCCATGCAGGGCTATAGGCGGCTTGTGGCGTTGTTGTTGCCGGTGGCGGAGGAGGCCTTTTGGGAGGTATTCCCCGCCCGCGCCGCCTCCCCCCGGCGTTGGGCCGGAGAAATTCAAAAGAAAGCCCAAGAGGCCGCGCGCTATGTGTTGCCGCTGGGGACGACGGCCCACCTCCTCCACACGGTTTCCGCCCTCACCCTGCACCGCTATGCGCGTATTTGCAAGCATGCCGACGTACCCGGGGAGGTGGCCTATGTGGTGGGGGCCATGCTGCAATGCGTACGCGCCGAGGACGCCGCCTTTTTCAACACCCTCGAGGACGCACTCCCCCTCGAGGAAACCCCCGAGTGGCAATATTTGGGCACAGGGCCCCAAACCCGCCTGGGCAGCCGGGCTTTTGTGGAGGAATTTGACGCGGGGTTGGGGGGCTATGCCTCGCGGCTGGTGGGCTATGAGGTGGGGGGGCCTGAGTTGTTGGCAGAGGCCCTACGCGCAACCTTGGGTTTGGGTGCTGCGCAGTTGCCTGTTGAGGAGGCCCTGCGCCTCCTCCTGGCCCCCACCCACAACCCCCTGTTTTGCCAAACCCTCAACTTGGACACCCTCAGCCACTTGGGCCGCTGTTTGCTGCATGTACACTATAGTTTTAGGAAGAAACTCTCCCATGCGGCGGACAGCCAAAACCAACGCCACCGTATGGTAGGCGCCTCCAGGCCGTGGTTGCAGGCCCAGTTTGTACCTGGCCATGTGGACGTGGTGGTGCCCGGTTTGGTGCGCGCTTTGCCCGAGGCCCATGAGGTTTTTGCAGAGGTGGTGGCCAAGCTTTGGCGCAGTGTGGAGGCCCTGTTGGAGGCCGGGGCAGGGGTGGGGGAGGCCCTCTTGTTGTTGCCCAACGCCTTCCCCATTCGCTTTGTAGAGTCCGGCGCGCTGAGTTATTTGCGCCCCAAGTGGACGCAGCGTTTGTGCTATACGGCGCAGGAGGAAATTTGGCAAACCACCCGGGAGGAGGTGGCGCAAGTGGGGGAGGTACACCCGCAGTTGGCGCAGTGGTTGTTGCCGCCGTGCACTTTGCGCAAGTTGGCCGGCCGCACCCCCCTATGCCCCGAGGGGCCGAGGTTTTGCGGGGTACGGGTATGGGAGAAGGCCCCCACGCAGCACCAGCGGCGCATTTAGGAGCGCAGGAGACACAACATGGCAAGCATAACGACGAAAAAAGGGGACGGTGGGCAAACCTCTCTATATGGCGGAGGCCGGCTGCCCAAGCATGCCCCGCGCATAGAGGCCTATGGAGAAATAGACGAGTTAAGCACCCTATTGGGTTTAGCGAGGGCGAGTGGGGTGGGGGCCATTTTGGAGGAGAAGGTGGTGCGTATACAGGAGGAGTTAATGGCCCTGGGGGCGGTGTTGGCCACCCTCCCCCACAGCCCTGCGGCCCCCCGCCTGCCGCCCCTATTGCCGGCGTGGGCGGAGTGTATGGAGGCGGAAATGGAGGTTTTTGAGAGGGCCCTACCCCCTCTGCGGCAGTTTGTTTTGCCGGGGGGGCGGGGGGCGCCCCCCCCTCCTTGTGGACACCCCCCCTCTCTAGCGACGCGGCAGGGGGGTGCGGTTTTGCATGTAGCGAGGGCGGTAGCGCGCCGGGCGGAGCGTCGGGTGGTGGCCCTTATGGCGCAGGAGGAGGTAGCGCCGGAGGCCGTGCCCTACCTCAACCGTCTTTCGGACTGGTTGTTTATGGCGGCGCGCTATGCCAACCACGAGGCGGGTGTAGAGGAGTTGTTGTGGAGTCCCTCTCGGCCAGAGGCGGGTGGGCGCTGAATGGCCCTGTTGGACACGGCGTGGGTGCGTGCATGCGCGCAGGAGGTGGGTTTTGAGTTGTGCGGTTTTGCAGCTGCGCAACCGTTGGAGGGGGCGTTTTTGTGGCAGTGGTTGGGGGAGGGCCTGGGGGAGGGAATGCCGTGGTTGGAGGAGACGGCCGCTTTGCGGTTGGACATAGGGCGTTTGTTGCCGGGGTTACGGACGGTGGTGGTGTTGGGGTGTGGCTACTACCACCCCACGCCCTCCTCGCCCACTTGCAAGGTAGCGCGTTATGCGCGCAGCAGGGACTACCACAAAACGTTTCGCGGTTGGCTCAAGCGCCTTATGGGGCGGCTGAGGGAGGCGCACCCTGGCATGGCCATGCGGGCCTTTGTGGACAGTGGCCCGGTTATGGAGAAGGTATGGGCGGCCAAAGCGGGCCTGGGTTTTGTGGGGAAGAATGGTTGCCTCATATGCCGGGGGCAAGGCTCCTGGTTGTTGTTGGCGACGCTTTTGTTGAGTGAGGAGGCCGACGCCTATGGAGAGGAGGAGAAAGCGGGCTGTGGGGCTTGTCGCGCCTGCATAGAGGCTTGTCCCACGGGGGCCATATTGGAGGGCAAGCGGGTGGACGCGCGCCGTTGCCTGAGTTTCCATAGCATAGAAAGTAGGGGCCCCTGGCCGGAGGTGTTGCGCAGGCAAGCAGGGGGTTGGCTATTTGGTTGTGACGTTTGCCAGGAGGTATGCCCCTATAACCGCAAGGCTCCCGTGGGGCACGAGGCATTTGCGCCGAGGGCCTTTGCGTTTTGGCCGGTGGAGCGTTTTTTGAGGTTAGGGGGAGAGGAGAAGGCGGCGTTGTTGGGCAGCCCTCTCATGCGCAGCAAATTTTGGGGGCTAAGGCGCAACGCGGCCTACATATTGGGGGCCAGCAAGGCGGCCAGCGCCCGCCCCCTTCTCTTGCAGCGCCGAGGGGAGCTCCTAAAAGGAGCAGAGGGACTAGGGGCAGCAGAGGGAGAAGAAGCAGCGGGAGAAGAGGGACTTGAGGGAGCAGAGGGAGTAGAGGAGGAAGCATTGGAGTGGGCCCTTCAAGAGGTAGAGGAATAGAGGGGGCCCGCCCTCCGGGCGGGGGGCTCCGTGCCAACTGAGCAGCGTTTTTTTTGGGCCTGCGGCCCGGGCTTTTTTTTGAAATGTTTCTTTTTGCCCATTGGGGCGGGGTTTTATTTAACTGAGAATGTTTTTAAGGGCCATGCGGCCCGGGCCATTTTTTGAAATGTTTCTCTTCGTCCTCCGGGCGTTGTTTTTTCCTGGGCCTGCGGCCCGAGCTTTTTTTCCCTCCGGGCATTTTGCCTCCGGCGGGGAACTTTTTGCTCGCCCAAA
>WQTM01000219.1 GCA_009786315.1 Pseudomonadota bacterium | reverse complement strand
CATCCGCCCCCCCCCCACGGAAAAACAGGAAGAACAGGCGTCTGCTGACGCTGACGCCTCAAAGGCCCCTGGGCCCACCCCAGCTTATTATCCCCAGGACACCATGGCCCCTTTCGCTTCTTCAACCCATACGCATAAGGTGGTGGAGGGGGATACTTTGTGGAATTTGGCCCAAGTTTATTTGGGGGGCTCGGAGCACTGGCCCCTGTTGTGGGCTGGCAACAAACACATTGAAAACCCCCATTGGATTTATCCTGGGGAGCTCGTCCACCTCGGCGCCGCCAGCCCCGTTTTTGAGCCAGCGGCCCCCCCCCCTGCCTTTTTGCCCAAGTGGGTACCCAAACCCACCTCCTCTCCCATTATGGTGGCCGTACACGCTTTGCTGATGCCCGGGCCCCCCAATGGCTGGGCCACCATAGAAAGCTCCATGACGCAGTCTGAAATGCTGTCCCCCATGGATGAGGTACACCTCAAAATAAAGGAAGACAGCCTTGCGCAGCCGGGAGACACCTTTCTCATTTTGAGGAGCCACGGCAGCATAAAGCACCCGAAGACGCGCAAGGTGGTGGGGCATATGACGCAGGTGGTGGGGGCGGCGCGCCTCTACTCCAGGGAGGGCTCCAACGGTATGGCGCAAATAGTAAGGGCCACGGCGGAGGTTTTGCGTGGGGACATGCTGGGGCCTCCAGGGGAGAGCCACCTACGCCCCATATATACGCGCAAAAACGAGAAGGCCATGGAGGGGTGGGTGGTGGCGGTGGAGCCTTTGCAAGCCAGCATGGCGGGGGGGCAGTCCCTCATTTTTGTCGACAAAGGTACAGAGGACGGTGTGCAGCTTGGCAACCGCTTCCACATTATGCGTCAGCAGGACGGCCTAAGCCTGGAGACGGTGTTGGAGCCCACCGTGGCACACAAAGGCCTGCCACGCCATGCCGTTGCCACATGTACGGTGGTGGATTTGCGGCCCAACGCCAGCGCCTGCCTGCTGACAGTGGCCCTGCGTGAAATTGTCCCCGGGGACAGTGTGGAAATGCGCGAAGGAGAAAACCCCTAACTGAGAATGTTTTTTTTGGGCCTGCGGGCCGGGCCGCAGGCCCAGGAAAAAACAACGCCCGGAGGGCGAAAAAAGCCGGGCCGCAGGCCCAAAAAAAACATTCTCAGTTAAATAAAGCCCCGCCCGAAGGGCAAAAAGAACCCTATGAGCTATCGAAAAACACCTTGCATTTGCTGGACTTACTGGAATTCGAACCCAAAGCAAGCTTGGGCAGAATTTTACAAAAAGCAGTCCTCCACCACCCTGGAGTTTTGAGAAATTTGGAGAAAGCCAAAAGAGTCTAACAACTCAAAACGGCAAATGTTGCACTGCGCGCAGGGCTTTGACGATGGTACGGGTGGCGGAGGAGCGGTTGAGTGTATAAAAGTGGATACCTGGAGTCCCATAGGCGAGCAACTCCGCGCATTGGGCAGTGGCGAAGGCGATGCCGAGGGCTTCTATTTCAGAGGGGTTGTCTTTGAGGGCCTCCAGGCGGAGGAAGAGGGGGGGGTGGGGTTGTGCGCTGCACAGCTTGGCAATACGCTGAGCCTGCTCCAAACGCGTCACCGGCAAAACCCCCGGGACGATAGGCACCCCAATGCCCGCCTCTCGTGCCCGTTGAGCAAAGGCGAAGAAGCGTCGGTTGTCAAAAAAGAGTTGTGAAACCAGAAAGTCAGCCCCTGCTTCCACCTTATGTTTGAGGTGGAGCAAGTCTTCTTCGGCATTGGGGGCTTCGGGGTGTATTTCAGGGTAGCAAGCGGCCCCAATACAGAGGTGGGGGTGGTGTTTCCGGAGAAGGTGGATGAGGTCCGCGGCAAAACGAAGTCCGTCGTGAGAGGTTTTGACGGCGTCTCCGCGCAGGGCGAGAATATTCTCAATACCGAGTTGGGCCATGCTGTCAACCAAAGCCAGGAGCTCTGTTTGGGAGTGGTTGGCGAGGGCGAGGTGCGCGCATATTTCCAAACGTGTTTTCCTTCGAAGGTACTCCAGGCAGGACAAGCTGGACGCACGAGAGCTTCCGGCTGCCCCATAGGTGACAGAGACAAAAGCGGGCTCCAAAGTAGCAACGTCTTCAACAGCTTTCCCAAAGTCAAGCTCCGCGGCGGGTGTTTTGGGTGGGAAGAACTCAAAGGAGAAGAGGGGGCCCTTGGCCAGAAGAAGTTTGGAGACCTGCATGAACACTCCTGTGAGTTCTGCTTGCGCCTCTATGCGCTCGCGTTATATTCGGCGCCGCTTTGTATAGCGCGTATTGGAGCCACAATGCCTGAAAAGACGCCTTTATTTGAAATACACCGACAAATGGGAGCCAAACTGGTGGACTATTCCGGCTGGACGATGCCCATACAATACACTTCCTCTCTGAAAGAACACACGGCCGTCCGTGAAGCCGCAGGGTTGTTTGACGCCTCGCACATGGGCGAGTTTGAGCTCCGCGGGAAGAGGGCCATAGAAGCCGTCAACCACTTGGTTTGCAATGACGTTTCCCAGTGTGTCGACGGGCAGGCCATGTATGCCGGGCTGTTGAATGAGGCAGGTGGTTTTGTAGATGACGTTATTGTCTACCGCCATAGCGAGCAGCGCGTTGTTTTATGCGTCAACGCGGGGAACATAGCAAAGGACTGGGCATGGGTTTTGGAGCACACTGCGGGTTTTGGCCTGGAGGCGGAGAACCAGAGTGCGCAGACGGGCATGTTGGCTTTGCAGGGGCCCAAAGCGGTTGAAATATTGAGTGTAACGAGCAAGTTGTCCTCAGGGCAAACGGCCGGGCAACTGAAGCGCTACCATTTTGCCCAAGGCGAACTCGCAGGCATTCCCTGCACGCTTTCACGCACAGGCTATACAGGCGAAGACGGGTTTGAGCTTTATTGTGCAGCGCCGAAGACGGAGGCTTTGTGGTGGGCCCTGTTGGAGGCGGGCAAGCCCTGGGGACTCATACCCTGTGGCCTGGGGGCGAGGGATTCTCTGCGTTTGGAGATGAAATACCCGCTCCACGGGCAAGACATTGATGAAGCCCACACGCCTTTTGAAGCGAAACTGAATTGGATAGTAAAAATGAAGAAGGAAACTTTTATAGGGAAAGCCGCATTGGAGAAGCAGAGGGAGAGGGGGTTGGAGAAGCTATGGGTAGGTTTTGTCATGTTGGAGCCGGGGATTCCGCGGACGGGCTATGCTGTTTTCCATGGGGGCAAGCAGGTTGGCGCCGTCACCAGCGGAAACTTTGGCCCGACAGTGAAGCGTGCCATAGGCATGGCCTATATAGACACTGTTTGCGCTGAGGACGGAACTGTGCTGGATGTTGAAATTCGTGAGCGCAAGGCAAAAGCTCAAATTATAAAAACCCCATTTTTGCAGAAAGGTGCATAAAGATGGCTCAGCAAATTCGCGACAACCTCAAATATACCCAGGAGCACGAATGGGTACGCGCCGACGGCAAGCTTGCTGTTGTAGGCATTTCTTTCCATGCGCAAGACACCCTCGGAGACGTTGTTTATGTAGAGTTGCCCAAGCTTGGCAGTTGGGTTGTGGCGGGCAAAGCTTTTGGCGTTGTGGAGTCCACGAAAGCCGTCAGCGAGTTGTTTGCGCCTGTCAGCGGCAAGGTGTTGAGGGTGAATGAAGCGCTTGTTGCCAACCCTCAACTTGTCAACACAGAGCCCTATGAGCAAGGTTGGATGATAGAGATAGAGATGAGCCGGCCGGATGAATTGGAGGCGTTGATGGATGCTGGCGCCTATGAAAATTTTCTCCACTCCCCCAAATGAGGTGAGAGGGTTGATATGCAAGGTTTTTTTCAAGAGCGACACATAGGCCCTTCCCCGCAGCAACTGCAAGAGATGTTGGAAGTGTTGGGGGTGAATTCTCTGGAGCAGTTGATGGAGGAGGTTGTCCCCTTGGGGCTGCGGTTGCAAAGCCCATGGCTTGGGGGGGCGCCGAAAACAGAGGTGGAGTTGTTGCAGGAGTTGTCTCAAATGGCGGCACAAAACCAAGTTTGCCGCTCCCTCATTGGCATGGGCTACTATGGGACATATTGCCCACGGATAATTGCGCGCAACATTTTTGAAAACCCATGTTGGTATACCCACTATACGCCCTACCAAGCGGAGTTGGCCCAAGGCCGTCTTGAAGCCCTCATGAATTTTCAGACGATGGTGGTGGATTTGACGGGCATGGAGGTGGCCAATGCCTCTCTTTTGGATGAGGGCACGGCAGCAGCCGAAGCGATGGCCATGTTGAAAGCTGTGTCCAAAAGTGAGGCGAGGCGTTTTTTTGCAAGTGAAAAATGTCACCCTCAAACCCTTGCCGTACTACAGACGCGTGCAAAACCCTTAGGGATAGAGGTGGTGATAGGGGACGAGTTTTCAGCTCCCCTGGGGGAAGGTTTTTTTGGACTGTTGACACAATACCCCGCAACGGATGGCGCCGTCATAGACATGCGCGCCTTTTCGGCTGCTTTGCGGGAGCAGGGCATAAAGCTTGCGATAGCCTCGGACTTGTTGGCGTTATGCCTACTAACTCCCCCTGGGGAGTGGGGGGCGGATGTGGTGATAGGCTCCTCCCAGCGCCTAGGCATACCCATGGGTTTGGGTGGGCCGCACGCTGCGTTTTTTGCAACCAGGCAAAGCCATGTGAGGCACATGCCTGGCCGCCTCATAGGGCACTCCATAGACGCCCACGGCAAGCCGGCCTTGCGCATGGCCCTGCAGACGCGGGAGCAACACATACGTCGCGAGAAAGCGACCAGCAACATTTGCACCTCTCAAGTGTTGTTGGCCGTCATGGCCAGCATGTATGCCGTCTACCATGGCCCTGAAGGACTCAAGGCCATTGCCAAGCGCATTCACACATTGGCTTCGGCTTTGGCCGATGGGCTTGTGCGTTTGGGGTTTGGTTTGAAGCACGCTTTTTTCTTTGACACTTTGCATGTATGTTGTGACAGCGACGAGCAGGCGAAAGCTATAGTGCAGCGGGCGCAAGCCCAGCAAATTTGTTTTCGCCGTATTGGGCCGCGGGGCATTGGAATTTCCCTGGACGAGTTGACGACACGCGCGGAGGTTTTGCAGGTTTTGGGGATTTTTGCAGCAGGGGCCGGTGGGGTGGGTGGGGGCGACACTTTGTTTCAGTCGCCGTCAACCTATTTACCTGAAGCGTTGAGGCGGCAGACACCGTTTTTGACGCACCCTGTTTTCAACTGTTGCCGCAGCGAAACGCAAATGCTCCGTTACATACATTCTCTGGAAACCAGAGACTTGTCCTTGGCGGATGCGATGATTCCTTTGGGCTCATGCACCATGAAGTTGACGGCAACCAGCCAGATGGAGCCATTGAGTTGGGCTGCTTTTGCAAACATTCACCCCTTCGCGCCAAGAGAGCAGTGGCAAGGTTATGCGCGGCTTTTGGAGGCGTTGTCCGAAGCGTTGAAGGACATAACGGGGTTTGCCGGCATATCCTTCATGCCCAACTCAGGCGCGCAGGGGGAGTTTGCGGGGTTGATGGTGATTCGCCAATACCTGGAGGAAAACCACCAGCAGCAACGCGACATTTGTCTCATTCCCGAGTCCGCGCATGGAACCAACCCGGCCTCTGCGACAATGGCGGGTTTCCAGACGAGTGTTGTGCGTTGCGACGAGAAGGGAAACATTGACGTTGAAGACTTGCAGCAAAAACTCAACATGCATGCCGGCCGCATAGCAGCGTTGATGCTGACCTACCCCTCCACCTATGGCGTATTTGACGACCATATTGTTGAAATATGCGAACGGGTACACGCAGCAGGCGCACAAGTATACATGGACGGGGCGAACATGAATGCCTTGGTAGGCATTTGTCGTCCTGCCGAGTTGGGCGCGGATGTTTGCCACCTCAACTTGCACAAAACTTTTGCCATACCTCACGGGGGGGGTGGGCCAGGGGCGGGCCCCATTTGTGTAGCGCCGCACCTCACTCCGTTTTTGCCGAAGCACCCGTTGTTGGAAGGTGCAGGGGAGGGTGGCGACAGCAGAGTGGAAGGCAGTGGTGCGAAGGGCAGCCTGGGCCCCATAGCCTCCGCCCCCTTTGGGAGTGCCAGCATTCTGCTCATTCCGTGGAGCTACATAAAGTTGATGGGGGTGGAGGGTTTGACGCAGGCGACGAAGGTGGCCATTGTGAATGCCAACTATATTGCCAAGCGTTTATGTGAGCATTTCCCCGTGGTATTCGTTGGTGCACGCGGTTGGGTAGCGCACGAGTGTATTTTGGACTTACGCGGTTTCAAGTCCATAGGTATTGAGGTGGAGGATGTTGCCAAGCGTCTCATGGACTATGGCTTTCATGCTCCAACGGTGTCCTTTCCTGTTGCGGGGACGTTGATGGTGGAGCCGACAGAGAGCGAGTCCAAGGAGGAGTTGGACAGGTTTTGTGAGGCGTTGATAGAGATTCGAAGGGAGATTCGGGAGATAGAGGAGGGCAAGCAACCGCGGGACGACAATTTGTTGAAGGGGGCTCCGCACACGGCTTTGGCGCTCACCGAGGAGCCGTGGACGCACCCCTATTCACGCCAACGTGCTGTTTTTCCAATGGCTTTTGTTGCGGGCAAAAAGTTTTGGCCTTCTGTTTCTCGCATTAACAGCAGCTATGGTGATAGGAATTTGTGCTGCGTTTGGCCGTCGGTTCACTAGGCTGCGTGCTGCAAATTCTCTCTGGGTTTGTCAAAGTTTTGTCAATAGAATGTATGGTTTAGGTGGGACAACATGTCTGTTGGGTTTGGAAAATATACTCTACTCGATAAACTTGCCGTAGGTGGAATGGCAGAAATATTCCTTGCGCGCCAAGAGGGGCTTGAAGGGTTTGAGAAGACGGTTGTCATCAAGCGAATTCGCCCTCACCTTTCCTCCCAGTCCAATTTTGTACGCATGTTTTTAAATGAGGCGAGGTTGGCGGCGCAGTTGACGCACCCCAACATTGTCCAAATTTATGATTTGGGAAAAATCAACGACTCCTACTACATTGCGATGGAATATATTTCCGGTCGCGACATGCGAAAAATCATCGCCAAGGCGCAAGCCAGGGGGATTGGTTTTCCGTTGGAATATGCGCTCAAAATTGCCAGCTCCGTCTGCGAAGGCCTCTATTATGCGCACCAGAAGACGGATGCCCAGGGTGTGCATTTGAACATTGTGCACAGAGACGTTACACCGGAAAACATTTTTGTGTCTTTTGACGGGACGGTGAAGATTCTTGACTTTGGAATTGCCAAGGCTTCCAACCAAATTATTCAAACGGATGTTGGCGAGGTGAAAGGCAAGCTCAGCTACATGAGCCCAGAGCAGTGTTGCGGCTATACTTTGGATGGCCGCAATGACATTTTTTCGCTAGGGGTTGTACTCTATGAATGTTTGACTGGGTTTAAGTTGTTTACGGGGGATTCCGAGGCTGCCGTTGTGCGCTCCATTATTGACGGCAAAATTTATTCTCCCTCCTATTTCATGTCCGACATTCCTCAGGGTGCTGAAGAGATATTGATGAAGGCCCTGGAGAAGAACCGTGAAAACCGTTACCAAAGTGCATGGGAGATGCAGTCCGCCATCAACACCTTCCTCTCCCGCCACGAATTCAACCCCAGCAACACGCATTTGGCGAATTTTCTCAAACAGTTGTTTGACGATGAGTTGAAGGCAAACACCTCTGCTCAGGTGGCTGCTCTCAAGGTGCCGGAAAACCGCATGACGACGGGAGAAATAGAAGCCTGGCCATTTGTTTCTTTTGAAGAAGAGGGCTCTTCTATTTATTTTGTACTTTCGGCGGATGTATTTGCGAAGGTGGAGAAAGTGGCGAAGCTGCATGGGATGGACATTTCAGAATTGGCCAAACGGATTGTCGAGGATTGGGCAAAATACCGCTGACGCATGGCACGCATCCAACTATACCTGGAATATGAAGGAACGAATTATGTTGGTTGGCAGAAGCAAGCCAGCGGGCTCAGCATTCAAACCTGTGTGCAAACGGCGCTGAGGGAGCTGTTGGGGGCGCCGGTGTTGCTTTGGGTGGCGGGGAGGACGGATGCGGGTGTACACGCCCGGAGGCAAGTGGCAGTGTTTGATACAACGAGGGAATTGCCCCTTCGTGCTTTCATGAAAGGTGTGAATGCGCGATTGCCTCGAGACATTGCCGTTGTGGAGGCTTGTATTGTGGCTGACGACTTTCACCCCCGCCACATGTCCAAGAGCAAACACTACGCCTATTATATTTCCAACCGTCCCTGTCGTTCTCCTTTGCGACGTCTCACCCACTGGCAAATTTTCAAGCCGTTGAATGTGGAGGCGATGCAGGAGGGGGCCGCGTTTTTGTTGGGCAGCCATGATTTTTCGTCTTTTCGTGCCTCGGACTGTACGGCGCGCCATGCCGTTCGCAGGTTGGATGTTTCCTGCATAGAGGGAGAGAGTGGGGGTGAAATTATATGTACTTTCAAAGGGACGGCATTTTTGAAGCACATGGTACGGAGTATGGTGGGAAGTCTCGTGGAGGTTGGCAAGGGCCGTCGTCCGCCGGAGTGGATAGCGCAGGCGCTTGTACAGAGGAACCGCTGTGCAGCGGGCCCAACGGCGCCTCCTCATGGTTTGGTTTTAGAGGGGATTGTTTTTGGGGAGAGGGAGCATACACGCGAGCCTTAGAGTTGTTTTGATTTACATAATAAGGAGAGCGCATGGCGATGGAGGCTTTATATGCGCACTTATTCACCTCACGGGCACTGGAAGGCCGACAACCTCTCAAACCATAAAGCAGCAGGCGAGAAGGAGGCCATTGAGGCAGCCGGTGCAACCATCCGCTATTTGCCTCCCTATTCGCCGGACTTAAAAAGTTGCTTTCAAAACTCAAGGCAATGCTCAGAAAGGCTGCTATGCGCACAGTCGACGCACTTTGGAATGAAACCGGTAGACTTGTCGATACGGTTTCTTTCAACGAATGCCAAAACTACTTCCGCGCGGCTGGATATGTGCAGGACTAGGGACAGCCCCTAGGGCAGCAATTTAAGGCGGAGGCCTTTGAGTTTACCCACTTGGAGGAGGTATTCGCCCGCTTCCAATTCTGCTTTGGTGTCGCTGACTTTGTTTTGGTTGACGCGTACACCGCCTTGCTCCAAAAGCCTACGTGCTTGTGAAGCCGACTCTGCCAGTTGTGTTTGCGAGAGGATTTTAGAAAGAGAGCATTGGGTGGCCCCGTTAAGGTGCAACTCTCGGTATGGAAAGTTTTGGACGTCTATTTCTTTGCGGGAGAAACGCCGCTCAAAGTCTTCTGCCGCTTTTTGTGCAGCTTCTTGGCCGTGAAAGCGTTTTGTCATTTCAAAGGCCAGCTCTGTTTTGGCGTCTTTTGGGTTTTTTTCTCCGGACTGAGTTGTTTGTTTGAGGGCAGAAAGCTCTTGAAAGCTTTTGGAGGAGAGCAACTCGAAATAACGCCACATCAACTCGTCTGAAATGGACATGAGTTTTCCGAAAATTTGCTCAGGCGGCTCGTCAATTCCAATATAATTTCCAAGACTTTTGGACATTTTGTCGCCCACAAGCTGTCCCTCTTCCACATGTGCATCCGTGCCTTCCAGGATGGGGCCAGTCATAACGACTTGAGGGGCAAGTCCATGGTCACGCATGAGGTGGCGGCCCATGAGAAGGTTAAAAATTTGGTCCGTAGAGCCCAATTCAACATCGGCCTTCAAAGCCACAGAGTCATAGGCTTGAAGCAGAGGGTAGAGGAATTCATGCAAGGCGATGGTGCGGCCTTCGCGAAAACGTTGTTTGAAGTCATCGCGTTCAAGCATTCTGGCGACGGAATAATGCGAAGCCAGGCGCACGAGTCCTTCGGTGCCGAGGGAGTCCAACCATTCTGAATTGAAGCGGACTTCTGTTTTTTGGGGGTCCAAAATTTTGAAAACCTGTTGTTTATAGGTTTCCGCATTAGCCATGACTTCGTCGCGGCTCAAAGCTGGCCGCGTCAAGTTTTTCCCGGAAGGGTCTCCAATCATCGCCGTAAAGTCACCGATGAGGAAGACGACTTTATGGCCAAACTGCTGAAAGCGGCGCATGCGCATGAGCAGCAAGCTATGTCCCAGGTGCAGGTCAGGCCGGCTTGGATCAAACCCTGCCTTAATTGTCAGCGGTTTTTTTTCAGAGAAGGAGCGTTTCAATTTTTCCAAAAGTTCTTCTTTGGAGTGAAGCTCCACACTCGCGCGGGCAACTTCAATCAACTGCTCTTCAGGGGAGGTTTGAATAGGGGAGGAGGGCATGTTGGACTCGAAAAAGCTTCAAACAGAATATTGGCTTTAGCCCCCACGTTTATGCATTTCAAGGTGAGGATTTTCAAGGAGCTCTTTTTCTGTTTTGAAAGCTCTTCGGTTTTTCGACAGCAGTCTCTGCGCTGCGCCTTTTTCTGTGCGTTGTTTCCAGAAAGAGGTGATGAGTTGTTGCAATTGTGGGGATGTTTTGTTGGTGCGTAATTCTTTTTTCAAGTCCAAGCCTTCGTTGGCATAGAGGCAAGGAAACAATTTACCGTCCGCGCTCAAGCGTACGCGGTTACATTTGTCGCAAAAGGGGGAGGAGGTGGAGGCGATGATGCCGAAGGTGGTGCCGTTGGCGAGTTGGTAGCGTTTGGCGGGGGCGGTGTGTATTTCTTCCAGGGGGAGGGTGGGGCCGAAGTTGTTTTCAATGCGTTGCAGCATTTCTTGTTGTGAGACCACTTGCTCCGAAGACCAGTCCACTGCACCTGCGACGTCCATATATTCAATGAAGCGGATTTCAGCATTTCTCTCGTTTGCGAATTGGAGCAAAGCGGGCAACTCGTCGTCGTTGAAGCCGCGGATGACGACGGTGTCCAGCTTCAATTTTTTGGGAAAGCCCGCTTGGGTAGCGGCGTCGATGCCCAGAAGGACTTGGTGGAGGCTGTTGCGTTTGGATATTTGCTCAAAGCGTTTGGGTTGCAAGCTGTCCAGGCTGATGTTGAGTCGATGCAAGCCAGCTTCTTTGAGGGGCAGGGCCAGAGGGGCAAGCTCGACGCCGTTGGTGGTGAGGGCAAAGTCTTCAAGTTGTGGTTTTTGGGCCAGCAGGTGGACAAGTTTTGCAAGTCCTTTGCGCACAAGAGGCTCTCCGCCTGTGAGGCGCAGTTTGCGAATGCCCAGCGAGAGGAAGAGGGAGACGAGGGCAGAAATTTCCTCAAAAGAGAGCACGTCTGTTTTTGCCAACCAGCTATAATGCGCACGAGGCATGCAATAGAAGCAGCGCAGGTTGCACCTATCGGTCAGAGAAAGGCGCAAGTCCGACATAGCCCTATGGTATGTGTCAAAAACCATAACCCTTATTGGAAATCAGCACTCACAAGCTGGTCTGTCAAGGCTTCATGCCACAAGGGTTTGTTGCCGATTTCTGTGCAAATGCGCAGCAACTCGTTTTCGCCAATAGACAAGAAGGCTTCGACGATGATGGGGTCAAACTGTTTATAGGCGTAGTGGGCGATTTCCCTAAGGGCGGCGGGGAGGCTTGTTCCCTTTCGGTAGGGGCGGTCGCGAGTGATTGCGTCCAAGGCGTCGGCGATGGCGAAGATGCGAGCTCCGACAGGAATTTCTTCAGCAGAGCGTCCATTGGGGTAGCCTGTTCCGTCATAGTGCTCATGGTGGTTTAAGACAATTTCTGCGGCTTCGCTGAGGAAGGGGATGGACTTTATCATCTGGTAACCGACGAGGGGGTGGCGACGCATTTGCTCCCACTCTTCGGGTGTCAACTCGCTTGGTTTCAGCAAGACAGCGTCTGGGACGCCGATTTTTCCGATGTCATGTAACAAGGCGCCTCGGCCGATAATTTGAAGCTCTCTGCTGCTCAGTTTTAATTGTCGTGCGATGGCCAGGGCATAAGTGACGACGCGCAGGGAGTGCTCAGAGGTTTCCTGTTCGCGGGCATCCAAGGCGGCAACGAGGGCCAGGAGTGTGTTTTGGTAGCTTTGGTTGACATTTTTCAGAGCCATTTGCAATTCGCGGGTACGGGAGGCAACCATCGCCTCCAGTTTTCGCTGATAGCGCTCCTGGGCCAATTCGGCGCCTTTTTGGGCTTTAACGCGTTCAATGGCACGAACGAGCTCGGTTATTTTGGGGGGTTTTAGGAGGTAGTCCGAGGCGCCCGTATGCAGGCAGTCGATGGCCAATTTTGTTTCGCCCGAGGCCGTCAGCATAATGACAGGGGTATTGGCGTGGTATTCCTGAATTTTTTCGAGCAGCCACGGTCCATTTTTGCCAGGCATTTTAATGTCGCAGATGACGAGGGTGAAGGGGGTGGTTGCCAGCATTTCCAAGGCGGTTTCTGCTTTTTGTGCAACGGTGCAGTGGTAGCCTTCTTCTTTCAGCAGAACAGAGAGCATTTTGCACACGGCGCTGTCGTCGCCGACAATCAAAATGTTTTGCATGGGATGTATACTGTGGCTGGCCATGGTTATTGGTTTAGGCTTGGGTGTTGTCGAAGCGTATGTGGCAAAGAGGTGTTATGTCAAAGGAAGGTGTTTTTCCGCAGACGAGCTCTGCAACCAGCTGTGCGGTTATGGGGGCCAAAGCGATGCCGTTTCGAAAGTGTCCGGTTGCCAAAATAAGTCCTTGAGGTGTTTTGGAGAGGATGGGGAAGTCGTCCGTAGTGGCGGGGCGAAGGCCTGCCCAGCAGCGGACGAAGTTAGCCGTGGCGAGTTGGGGGCAATAGTTTTGTGCCATACCCAAAATATGGTGGAGGCCGGAGGGGGTGTTGTTTTTGTCAAAGCCCACGTTTTCCATGGTACTTCCGAGGGTAACCCGTCCATCCGTCCTGGGGATGGCATAGGCGCCGGTGGCCATAATGAAGTGGCGGAACAAAGGCCTTGGAAGCGCAACGTCGACCATTTGTCCTCGGCAGGGGAAGAGGGCATGGGGAGGAAGGGGGAGTCCCTGGAGGAGGGGGCTCCACGCGCCCATAGCGACGACGACGAGTTTGGCCTCTATGCGTTCATTTTCGACGAGTGCGCCCACGGTGTGGCCTTGGTATTCCAAAAGTGCCTGAGCTTTTTTGCGTTGGATATGGACGCCGGCCTGAAGGGTAGCGGCGAGGAGGGCGCGCATAAGGGCGGGGGGGTCCACCTGCAACTCCTCGGGGAAGTGTATTGCGTTGAGGATATGAGGGGAGAGGGCGGGCTCGAGGGCGAGAGTTTCATGCACACCCAGCCACTCAAGAGGGAGCCCCTGTTTTTTTTGCCACTGGGCGGTTTGTTTCAGCTCCTCAGCTTGGTTTGGCTCCAAGGCCACGCGGATAGAGCCGAAGCGCCGAAGCTCCACGGGCATATGCGCGTCTTGTTGGAGTTGGGCGGCAAACTCGGGCCAGAGTTTACGGCTTGCAAGTCCCAATTCCAAGAGGGGGCCTGGGTGGTGGGCTTCCATTTGGGGGGCTATCATTCCTCCGGAGGAGGCGGAGGCTTCTTGTCCGGGGGTGGCCGCGTCGATGAGGGTACAGGATTTTCCCATACGGGCAAGCCGATGGGCAATAGACAAACCGATGATTCCGCCTCCGAGTATAAGTACATCCATACAAACCATTCTCCTGGTGAAAGAGCGAGAGCCACGGCCCCTCCTCCACGGCCTCATAGAATTTGCGCTATAGCACCAGGGTGCGCTTCGTCCAAGAAACTCTCGCGTATTGGGTTATTTCCGTCTCCGAAAATAAGTGCACGCATGAAAGCCATTCTCCCACCAGAAGGTTGAGGGTGTGAAAGCAACCTTCTTTGGGCACAATGGCCTCACAGGGCTTGCGCTATAGCGCCAGGGTGCTATCACTCCGAGAAATGCTTATGCTTCGAGGTGTGCTATGGCTGAAACATTCGACTTAGTCATTATTGGCAGTGGCCCCGGTGGTTATGTTGCGGCCATTCGTGCAGGGCAGATGGGTTTGAAGGTGGCCCTTGTGGAGAAGGACAGCCAGTTGGGGGGCACTTGTTTGCACCGGGGGTGTATTCCCACCAAGTCCCTGTTGTGGACAGCGGAACTCTATACGCACGTCCTCGAGGCGGGGACATTTGGCATAGAGTTGGAGAAGCCGCGCATTAATTGGGCAGCGGCCCAGGCGCACAAAGCCAAAGTGGTGAACAAGGGAGCGTTGGGCATTGGCTACCTCATGAAGAAGAACAAGGTGAAGGTGTTGGAGGGGCACGGGCGTCTTTTGGGGAAGGGCCAGGTGGAGGTGGCCAGGGAGGGGGCGAAGCAGCTATTGCAAGCCAAGCATATGATATTGGCGACAGGCTCCATTCCGCGCTCTCTGCCGAATGTGGTGGTGGACGGGCGTCGGGTGTTGAACTCAGACGCCATATTGCAGATGGCGCAGCTACCCAAGAGCCTCATTGTATTGGGAGGTGGTGCCGTAGGGACGGAGTTTGCGTCCATATTCAACCGACTGGGCGCGCAAGTGACGTTGGTGGAATACATGCCGCACCTATTGCCCATGGAAGACGAGGACATTGCGAAGGAGTTGGAGAAGCATTTATTGAGGCAGAAGATGGAGTTGGCCCTGGGGTTTGCGTTGGAGGGAGTGGAGGTGAAGGAGGGTGGTGTGAAGGTGGTGGCCAAGCGTGGAGAGGAGGAGAAGACATGGGAGGCGGACTATTTGTTGTCCGCAGTAGGGCGGGCGCCCCTGACATTTGGGATAGGGTTGGAGAACACGGCCATAGAGTTGGACGCGAAGGGTTTTATACCAGTGGACATTTACCAACGCACAGTGGAACCCAACCTCTATGCCATTGGGGACATTTGTCCGACGCCGATGTTGGCGCATGTGGCCTCTGCGCAGGGATTGCTTGCGGTGGAGCACCTGGCCGGCGGGAAGGCGGAGCCCATACGCTATGACAGGATACCCAGTGCCACCTATTGTTTTCCTGAGGTTGCCTCGGTGGGACTGACGGAGAAGAAGGCGAGGGAGAAGGGCCATGAGGTGAAGGTGGGCACATTCCCCTTTTCGGCGATTACGAAGGCCAGCATTTCCAACCAGGGGATAGGTTTGGTGAAGGTGGTTGCGGACAAGAAATATGACGAGGTATTGGGGGTGCATTTGGTGGGGCCGCACGCGACGGAGTTGTTGGCGGAGGCCTGCGTGGCGCTGCGTTTGGAGAGCACCACGGAGGACATTGCGCGCACCATGCATGCGCACCCGACGCTGTCTGAAATTATGAAAGAGGCGGCCGAAGCGACTTTAGGCACGCCGCTGCACATATAGCTTTCGCCCAGAAGCAGAGCATAGCGAACGAAGTGAAGCGCAACGGCGCCCAATTTCGCCCACAACCTCTGAGCATAGGCCATTGTTTGTTCCTTCTCCAAGCCACAAGACTCGCCTCGGGGAAGGAGCGTCTGAAAACAGCATTTTCGTGTCGCAATTCATATGAACACCATGACATACAGGGGGAGGGCAACGCAGGAGGGAATTCGTGAAGATGTTGTGTTGTAACTCGTTCGAGCAATGGCGCGAAGAATACATGCACCGTATGATGAAGGTGGATTTCAAGCCCTTCAACGCCATACCCTTCAGCATATCGTTCCATTTTCTCCTTGGTTTGCCGGGCGTGGTGAATGGTCGCTTTAGTGCCGGCACATTTGTTCGCACCTCTGAGCACATTAAAGGCGAAGAGGATGCTTTCCAACTCACAAACCCTGAAATAGGCGGCGTTCACTATGAGCAAGGCGGGCGTCAGGTTCAACTTCGCCGGGGCGAGGCGATATTGATAGATGGTGCCAAACCCTGTTGTTTTGGCTCGCCAAATGGCTTTGGTGGGCTTGGCATAATGGTGCCTCGGGCGGAGTTTGAGAGCCGCAGTGTGCGCCCCGACAATTTGGCCATGCAGCGTTTGGGCGCCCCATGCGAAGCGCTGGGTTTGTTGAAGTCCTATGTGCGTTTGTTGGAAAAAAGCAAGCTGGCTTCCACCGACGCTTTTGGTGTCTCGACGGCGCTGCGTGAAGTCAGCCAGCGGCATATTTATGACTTGGTCGCCGTGGCTGTTTCCTGGTGTGGCGCCGTGGGTGAAAGCGAGCTCAACGCTGTTGTGGACGCACGCCTTCGGATGGCCATTGACTACATTTCCGCGCACTTTGGCGATCCGCAACTCACAGTGGAGAAGGTGGCGCAGGAGCAGGGAATTTCCGCGCGCTATTTGCAGCGCCTGATGAAATTTTCGGGCCACTCCTATACCGCCATGGTGAATGAAATGCGCCTGCAAAAGGCATTTGCGGAGCTGACAGCAGCCACTCAGAGGGGGCGCTCCGTCCTAGACATCGCCATGCAGGTTGGTTTTTCCGATATTTCCCATTTCAACCGCCTGTTTCGCGCCCGGTTTGCGGACACCCCAAGCGGGGTCCGCGCGCAAGCTTGCCGCATTTCCAAATAAAGCTTTTTGGAAGTGCACTTGTGAAAAAACGAACTCAAAGAAGTGGGCGTCTGTTCGCCCCAAACAGAGAATTTTTGTGCGTATTTTTGAAAACTCCGCCGCTGTGTGTGGGCAGACGTGGCACGCACGAAGGGTGGCAGCGCGCCAAAAAGGAAGGACTCCCATGGAAGCGAAGCATACATTGAGTTTGTTTGTTGGGCAGAGGCGAGTCGCTTTGCTCGTTGTTGCATGGATGCTCAGCATGAGCATTCCCGTTGAGTCCAAAGCCGCTTGGACGGCGGCAACGGGACCGGTCCAACCGAAGGTGTCGGGCAATCGCCTGGTGGATGCTCGAACGGGCAGAGTGTGGACGCCGCACGGCGCGAATTGGCCGGGCTTAGAATATTCATGTGTGCAGGGTTGGGTTGCCACTTTGCCTCCTGCCTCCATGAGCACGGCCGCCAGTTGGGGCATGGACGTGGCGCGGATACCGTTGAACCAGGATTGTTGGTTGGGCGAGGACGGTGCTCCAACGGCCGGTTGGACGATGGCGAGCTACCGCGCGCAAGTGAAGTTGTGGACAGACGCAGCCCACGCGGCTGGCATGGTGGTAATTTTGGACCTGCATTGGACGGCGCCGCAGGGCACTCGGGCGGAAGGTGGGCAAAGGCCCATGGCGGATGAGCAGTCGGCGGCATTCTGGTCCTCTGTGGCAAGCGCCTACAAGGATGACCCGTCGGTGATGTTTGAGTTGTTCAACGAGCCATGCTCATGCGGGCAGCGCACGTTGAGTTGGGATTGTTGGAAAAACGGTGGTTGTGAGATGCCCAACGGAATTGAAGGTGCCTGCTCGAACGAACCACCCTACACGGTGACGGGGATGGCGGATTTGGTGGCGGCGGTGCGAGCTGCGGGTGCAACGCAGCCGATTTTGTTGAGTGGGTTGAATTATGCCAATGACTTGTCCCAGTGGTTGGCCCACAAGCCAGACGATGCGCAGCTGGTTGCTTCCTGGCACAACTACAAGGGGCAAGGTTGCTCCAACGCCAACTGTTGGAACAATGAGATTGCCTCGGTTGCTGCCGGCGTGCCGGTGATAATGACGGAGTTTGGCCATGAGCCTGGGGATGTTGGCTATTTCACCGTGGCGATGGTGTGGGCCGATTCAGCTGGGATAGGCTATTTGCCGTGGGCTTGGTGGGACCAGTCCAACGCAAACAACACGCCCTATGCCCTCTATACCGGCAACGACTATGCCCCGACGGATGAAGGCAACGCCTATAAGCAACATTTGGCCACGCTCACCTCGGGCGAAGAGGAGCCGAAGGAGCCGGGAAACAACACTGAAGTTGCTCAGCCTGAGGAGGTGAAGAAAGCGCCGAGCTCCGGTTGTGTGTCCGCAGGAAGCGCGTCACTCGTCGGATTGGGTTTTGTGCTTGCACTGGTGTTGTTTGCCAAGCTTCGTCGCCGAACGCTCAGCAGGCGTTGATGTTGTTGGGCACGCCCACGAGTGGGAGCGTGTCCGCGAAGTGCATTCTATTTGACTATATTTTCTGTATTTTTCAGAAGCGCCCCTCCCTCGGAGTTTTCTCTTTGAGGGAGGGGCGGATGCATTGTGCGTGGGGGCCCATATGCCGTTGCTTTGGAAAAAACGAACTCAACAAAAATGTGTGTTTGTTCGCTGAATGCCAAGACAAGAGGTGCGACAAGCTGCAGATTCCTCCTCCTGAATGAAGCCAATTTCAGAAATTTTGAAACATAAAAATGGAACCCAACACTCCAAACCAACACAACGGCAAAAAACCGGGGAGAAGCAATGATAACACTGAAAACAGCCAAAACGAGCGTGTCTCTTCAGTTGCAAGGCAGTGGAACGGCAACGATAGACTGGGGTGACAAACAAGAAACATATGCTTTGTCAGCCAGCAGTTTGAAAACATGCACGCATAACTATGCTGCTTCTGGGACGCATACCATCACCCTAAGTGGCGCAATCACTCATCTGCGTTGTACAAACAACCAACTAACCAGCTTGGACGCTGGCCAGAATTCCGACTTGATAGAGTTGGATTGTGGCAACAATTCATTGACAAGCTTTGATTTGAGCAAAAGCACTGCTCTAAAAAAATTAACATGTTGCTATAATGGGCTTGCAAAATTAGATGTGAGCAAAAATATATCGTTGCTGGAATTACTTTGTTTTGGGAATTCATTGATAAGTTTGGATTTGAGCAAAAACACTGCTCTGACAATTTTGTACTGCGGCAATAATCCACTGGCAAGCTTGGATTTGAGCAAAAACATTGCGTTGACAGGTTTGTATTGCGATAATAATTCATTGGCAAGCTTGGATTTAAGCAAGAACACTGCGTTGACAAAGTTGCATTGCTACCAAAACCAATTGACAAGTTTGGACCTGAGCAAAAACACTGCGCTGATAGATTTGAATTGCTACCAAAACCAATTGAAAAGTTTGGACCTGAGCCAAAACACTGCGTTGACAAGGTTGGATTGCTACGAAAACCAATTGACAAGTTTGGGCCTGAGCAAGAACGCTGCGTTGACAAGGTTGTATTGCAACCACAACCAATTGACAAGTTTGGACCTGAGCAAGAACGCTGCGCTGATAGATTTGTCTTGCTACGAAAACCAATTGACAAGTTTGGACCTGAGCCAAAACACTGCATTGACAGTTTTGTGTTGCAACCAAAACCAATTGACAAGTTTGGACCTGAGCCAAAACACTGCGCTGATAGATTTGAATTGCTACCAAAACCAATTGACAAGTTTGGACTTAAGTAAAAATACCGCGTTGACAGGTTTGTATTGTGTGGAGAATCAATTAAAGAAGTTAGACTTGAGTCAAAACACCGCGCTGAGAAACTTTGCTTGCGGCTCGAATCAGTTGACAAGCTTGGATGTGGCCTCAAACACTGCATTGTCAATTTTTCAGTGCCAATCAAATCAATTGAGAGATTTGGATGTGAGCAAAAACACTTCGCTGACAGACTTGCGTTGCCAGTCAAATCAATTGACAAGTTTGGATGTGAGCAAAAACACTGCGCTGACGGATTTGAATTGCAGTGAAAATAATATGGACGCCGAGGCGCTGAACAAGTTTTTCACCTCCTTGCGCGCCGATCCAAAAAAATACATGTATTCGCCATGCTGTTTATATATTGACGGCAATCCCGGCCTATACGAATGTGACACGAGCATTGCCACGGGAAAAGGTTGGGTGATGGATGTTATTCCTGTTTCCAAAATAACACTGAACAAGTCTGAAACGACAATAGCGCAGGGGAAAACAGAAATATTGACGGCCGTTGTTGAGCCTCCGAATGCCACAGACAAGGGTGTCATATGGAATTCCGCAAACCCTGCTGCTGCGACAGTCAACAGCGCAGGTGTGGTTTCCGTTCTCCCCACCGCCATATGGGGCAGCACGGTGCTTATTACGGCAAGCGCCGCGAATGGAAACAAAACAACCGGCTGTGTTGTGAAAATAGAGATGAGCTCATGGGGTCAGCCCCAACCCGACAATGTGGGTGACAAAGACTCGCTTTTGCGGATTCGGTGGATGAGCGAAGAGGACTTCGAAAAACTCAAAACACTTGCCATATATGATGTTTCTGGCCTGTTGATGAATGGAAAAACCCAGCAACAAAGAGATGATTTGTCTCAAGCTTTGGGCAAGGATGTTTTGCTCATCAACTCATGGTTGAAGCAGGCAGACTTGTGGCGGGTGGATGGCGTGACGCCGGACACGGCTTGTTTGTTGGTGCAAACCGGAGTGCGCCATGCGGCAGATTTGGCGAAACTTGACTTTGAGAAAGCCTATCCCATCATGGAGCGACTCAGTGAGCTTCAATCCGGGCTTCTTTCTTTGGTTGAGGCAACAACACTTGCTGAGCTGGTTCAAAAAGCAGCGGACCTCACGGGTTTTTCCATCAACCAAAACAAATTTGACGACTTGATTGTTTCCGAAATCAGAAACAGACAGGGTGCCTTGTCTGAAGCAGAAATTAAAGCCATTCTGAATCAATCCAAACACACTTTCGACTTGGGCATTGAAACAGACGAGAAGGAGCCGACTTTTCTTTTCAGAAGCGACACCGGCCTCAAATCCAGCGGCAAAATCATTCGAGAGGGTTTGGACTTTTTGAAGGATTTGGGGTTGACCCTTCCGTTGCCCCATGCCATCAGCGGCCGTGTTTATATCAGAAAGTCAGGTGAAAAGGATTCTCAAAAGCTTTGTTTTCCGGATGCCTTGGTGGAAATCAGCGGCATTTCCAGCCCCTCTTCAGACAAAACCGAAGCTGGGAGCAACCCTTCCAGCTATACCGATAGCGATGGATGTTTCCGTATTATTTTGCCCGACGGCTACAACTTGCAAGAAGGTGTTGTCCTGACGGTTTCAGAAGGCGCCTTCAAACAAAAATTCATTCGAAACGCCTCTGACATCATTCATGCGGTGAAAGAACAGGAGATTTTGAATGATTATGACCGACTTGACGCCATATTGGAATTCATCAAAACAACCAAATCCAAACTGGAGCATTTGGATTGGCTGACGGCCGAATTGGCGGACAACTATAGCGCCTATACAGACGACGAAAAAAGGGCCATGAAGAGGGAAAAGGAGGACTTGGAAACACAAGCCCCCGAGCTCCAAGAGGAAATCAGGCTTCAAGAGAGACAATATCAAGAAATAAAAGCAAAAGTTGTCGCTTTTGACAAAACAACCAACGACTTGGAACAGATTTTGAGAAACATTCGAGAAAGTCAGTCGTTGGAAGCGGAATTGGGTGATTTTGTCCTCACAGAAGAGATATTCAAGGGCTATAGGACGGATTTGAAAAAAACCCTTCCAAGTGTGAAGTTGATGGGCAATGACGATGAAGCCATACATCTCTCGACGGACACAGCGCCTTCTCAAGTTTTCAGCTATGGCATGTTGCAACGTCTGGTCGAGCCGGAAATATATCCACATGCAGACAGGAACAGGGCGCGCAAAACGCTGACGAGGCCCGTGGATGTGATGGATTTCAAAGAGAAGATGTATAAAGACCCAGACAACTATCCCCAAATGACTTCCCTGGGAATTGGTTATTCTCTCAACATGCATCAAGCATGGGTGCCGGATGGTTTTGCATTGGGCTCTCTGCTCTATTCTCTGGTGTTGGCGCCTGGGGAGGAGCAGCGGCTTGTGGTGAGAGAAAGCACAGAGTCCTATACGGTGATGGACAATGCAGAGGGAACAGACATTGTTCATGAAAACTATTCATTGTCTCAAAAAGACAATACAACGGCCGCTTTCAACTATGCTGTTGACCAAATGTCTTTGGGAAATTCTGCCTATGACTATGAAGCCTATACACAAGCCAAGGGCGGGGTTGTCGGAGCTGCAGCAGCGTTTTTGACAGTTGGGTTGGCCGGTGGCTATGCCAGCTCCAGCTCCAAAGCCACAGGGAGCGGCTCCGCCTCTGCCAGCCAGGCCAATACACAAAGAGAGGCCTCTTCTGCCGCTCAGTCGTTCCAGCACTACATTAGAAGCGCAGCAGACAAAATATCCAAATCCAAACGGATGAGTGTACGCGTTGCCACCAGTGAGGAGCGCGACTCGGTGGCCACCAAAATCATCGCCAACCACAACCATTCACATGCGATGACCATTCAATATTGGGAAGTCATGCGCCGCTATCGCCTCGAAACCTGCGTTGATGGGATAGATTTGGTGTTGTTTGTGCCGTTGAAACTCATTCGTTTTCTCCCCAAAGGCCAGGACTATTCTCCAAGCGATTCATATCTGAGCAGTTTCAACAGAGACAGGTTTCTCAAACGTTATAGCGTATTTTTGAAATACATTGACACCTTGCTTGCTGCTGTGCCGTTCAAATATAGAACAGGACTCAACCTCATCAAGAGATATGCGTCCTATCCGAATTGGAACATGGAACCCATACGTACTGGCACGAGAACACTGACGTTGACATTTCATTGCAATTTGATGTCTTTTGATGATGTGACGGTTTCTCTGACTCTGAAAAACAGAAAAGGCACCATTGCGGGCACCATCCACTATGTGCGCGGAGAATTGAACAAAACCTATACAACGGCACAAGAAGTGAAGCAGGCCATTCGCGACATACGAAACGGAAAAATCAACAAAATAACAGTGGTTAACTGCACATTTATGGTGCCTGGCGGCATCAATGATGATGATTTTTCCTATATAACACTCAAATATTCATGCGAAGGGCTGGACTATAATCTCTATCAAAACCCCCTGGTAGAAGCTGAACTCAAGAAATATGAACAATATTGCGACAGATTGTCGAAAATGCCTGTTCAACCGAACAGTTTAAGCATTCAAGCGCGAGAACAAAATGCTCAAATGAAACAACTCATAGAGCTCTATCGTTCTCAGTTGCCGGAAGGCTATCTCACCCCCAACATCTATCTTTCTCCCAAAGAGATCATGAACGAGGGATTGCCGACCCTTTCAAACATCAACCTCACATTGTCAGGCAGACAATTGGGAGCGATGCCCTCCAGCAGCACGCTTTCTTCTTCGTCGGTTAGCATCAGCATTCGGGACGATATGCCCACTTTGCGCTATTCTGAATTGCAGTCGATGGAAGGTGTCATGCAGCACGTGGCTTCCAACACTCTGCGCTATTCACAGGTGGTTTGGGGCTCGCTCAGCGAAGACGAGCGTGCGATGATGCTTGAGCAATATACCATTGACATGAATTTTGACAACCTTGTCAAGGAAGGGGGGGCCGAAGAAGGTGAAAACAACCAGAATGTGGTGGACATTCCGTTGTTGAATTGTGTGAATGTCAAGAAATTGCTTGGCTTCTATGGCAACTGCATTTTGTTGCCGTTCACCTATCCCAGAAGTCTGGCAGAAAAACTTGGAAAGACAGCGGCAGAAGTGCAGGAGTCCCTCTATCGCTATCACACCAATTCCTTTCGAGTGCCTTGCACAACCGTTTCATTGCCCACCGATGGGATGATTGGGGAGGCGGTGTTGGGTGAAACCAATGTCAGCGAATTGATAGACATTACGCGCTTCTGGAATTGGAAAGATTCACCTATTGACAAATGGGAGGTTGACAGCGGCTATCTCAATAACCAGGACTATCTCGATGGAAAAACAGCCAGCGACATTTCCGCGTTGAATTTGCAAGGCGCAACACAGCCGACGCCTCAAAGTGTGACGGACCTCATCTCTGCTTTGGTCAGCAAACAGACGCCTGCCTTCCAGAACATAACAGGGTTGGATCAGCTCAAAGACGTTTTGAATGAAGCGACCAAGAGCGCTGCTGCCGGAAGAAAAGAAGTCTTGGATGCCAGCAACAAAATAGCCGAGAACACCATCTCAACTTATTTGGACAAATACAAAATAGACAAAGGTGTCTATAAGCCCCCTGAGACTCCCAAGAAAGAGGGAGAAGCTCCCAAAAAAGAGGGGGAAACTCCCAAGAAAGAGGGAGAAGCTCCCAAGGAGGGGGAAGCTCCCAAAACCACAACCGTCTGAGGTTTGGGTGCGCTGGTTATATTGAACAAACATTGCCAACAACACAAGGACACATGACATGGAAGACGATAGTGACACAGGGAATGCTCTTGGAAACAATGGGGTGGTCGACAATTTTTTGTCGGAAATAACAGCAAAACTGCTGGAGCAAGAACTCTCTCCAGAAATGCTGGAAATAAAGAAAACCATCCTTCGCAGAATTGCCATGGAAAGCGACATCAAACCCTCTCGCATCCCTGCGCCGTTGAACATTACGGAGATAGGGGGTTATTTTAATTTGATGATGAAGCTCAGGCAGGAGGAGATGCTCAAACAGACCCTTTCCGCCGTGTTGGGTTTGCCCATGCAACCGCCGATGAAATAGGTGGGTTGCTTCAGAAGCGGTGCCCATCCGTCCCCGTTAAACCCAATAGAAAAAGCCAAAGGGTTGACGGGCACGGTGGGTTATATTGTTAGGGCCTGTTCCCAACTTTTCAAACCTTGCCCTTCAACCACGCCAACGGAACCTGCCCCCAGGTTAATTTCTTTTTTTCAGGTGTGGCTGGACGCCCGCCCGACGCATGGCCTGGCGGTATTGCTCCTGGTGTGCCAGGGTATTGGGCACAGGTGTGGCATGGGAGCGGGCGGGGGTGCAGGCTCAAGAAAAACGTTGTTTGTTGTGGTGAGTTTGGAGCAACTTCTCAGTGGGGGGTGCGCGTCAAAACAAACGCTTCGCCACTCAACCAGCGTTGCAACATGGTGTCGTCCAACAATGGAGCGATGACTCGGTATTTGGAGTCATAAAACGGGTTGGGGCCTTCCAAAGGCTCAGAAACCACCGCCAGCGGTGGGTTATAATAGGACGAATGGACGAAGCGGGCGCCCTTCTCGTCATAAACCACAAAGCCTATATGTGAATCCAACCCCGCCAAATATAGGCCATGCCCATGTTTGGAGAGGTGCTCCCCTATTTGCTCGAGGCTGGCTTTGCTGAAGCGTTTGAGTTGCTTGGGCGACACGAGGTGTTGGATGGCGGTTTCTGAAGGGAGTTGGGCCAGTTTTGCGCGTGGCAGTTTGAAGCCGACGTCTCTCAAGACGCCAAACACAAAATAGCCGCAGGCCACCGCGCCCTGCTTGGGCGTTGCACTGGTCCCATAAAACGCCCAGGGAGTGCCATACCAAGCCGGAAAAACATCCAAGACAAGGCGTTGCAATATATATTGCCGGGCCTTTGCAATGATTGCCGCTTTGTCGGCACGAGGTTGTTGGTAGAGCGCTTGCAACCGCAACTGCTCACTGGCGATATGGGCCAGCAAAGTTTTATAGGGGACAGGAGCTTCATTTGCCTTCGCTTCAAGGGATAGGGCGAGCACCAGCACAGCAACAAAGAGGGGCTTTTTCATGGTTACCTCAACTTCAACCCAAGGGTTGCCCCAGAATACATTAGCCCACAATTCTTGACAACAACCCGCCCCCCCCATTGCGGTTTTGTGCCAGGAGTGTGCCCGCATAACACGAAGTGTTGATTGAAATAGGCACGTTGGGGGTTATGGAGGGCAATATGCCGCGCCGCGCCCTGGCGCTTATGCTTGAATGGGCGCAAGAACACCGAGTTGAGCTGATGGAGAATTGGCAGCGATGCGAGCACAATCAACGCCCCAAAAAAATCCAACCGCTGTTTTGACGCCAGCCATTCAGCCGCGTATGCCTTGGCGTGTTGCCTCCGTACAGGCGTTGCCGTCTTTCAAACTGCACATATGCTTCGTTGATGGTACGCAAGGCACCGTCGAGCTCTCAACTCAAATACATGCGCCCAATGCGGGTGTGTTCGCTGCTCTGGCTGACCCGGTGTTGTTTGGCCAAGTCTTCGTCGAATACGGCGCGGTGGCGTGGCCGGGGGAGGTTGACTTGGCGCCAGACGCACTCTATGCGCAAATAAAACAGTCCCAAAATACTTGAGCGCCCGAGACTGGCGTGTCTCCCCTCGCCTTCTTTCATGGAAGACGGGGGGCAGAGCAACAACTCAAATCTCTTTGCCACCTTCGGTCAATTCTTGGGCGCACATCTCCACGAATTCGCGCGGAAACATGGATTTTTGCATGGCTTCTTCAATCGACAGGCCGGAGCGCAGGAAGCGTTTCACCACCACCTTCATGCTCTCACCTATCTCAATAATATGTCCATCTGGATCATAAAAACGGATGGACCTTTGCCCCCAAGCGTATTCCTTGAGAGGGGTTAACATTTTTATGTCAGGAAATTTCTGGAAATGCGCCATGAAGGCATCCAAATCATCCTCTTCAAAACTCAGCTGGCAGACGTTATTGCCATAGCTGTGCTGAACGGGCTTGTTGTCCAGAAACTCCTTCCATTGCCCTTCTGTCAAAAGACAAAAACCTCCCTCAAAAACAACATATACACCCAAATCCAATATGGCTGTCCTGAACAGCACCTCTTGATAAAAACGGCGTGACACGTCGATGTTCTTTACAACAAGCAGTGTTCCTTCAAGTTTCATAGGGGGGGATTAAGTTTTCTTTTCTTAGATGACAAGGTTTTTTTGGGCCTGCGGCCCGGGCTTTTTTTTGAAATGTTTCTCTTCGCCCTTCGGGCGTTGTTTTCTTTGGGCCTGCGGCCCGGGCCCTTTTTGGAAAGAGTTCTTTTCGCCCTCCGGGCGTTGTTTTTTCCTGGGCCTGCGGCCCGAGCTTTTTTTCCCTCCGGGCATTTTGCCTCCGGCGGGGAACTTTTTGCTCGCCCAAA
>WQTM01000218.1 GCA_009786315.1 Pseudomonadota bacterium | reverse complement strand
AGTTGTTTCAATGTTTGTTTTGTTTCGGCAGGAGGGGGTATTTTGTTTTTCTGCGGGGGGGGAGGGGTGGTGGTCCGAAAGTCAAGAACGCTGAAATACAAATGCCCTTCATTTCCGCCTACCAGGAGTGGTGCTTTTCCCAGGGCCTCAATACGGTCAACGCGGTGCGGCGGGGTGATGCTCTCGACTTGGCCGGGGTTGTCCCATTTCAGGAGATAGGCCAGGCCGGACACTTTTTCCTGTGTTTGCAACCAGGTTTGTCCTGCGCCATAGACGAGATAATCGCCGATATAGCGGTTTTGAAGGCTGCTTCCGCCTTTGGGTGAGGGGAGTGGGAAATAATGTTCCGGTGGGGCGGAGGTTGAACCGTCGCCAAAGTCACGCAAGGGAATTCGCAACAGGGCGAGCTCATGGCTGCCCTGTTCGGATGCCCACATGGAGGGTGCGGGGCCTTCTGCGCGAAGCAGCACATGGAGATAGCCGTCCGTGCTTTCCAAGAAGGAGAATTGGTCAATGGGGCTGCCATAGGTTTTCAAAGCTGTAGGTGCTTCTTGCGTATTCAAAGGCAGGCGAAAGACCGAGGCAGCGACGGGCATTTGCTCGGCGGGTTTTCCATAATAATGTTGAGAAGGCGCGCTCCAGACATAGACCGCATCCTTAGCGACATAAAATTCGCGGCCAGAAGGGCCCAGCACCGCCGAGGCCGAGCAGTCCAGTTTGTTTTTGGAAATTTCACAAGCCATAACCGTATGCAGGGTGATGTTGTCTTGTGTTGGGTCAAGGTCATCCGTCGTGCGATAAATTCGGGTAGCGGGCGCAATGGGTTTGAAGCTGGCTTTTTCATTTTTTTGCCAGAGGAGGGTGGCGGGGAAGCAGTCCAGGGGGTTGCGATAGAAGTGAAGGTGGAGTGGGGCATAGAAGACGAGGGTATTGCCGATGAGGCGGCTGGCATAGTTGCGCGAGGAATAATAGTCATTAGAGCGCAGGACATAAGTATCATAATAGGAGAGGTGTCCACCATCATCGATGCCGAACAGGATGACTTCCGTACCGCCCTTGTCATAGCTATAGCCGATGACCACGACGGTATTATCAGAAACCAGCATTTCGTCATACCAGGCATGGCCGCTGGAGCCTGGCGCGAAAGCGTCCTGCATGTCGACAGGCTGCAAGGTATTGTTGGTGATGCGCACGGTGAACAAGCGTCCCCGGCGCAAAATGACCAAGTGATTTTTATGGACTTTGACGATACCGCCTTCATCCACGCCAGCTGTCTGGTTGTTGGTAACAGATTCGTTTTGTGGCAGACTGTCTTGCACGGGTGCGGGGGCATAAACGACAGAAGGAAGCGCCATATTTTTTGCAGAATGGGCCTCAACGTCAGCTCGATTTTTTTCGAAAAGGCTCTTTTTTGTTTGCAGCCAGGCATTCAACTCTTCTTCTGAGGCGAAGGCGCGCAGGCTTTTTTGGGTTGGTTGTGCTGCTTGGGCGAGGCCACTGTCCAGGGAGAGGAAGGTGGGGGAGGTGGACAGCAACGCCCATAGCGCGCAAGTTGCCGATATTCTCTTTGGAGCAAGCGTATAAACGCGCAAACGAGTCATGGCGGATTTCCTTGTGAACGGTTTTTTGAAAAAAGGATGAAAGCGGTAGCGTAGCAAAAACAATATCAAAGCTCCATCTTGGAATATAAAAGCCGAAATTAGCAATGGCGTGTGTTTAGAATTGAAGTGTTATTGTGGTGCTTGGTTTATCATTCAGGAAAGGAATATTTTGTATGTTTGGACTCAAATACTTCAAGTTTCAGCCCAGCGAGTATGTCCTCCGCTACACGAAAGGCAAACTCATAGCGGAGGGCACGGGGCTTGCGTTTTTTTGCTATGCACCCAACACTTCCATTGCGGCAATTCCCATAGGCAGCATTGACACGCCTTTCATTTTTGAGGAGATGACGGCGGATTTTCAGAGTGTCACCTTGCAGGGGCAGCTTGTATTTCGCATAATAAACCCGAAAGAAACGGCCTGCATGTTGGACTACACGCTGAACCTGAAAGGCAAGCGAGGCCACCTTTCCGAGGACCCGAAAAAATTGCCTCAGCGGATGATAAACAGCGTGAAGGTGCTTGCGAAAAAACATCTTGCCTCCATGACGCTGCATGAGGCTCTGCGTGTTGGGGAGTCTCTGGTGAGCTCCATTTTCGAGGAATTGGGCCAAAGCGAAGAAATAAAGCGCTTGGGCCTTGAGGTGATGGGGCTTTCGCTGTTGGCCGTACTTGCCAAGCAGGAGACAACCCGTGCGTTGGAAGCGCAGACTCGCGAGCAAATTCTCAAAACGGCGGACGATGCTGTATATGAAAGGCGCAACGCTTCCATTGAGCAGGAGCGCAAAGTTAAGGAGAACGAATACAATACCGAAATTCGCATAGAGCAGAAAAAGCGGCAGGTGCGGGAGGTACAGTTGGAGGCCGAGCAAGCTGTCCAGCAAAGGCAGAATTTGCTGAAGGAGGAGCAGATGTTGTTTGAAGTCAAACTGGAGGAAAAGCGCAAAACGCTGTTGTTGGAGGCCGAGCAAGCTGCTCAGCAAAAACAGAATTTGTTAAAGGAGGAGCAGATGTTGTTTGAGATTAAGCTGGAGGAGAGGCGCAAGGAGTTGGTGATGTTGGCGATGGAAAACGCCTGTGCCGAAGCGGATGCCCGCGCCTATACACTCAAGGTGGCCATGAAGGCGTTGGAGGGGGTGGAAGTGGGTGTCATTCAAAGTCTCGCCAGCGTGGGCATGCAACCTGACAAACTGATGGCTTTGGCTTTCCAAGGGCTTGCTGCGAATGCCGAGAAAATTGGTCAACTCAACATTAGCCCGGATTTGTTGCGGGAGATAATGGGGAAAGACGCCTATGAGAAGACGGACGGAAAACAAACTCGTTCTCGTCAAACGTAAAACCCGTTTGGAGGAACTGATAGCGCGTTTCAACACCGTAGAGCAGGCCCGTTTTTATGTGGAACACCTGGGCAGTGACTTTGGGGACTACCAGAAAGAGGACACCACCTATAAGCAGGCATTGCGGACGGTTGAGGACATTTTGTCTGAAATGGGACGTGTGCAACTTGTCAGCCGAGAGCATGTTCCAAATTTCATGTTTGGCCCGCAGGACATTGTCATCGCCGTTGGACAGGACGGACTTGTTGCAAACACGTTGAAATACCTGGATGGTCAACCGCTCATTGGCGTTAACCCCGACCCAAGCCGATGGGACGGCATGTTGTTGCCCTTTAAGGCCAAAGACTTGCGTACTTTGTTGCCGGATGTGTTTGCAAACCGGAGGCCCATTAGCGAAGTGTCCATGGCAAAGTCCACGCTCAACGACGGGCAGATAATGTATGCCGTCAACGACTTGTTCATTGGACAAAAAACACATATATCCGCACGCTATCATATCCAATATGCGCAAGAAGGTGAGCACCAGAGTTCCAGTGGCATTATCGTTTCTACGGGGCTGGGCGCCAGCGGCTGGCTCAAGAGTGTTGTCGCGGGCGCTGCCGGGATTATGGGTGTCGAAAAAATTTCCATTCCTACAGGGCAAAGGGCGTGGGGGGTGGACTATTTGCAGTTCAGCGTGAGAGAACCGTTTCCATCCCGAACGACGGGTGCCAATATTGTATTCGGTCATATTCGCGCGGACAAACCCATGCGAATTACCTCCTATATGCCGGAGAACGGGGTTATTTTCAGCGATGGAATGGAGAGTGACTTCCTTGAATTTCGCTCAGGTGTGGTAGCTGAAGTTGCCGTTGCAGAGAAGAGAGGGCGCTTGGTTTTATAGCGAGGTTTGGAACACGTCATTTTACAATTTTTTGACGAATTTATACAGCAATCAGACAACTCTTTGGCTCTGGCAGTTCAGAATGGTGTCACTTGAATTGACAAAGGAGCATTTATGCAAATGAGACTTGGTTGTGTTGTGTTGACATCATTGTTTTTTTCACTGAGTGCGAGTGCTGGAATGGCGCCCAGCGTGACGGTTAAGTCGGAGCTTGCATCGCCGGTTATATTGGAGAATGTGCAGGACAAAAATTATGTGAAAGTTTCGTTGAAGGGTTTTCCGCTCGACACCAAAAGGCGCAGTCCCATCAATTTGGCGCTCGTCATAGACCGTTCGAGTTCAATGAGTGGCGCCCGCATTGAAAAGGCGCGTGATGCGGCCATTATGGCGGTGAACATGCTGAACAGCGAGGATACCTTGTCGGTGGTGACCTATGACAGCACAGTCGAGGTGATTGTGCCAGCGACAAAGGTGAAAGACAAAAACAAGCTGATTGAGGTGATAAAGAAGAAGGTTCAGTCGCGTGGCATGACGGCGCTGTTTGCCGGCGTCAGCAAAGGCATAGAGCAGGTTAGCAAACATCTCCATAAGGAACAGGTCAACCGCATCATCCTATTGTCGGATGGTCAGGCCAACGTTGGGCCGACTTCCATCAATGAATTGGCTGAGTTGGCGAAAATTGCTGCCAAAAAAGGGATTGCTGTCACAACCTTGGGGATTGGTGAGGGCTATAACGAAGACCTGATGACGGCGATTGCCGGCTATAGCGATGGCAATCATGCCTTTGTCGAAGAGCCCACCGACTTGGAAATGATTTTTGCCAAGGAGTTTAATGATGTGATGTCAGTTGTTGCCCAGGATGTTGAAGTCGTCATCCAATTGGCCAACAATGTGAAACCCGTGCGCTTATTGGGTCGCGATGGCGAAATTAAAGGCAACCAGGCGAGAGTTAGATTGAACCAACTTTATTCCAATCAGGAGAAATATGTATTGTTGGAGGTGATTCCAGCCAAGGGAGTACGTGCTGAAACCAAACCTTTTGTGGAAATTAATGTCAGCTATGACAATTTGAGCACGAAGAAAAAAGACACCTATCAAAAAGCACTCGCCATTCGCTATACCGCTTCGGTAGAGGAAGTGAAGGGTGCGGTTGTTGAGGAGGTGTTGGCTGACTCTGCCATTCAGTCAATGGCTTTGGAAAATGAACGTGCCGTTCAGTTGATGAGCGAAGGCAAAATGTCCGAAGCCCAAGCAGTCCTCAAACAGAGTGCCAGAACCTTGGAAGCCCTGCCGATAAGTGCACCTACAGTGAAGCAAAAAATCCAAGAAAATGTGAACCAGAACGACCAGCTGATTGAACGCATGAAAAAAGGAGACACAGGCTCTTCGCGCAAAATGCTGAAGGAGCAGAATTATAATAGGCAACAACAAAGCACGAGAGACTCTTATTGATGAAACAATGTAGCTGAACATCGCCGGCGGCAGTGGCCGCCGGAAAACAAAGTGTTATGGCCAAGCGAAAGTCCAGAAGTTTGTTGATTTTGGTGGCGGTGATGTTCGCCGTTATTGGGTTGATTGCTTATTTTGGTTTTCGCACACTGGAGCATGAAGTTTTGCTTCGTCACTATCAAGCGCAGACACTGGCACAGACGCGCATTGTTCAGGCGGGCACATTTGTCATGAGTTGGTTTGAACAAAGAGCGGCCCGTTTTGACGCGATGATGGAGTTGACGGCATATGATGATTCAGCCATGAAGGCCATTGTTGCAAGGGACGATGACATAGACAGTGTTTTTGTGTTGCAAAAGAACAGACTGCTTTATCCAGATGAAAGGTACTTGCTGACGCAGAAGGAGCAGGATTGGGTGCGGCTGGTGATGCCGATAGTTCATGACCCAAGTTTGCTCTATAGCCACAACATAAAGAGTGAACAGCAAGTGCTGTTGGCCGGTTGGTTTGTTGTCAATGAAACGCAAGAGCCTGTTTTAATTTATTGGCGCAACAAGGGGGGGGATGTTGTTGGGTTTCGGGTTTCCTATATTAAACTGTTGTCCGACATCATCAACGCCGCGGATTTTGATTTTGGCGATGACACCCTGCAAATAAAAGAGAATGGCCGTTTGCTCTATCAAAGCAAACCCGCAGAGCAGCTAAGACAGAGGGAGCAACTGGGTGTGCTACATCTGCCTTATCCGCTGTCCACGTGGCAAATTGAATATTATAGCCAACCGACAAACACGCTTGTTGTCTATGGTTGGGGGGGCCTATTTCTGTTGGCGCTGATGGTGATTGCCGGGTTAATTGTTTTTCGTTTTTATCGCGAATACACGCAAACGGCGCGGTTGGCTCAGCAGCAGGTGGGTTTTGTCAGCCAAGTGTCGCACGAATTGAAAACGCCGCTAACCAACATTAGCCTTTATGCTGAGTTGTTGAAAGAGGACTTGAGTGGTGGCAGCGAAGAGGGGTTGCGCTATGCAGAGGTGATTGTCAGCGAAAGCAAGAGACTTTCGCGGCTGATTCAGAACATTTTGACGTTTACGCGGGCGCCGAAGTTGAACATCCAGCCGATTGAGCTTCACACATTCATTCGGCAAATAGCGGATGGTTTTATGCCCTCGTTTCAGGCAAAGAAAATGTCGATTGTTGTGAAGATGCCCCAACAAATAACCATCAACAGCGATGTGGATAGGCTGACGCAAATCATCAGCAATTTTCTCAGCAATGCCGAGAAATATGCTGCGGCAGGGAAGCGGGTTGAGCTGACGGTGGAGAGACAACCTGAATATGTTGACATTGCTCTGAGGGATTATGGTGTTGGCATTCCAGAGAAAGAAGTCAAAATGATTTTTCAACCCTTCTATCGAGTCAAGTCAGCGATTACAGAAGGGGTAGCGGGGACGGGGATAGGGTTGACGATTGCCCGGCAACTGGCAGAAAGTTTGGGTGGAGAAATTTTGGTCAAACAGACCATGCCGGGTGTGCAATTCATATTGCGGTTGAAGCAAGGTGGGCAACCATTTGTGTTGGAAGGTGGGCTCGAATGAAAATTTTGGTGGTAGAAGATGACGTCCATATTCGGGAGGGGTTGATGGAGGCGCTCTCTCGCGAAGGTTATGCGCTGATTGCCGCTGAAAACGGCAAACAAGCTTTGGAGCGCTACCGGAAAGAGAAGCCGGACTTCATCATTTTGGACATTATGATGCCGGAGTTAGACGGCTATTCAGTGTGCCGTGAAATCCGCAAATTGGACGAGCGAATTCCGATTGTGTTTTTGTCGGCGAAGGGGGAGGAGGTTGACCGTGTTGTTGGCTTGGAGCTTGGGGCAGACGACTACATTAACAAACCGTTTGGAATTCACGAAATCAGAGCCCGCATTCGGACGATTGCCAAGCGTTGTTTACGTCAACAGTTTGCAGGTGTGGGGACGGAGACTTTTTCATTTGGTGACTTGACAGTTTTCCCGAGAGAGTTGTGCGCGACGCGTGGTTTGGAACGTTTGGAGCTTTCCTTGAGAGAGCTCAAAATAATAGAGTGTTTGTACCGGAACAAAAACCAGGTTGTGACGAGGGATATGCTGTTTGATGTTGCCTGGGGCTATGAGCACATGCCGAACAGCCGGACTTTGGACCAGCACATTTCAAAATTGCGCAAAGTCATTGAGGTTGACCCTGACAACCCGGTGCTCATTCGCACAGTGCATGGCCTGGGGTACCGCTATCAGGAAAATTCACCGAAAACTTTCCGGTGAATTAAGCTCATTGTCGAAACCCATTTCTAAACCGTTGTTGCCTATTTGGAGGCTCTCATGAATACCCCGCATTGCCAACCTAAGGCAGTTGTCTTTGGGGCCTGGTTCGCTTTGGCCTTTGCTTCCACCCCATGGGTTGCCAATGTTGACAATATGCCTGGGCAGAGGTTTTGTTGTTTTGACAGGTGACAGATGATTGAAGTGGAGCATTTGAAAAAATACTACAGTGTTTTTCGGCGCGAGCCTGGGTTGAGGAACAGCCTGAAGGCGTTGTTTCGTCGCCAAAAAACCGAGGTGAGGGCGGTGGACGGCCTTTCTTTCCATATTGCAGAGGGCAAGCGTGTGGGTTTTTTGGGGCCCAATGGAGCCGGCAAGACGACGACACTCAAAATGTTGTCGGGCCTGCTTTACCCAAGCAGTGGGAAGGTGTTGGTGGATGGGCACCTCCCGCACAAACGCGAAACCGACTTTTTAAAAAAAATCATCCTCGTTATGGGACAAAAACAGCAACTGCTTTGGGACTTGCCGCCACTGGAAACCTTGGAACTAAACCGCGCCATATATGAAGTGCAGAAACCTGTTTTTCGCAAGCGCCTGGAGGCGTTGACAGAGTTGCTGGACATAGGCCCACAATTGCGGACGCCCGCCAGGCAACTGTCCTTGGGGGAGCGGATGAAGTGTGAGTTGGCGGCGGGGTTGATTCACAGCCCCAAACTTTTGTTTTTGGATGAGCCCACCATTGGTTTGGATGTTTCCATGCAACAAACCATTCGAGAGTTTATACGCAGCTACAATGAAAAAGAAGGCGCGACGCTGATTCTCACCAGCCACAACATGGATGATGTGGAAGCCTTATGCCCACGCATTTTGGTGATTGACAAAGGGCGGTTGTTGTTTGACGGCTCCGTTGCAGAGTTGGTGGCGCAGGTGAAACCGGAGAAGCGCATTGGTTTGCGTTTTGAGGACAACAAGTTGCCTGAAAACCTGGAAGCCTATGGAAGGGTTGTTTCGACAGGGGTTGGCGAAGCCACACTGCAATTGAACCGGGAGGAGGTGAGTGGGGTTTTGGGGCAACTGCTCGCACGTTTTGCCATTAAGGACTTGACGGTTGAGAACCCACCTCTCGAAGAAGTGATGGGGGAGCTTTTTTCAAAGCATGCATTTTTAAGACACGAAGAGGGAACAGAGTCCACATGAAGCGTCTTCTCAAAATGATGCCCAGCCTGCTGCGTATTGGTTTTGCCGAGAACATTGCCTACCGTGCTGAAATGCTGATTTGGGTGCTGGCCACCACCATGCCTTTTGTCATGATGGTGATGTGGCGTTCCGTTGCGGAGCATTTTGACATTGTGGGAGGGATGGGGCAAACCTTGGGCCCTTTGCAGATGACGCACTATTTTTTGGCTGTTTTTGTGGTACGTCAGGTGGTGAGTGCTTGGGCTGCCTGGGAGATGAATTTTGAAATTCGCCAGGGGACTTTGTCCATGCGGCTCCTAAAACCCATTTCACCGTTGATTGGCTATGCCGTCAGTGGGCTGACGGGTTTGCCTTTGCGCCTTGTGGTGGCATTGCCTGTGTTGCTGGTATTTTTCTTTTTAGGTGGGTTTAGGCCTGGTGCTGAATACGGTTTGCTTTTTTTGTTACCGTTGGCGTTGGTGGGGGGGTGGTTGATTGTGTTATTTGCCAACATGGCCATAGGCAGTTTGGCTGTTTTTTCAGGCAGCAGCACGCGGATAATGGAAGCGTGGATGGCGGCATTTTTTGTATTTTCAGGCTATTTATTTCCTTTGGATTTATTTCCGGACTGGCTTGCATGGATTGGGGACATTTTGCCTTTTCGCTACCAGTTGGGTTTTCCAGTCCAGGTGTTGACGCTTTCGTTGGAGGTGGGGGATGCGCTCATTTTGCTTGGGAAGCAGTGGTTATGGGTAGCAGTGCTGGGGGTGTTGACTTGGGTATTGTGGAGGAGGGGTGTCCGGCATTTTGAGGCATTTGGGGGTTAGCATGTGGCGTTATTTGAAACTGTTGGGGATTCAACTCAAGGCTTCGCTTTTGTTGTCCATGCAATACCGGGCGGATTTTTTCATAGACGCGGTGATTTCCATGTTTTGGGCGGTGACGGCCATAGCACCTTTGTGGGTTGTCTATGGGGAGAGGGTAGGGGGGCAGATTTCCGGTTGGAGTTTAGGGGAGGCCATGCTGGTGGTGGGGTGTTTCATATTTTTGCAGGCGGTATTGGAGGGTGTCATTCAGCCGAGTTTACAAACGGTTGTAGAGCACATTCGCAAGGGGACATTGGATTTTGTTTTGCTAAAGCCTGCGGACGCTCAATTTCTCGTATCCACTGCACGGTTTCAGCCTTGGAAGGCGAGCAATTTTTTGGCCTCAGGGGTTATTTTTGGAGTGGCTTTTGCGCGTTTAGAGGTTTGGCCCTCGTTGGGGAATTTGGCGCAAGGGGCATTGTTGTTGGTGGTGGCCACGGGGTTGCTTTATTCTTTGTGGATATGGGTTGTCAGCGCTGCTTTTGTTGTGGTTAAAGTGAACAACCTGACGTTTCTGTTAAGTGCTATATTGGATGTTGGGCGTTGGCCCGTTGGCGTATTCCGTGGAGTCCTGCGGTGGGTGTTTACTTTTGTTATCCCAACGGCACTCATGACGACTTTTCCTGCACAAGCCCTGTTGGGCGTTTTAAGTTGGGCGGAGTTTAGGTTAGTTATTGTCTGCGCAGTTGTTTTTGCTATTGTTTCTCGTTGGGTTTGGTTGCGTTCCATTCGTTATTATACCTCAGCCAGCAGTTAGGCGAGCAGGGCGGGGTTGGCCTTTTTGGAGGAGAAGGCTTCTATTGGTTTGTATTCTCCGAGAGGTTTGAGTATTTGTTTTCAGGATGTGGGAGGAGGTAGGGCACTGAATGGGTTTGTTTTTGGGAAGTGAGGCATTGTGTTTGGGAACACATTGCGGGTTTCAGGCAAAGGGTTGCAGGGCACAAGATGGTTGTCTGGTCATCTACGTTTCATACAAAGGAGTTGCTTGTGTTGCGAAGAATTATATTTGGAATGGGAATGGGGATGCTTGTCATTATGTTGGGCTGCCCTTCCAGCTACCCCAATTGCAAGGCAGACGATGAATGTGCGGAGAAGGGGGAGGTTTGTGTTCAGGGCACATGTCAAGAGTGTGCGACGGACACAAATTGTAAACTTGGGTTTGTTTGTAGTGCGAACAAGTGCATACCCAAACCGGACTGTAGGTCTCACATGGAGTGTGGCGTGGGGGAGCTTTGCGTAGACAACAAATGCGTGACGGACCCCTATGCGCAGAATCCGGGCGCATGTACCCACAGTGGCGAGTGTCCCTCTGGACAAGAGTGCCAGGACGGTTTTTGTGCAACTGCTCAGGCGGCATGCACTTTGCCGACCGTTTATTTTGGGTTTGATGAGAGCCAGCTCAGTTTTGCCGCCCAATCAGAGTTGTCTTCGCTGGCAAACTGTTTGAAGCAAACCCCTATGTCGCTCAATGTTGAGGGGCATGCAGATGAGCGCGGCACCGAAGAATACAACTTGCAGTTGTCCAACCGTCGCGCCGCTTCCGTCAAACGTTATTTAAGCACTTTGGGAGTGAAGGCAGACCGTTTGAACACCATTGGCTATGGCAAAAACCGCCCAGCCGCTCGAGGCTCCAACGAAGAAGCCTGGGCAGCCAACCGCCGTGTTGAATTTGTTTCGCGCTAACTCTCAAGCAGGTGTTTCAGTTGTTGCTCGTCGAGGATGTGCAGGCCCAATGCTTTTGCTTTTTCCAGTTTGGAGCCGGCATTCTCGCCAGCAACAACCCAGTTTGTTTTTGCAGAGACGGTTTCTGTCACTTTTCCGCCCCGTTTTTCAATTTCGGCTTTGGCTTCTTCTCGCGACATTGTGCTGAGTGTACCCGTCAGCACAATACGTTTTCCAAGGAGGGTGTGTCCTCCGGAGGCATTGGCGGGGTTTTCGGCCACAAAGGCAATTCCCGCGGCCAAGAAGTCGCCAATGAGTTGGCGGTTGTTTGGGTTGGCGAAATGCTCAAGGACTTCTCGTGCGACTTCCGGGCCGACGTCATGGACTTGGGTGAGCTCCTCGAAGTTTGCCTGCATGAGTGCTTCCATGTTTTGAAAGGTGGCGGAGAGTGTTTTGGCGGTGACTTCGCCGACTTGGTGGATGCCCAGGGCGAAGACAAAGCGTGCGAGGCGGCAAGTTTTTGACTGTTCAATGGCGGCAAGCAGCTTTTGGCTGTTTTTTTCTCCCATGCGTGGCAGTGCTGCCAGTTTGTCAAAGTTGAGGTAATAAATGTCGACAAGTCTTTTGACAAGGCCTGACGCGACCAACTGCTCAGCGCGTTGCTCACCAAGTCCCTCAATATTCATGGCAATTCGAGAAGCGAAGTGGCAGAGTTTTGCAGAAAGTTGAGCTGGGCAAGAAAGTCCCGTGCAGCGAGTAATGGCTTGGTTGGGCACGCGGTAGACGGGGGCCTGGCAGGAGGGGCAGAGGGGGGGAAAGGAGAAGGGGCGCTCCAGGCCTGTCCTTCGGCTGGGGATAGGGGCAATAATTTCTGGGATAACGTCACCCGCGCGGCGTATAAAAACCCAGTCACCTATTTGAATGTCCTTGCGAGAAAGCTCATCCTCATTGTGCAAGGTAGCGCGAGAAACACGCGCGCCGCCCACCATAACCGGGCGCAGCAGGGCAAAAGGCGTCAACACCCCTGTTCTTCCCACACCGACTTGAATGTCCTCGACGCGTGTTTCGACTTCCTCGGACGGAAATTTATAAGCGACAGCCCAGCGCGGGTTTTTGGAAGCCTCTCCCAGGCGCTCCCTGAGCGCTGTTGAGTCCACCTTAACGACGAGGCCATCCATTTCATAGGGGAGTGTGCCACGCGCCTGCAGGAGTTGTTGATAGGCAGTTTCAACGGCTTCAAGCCCTTTGGCGTGGGAGCGCAGTGGATTAACCGGAAGCCCATGGGCCTCCATCCATTGCAGTTTATGGAGGTGGGAGGTGAAGGTTTTTCCGTTTGCAACCTCATAGAGGAAAACCGAGAGTGGGCGTGTTGCGACGACGCGGGCGTCCAACTGGCGAAGGGAGCCGGCCGCGGCATTTCGGGGGTTAGCGAAGAGGGGCTCTTCTTGTTGGGCGCGGAGGGTGTTGAGTTTTTGGAAGTCCGCTTTTTGGATGAAGACTTCGCCGCGCAGCTCGAGGGTAGGGAGGAGGGCGGCTTCCCCTTCCAGTTTTTTGGGGAGGTTTTGGAGGGTGAGGATGTTGGGCGTAATGTCCTCCCCCACTTCCCCATTTCCCCGTGTAGCGCCACGAATAAGCTGTCCCTGCGCATAAACGACGGAGATGGCCAAACCATCCAACTTGGGCTCACACACATATTCGACGGAAGTTTCAGCCAAAAGTTCGCAGACACGCAGGTTAAACTCATCCAACTCTGCTTTATTAAAGGCATTGGCGAGGGAGAGCATGGGGGGGGAGTGGGGGGTTTTTTTGAAGGTTTCTTTGGGGGCGGAGCCGACGTATTGGGTAGGGGAGTCGGCGGTTTTCAGGTGCGGGTATTGTTTTTCGAGAAATTCAAGTTCTCTGAGGCATGCGTCATAGGAAGCATCGCTTATTTCGGGAGAATCCAGTGTATAATAGCGGTGGTTGTGGTAGGCGATGAGGGATTTAAGTTCTGCAACGCGCAGAGTTGGATTCATGTTTTTCCATTTAATAGAATAGCGCCCTCAGTTTTCAACTCTTATCCTTGACAAGTTGTTTTCTTTCTTTTTAGCCTAGCGCCTGCATGGCGCAACTCTCGGATGGGTTTTCCCGAGACAGCTGCATACATTTCCCTCATCAGGAATTTTTCACAACATGAACAAAGTTCGTTCCGAAAAAAACAAGTCTCTTGAGAATGACACAAATGAAGGCCCTCAGCGTCGCACAAAAGTTGATGAAGAGAAGCCGGCTCGCAGAAAGTCCAGGGCAAAGACAAAAGCTGTTGCTGTTGAGGAGCAGGTGCCGCTGCAGTTGGAAGAGGCGCCGGTGCAGGAGGAAGAGCCAACGCACCCTGTGAGGGATGAAGAGTTTCAGGGGATGGAGTTGCGAGAGGCAGCCGATGAGTCCATGGAGTTGTCCGAAGCAGAAGGCTCCGTGGAGCAGCTGCAGGCTTTGAGTTTGAATGACTTGAAGCACATGAAAATAACAGAGCTGTCGAAAATGGCTCACGAGTTGGGCGTGCATGACGCACAGGGTTTGAAGAAGCAGGAGTTGTTGTTTTCTGTTTTGTCAAATGTTGCGGAGAAGCACTATGAGGTGCGTGCTGAAGGCGTCATGGAGCTTTTGTCGGACGGTTATGGTTTTTTGCGCTCTGCGGACTCAGACTACCAACCCAGTCCTGACGACATTTATGTTTCGCCCTCACAGGTACGGCGATTCAACTTGCGCCCGGGCGACACCATAAGCGGCCCCATTCGTCAGCCGCGTGAAGGGGAGCGGTTTTTTGCGCTTCAGCGTGTGGACACCATTAACTTTGCGGACCCGCTCTCTTCGGATGTGAAGGAGCGGATTCTTTTTGACAACCTGACGCCGCTATACCCAACGCAGAAGCTGACGTTGGAGCATGACTCTGGCGAGTTGACGACACGCATTATAGACATGTTTTGTCCCATTGGTTTGGGCCAGCGTTGTTTGATTGTGGCGCCGCCCAAAGCGGGCAAGACGGTTTTGCTGCAAAACATTGCGCATGCCATTTCTCGCAACCACCCTGACATTTTTTTGATTGTTTTGTTGGTGGATGAGCGTCCTGAAGAGGTGACGGACATGCAGCGCAGTGTGAGAGGGGAGGTGGTGTCGTCGACATTTGATGAGCCGGCGACGCGCCATGTGCAGGTGGCGGAAATGGTGATTGACAAAGCCAAGCGGCTGGTTGAGCAAAAGCACCACGTTTGCATTTTGTTGGATTCCATTACGCGGCTTGCGCGTGCCTACAACACGGTGGTTCCCCCCTCCGGAAAAATTCTTTCAGGTGGTGTGGACGCCAATGCTTTGCACAAGCCCAAGCGTTTTTTTGGGGCAGCGCGTAACATTGAGGAGGGGGGCTCGTTGACCATTGTGGGGACGGCGTTGATTGATACGGGGAGCCGTATGGATGAGGTGATTTTTGAAGAATTCAAGGGGACAGGAAATTCCGAAATTGTCCTCGACAGAAAACTGTTTGAGAAGCGGATTTTTCCGTGTCTTGACATCAACCGCTCTGGGACGCGCAAAGAGGAGTTGTTGTTGCCGCAGGCGGATTTGGTACGCATAACAGCGTTGCGCCAAGTGTTGCATCCGTTTACGCCCATTGATGCGATGGAGTTTGTTTTGAAGCACATGCGTCCGACCAAATCCAACGCAGAGTTTTTGGGCTCCATGAACCGTTAAAATGCCACCCACTCCGGAGGTGCCGACGCGCGCGCCCCGGAGGACAAAAAAATTTGAGCAGCACCCTCAGTCGGGTTTTTTGGGAGACGAGCCCGGGGGCTTTGGAGGAGGGGCATTCAGGGGTTTGTGGATAGAAGTGTTTGGAAACTTTTGTGGGGGAATGCTCAAAGACTTGGAAGGGGGAACGTTTGAGGGTTTTTGGGCCTGCGCCGGGAAAGGCCCTTTGGAGGCAACCTGCGCTTGGGTTGGGCGTTTGCCAGGCAGCGGCAAAGTCACCACACCGACAAAACGTGAAGCACCCACCATTTCCACTGTACGGTTGGCTTGGGAAAAACTCGTTTGCTTGAGTTGTACACACAACAGACACGCGTCCGCCGCCAATACAATGGGAATGCCTGCTGCATTTTGGATGATGGAGTCCAACGCGACAATAGCGCAGTTGCCATAACTGAGTTGACTGCTCATCTCAATAATAATGCGGGAAGCCGAATTCAAATCCGTTCCCTCTGCGAGAATGAGACGGACTGTGCGCTCCAAATAAGCCTCACCTGTTCGCGCCAAAGCCTTGGCCAAGGGCACAATAGAAAGCCCTGGTGCGGCAGGGACAATGGCCAAGGAGGACCATTCTTTTTTCTGGGTTGAAAACCACAACTTCTGAATTTCGTTTGAAGTAAATTCAGGAATGCCGAGATTGGGAGGAGAACTCAAAACCCACTTCCTTTCCGAACAGCAGAAACAACAGCCTGCGTAAACTCCGCCCTGCTAAAGGGCTTCGTCAAATATCGCTTTGCCCCCAACTCTTCGGCTTGGGCCCTGTCTTCAGGCAAAGTCCGCGCGCTCATTACCAAAACAGGAATGTGGTTGAGCTCCTCCACACGCATAAACTCCAAAACGTCATAGCCCGAGGATTCCGGCAACATCAAATCCAAAACCACCAAAGCGAATGAAGTCAGTTTCAGCGCTGCCATGGCGCGCCTGCCGTCAGGTGCTTCTACAACTTCAAAATCCAACAAACTCAGGTAACCTTTCACAAGCTTGCGCAGTGACGGGTCATCTTCAACCAAAAGGGCTGTTTCGGTGGTTTGCTCCTCCATTAATAACTCCCAGAATATTCTATGGTCAGACTCAAACCTATACGCCATTGGTCGGCTCGAGTCAGCACAGGTGCCGCCGCTGCCTCTGTCTGCACAAACTGCGGTAACGAGGCATAGTTTCCTCGCAGCTCCATTCGGCAATAGGGGTTAAACCTATAGCCGACAGCGGCCTCCCCAAAATAAGTTGTCATAGCCAATTCCTCCGCGACTAGCCCTAACCCCCTCCCCAAACCTCCACGCCCCTCTGCATATATGTCCTCCCACCGCCACCGCAAGCCTACACTGGCCTCCGCACGTTCATAAGCCGAAGCCGTATAGCGGTCCAGAAAAGGAGCTATTTGCCCCAACAAGTCCATGTCAAGGTTGTGCGTCTCCCACTCAAAATGGCGTAGCAAACGCAAGGCCACATAGGGGGCGGCGTGCCAGCGGAAAGGCAACTTCGGGCCCAATATGGTGTTGTTTGGGGTGGAATTGTTGGGGTCAGGAATTTGTCCAGGTGCGGGACGTCCACCATAGGCGGAAACACCTGCCGAAAGCTCCACCGTCGTCCTCTCGTCAAACCTGTGCCGCCATGTTTCATATAAGTCCACCGTGCCTGCCTCGGCACGGTTGGACAAGAAAAAACCATAACGCCCTGCCAACCTCAAAATGAGTGTGTCGGTTGAAGTCATTTGCCACTCTGTCTGCAAACCAAAAAAAGGCGTGCGCGCCATCGGCAAATAGGCCCTCGAGTCCTTGTCTACCCCGCCCCCCCAGGCGTAACCCACAAAAATCAACGCTGCCCAATAGCGCGACAGGGGTATGTCTATGCCGGCCTCTGTTTCCAACTGCACATCCTTCAAAGAGAGGGCAGCCACACTCTGGCTAAGGGCAGGTGGAGGGCCAGGGGGGACACCCGGCAATGCGGGGGAGCCCGCCAATGCAGCCAACAAGTCCATTTTTCCATAGGAAAAAGTCTGACGCACATAGGGGCGCGCCCGCCCTTCCCGCCGGCGCTCGGCAAACCAAGCAAGCCGGTGGTAATGCTCAAAACGGTTTCCTTCCGTGCTCTGAGGCTCGGCATATACCTCGCGCAGGCGCAGCATGGGGGCATAGACGCCTGAAAAATGCCAGGCGCCCCCGAATACTTCTGTCTCGGCAAGAGGGAAAAGCTCCACGTCCAAAACATGCCTGGCCCCTGGGGAGTCCATGCCTTCATAGGGACTTCGCCCTGTGGCCTCAAGTCGCGCAGAGAGTGTATAAGTCCCCTGTGCCTGTCCATAAGCAAGCACCGGAAACAACCAGAGAAGGGGAAAAAATCCCATGTTATTCCACCAAAACGACGTCACCCGGTCTCAGTTTGAAACGGGCCGCTTCCCCTTCTGCGCGGGAGAGTGCTTCCCAACCAAACAAAATTCGAATGGGGGGTTGTCCCGGCTTTTCTTCGCGGAGAACGAAAATGTTCCGTTTCGCAAAGTTGGTCGTCCCACTGGCCGCCGCAATCGCCTGCAATACGCCGGAGCCGCTTGCAAGCGTATAAATGCCTGCCTGGTTCACTTCGCCAAGCACGGAAATGGACAGCTGGTGGATTTCCTCAAGGGACACCGTTACGGAGGGCGTGTTAATGTATTCCTTGAGACGAACCTGCAACTGCTGAGCCAGCGCCATCGGCGTGTAGCCCGCCACCGTCACCTCATTCAACAAAGGAATCGACAAACGTCCATCGGCACGTACCCGCCCCTGCGCAGACATGTTGTCATGCTGAAAAACGCGGATAGCAATCACATCCCCGGGGCGGATGACATATTCCCCATCCGACATGCTGGAGTCCTCATAGCGGTCCACCAACACATAGGTGCCCCTCACAGGACACGCCGTGCTCAACCCCAAACAAAGGCAACCCAACAACACCCAGGGTTTTCTTCCCGCAAATTTAGAAAGCTGCTCGTTCTTTTTTGAAAGCCATGCGCACAAACTCATACATCTCCTGCAAGTTGACGGCACCCAACAAAACCGCCAACAAAAAATAGGCCGCGGCATCCACACTCAGACGGTATAGCACATTCCAAGTCGTATAAGCTGACAACCCTTGGTTCAACCCAATAACCATGGCACAAACCACCCCAGTTTTAAACAAAACCCCTGTTGAACGCCTATCAAAACACCGCTTGCCCAGGGCAGCAAACATAATCAACATCACCCCTCCTTCCGTCAACAATTGAATGACGGCCGCCCCTACTCCCCCCCCTCCGGGGCCCATCCACTGCAACGCAGGCCGAAGAAACAAAGCGTTCAACAGGGGGTTGAGCACCATTCCCGCGGCAGAAATCCACGTCAATGTCCAAGCACGTTCCTCCATAATTAGGGCAGTTCCCGAAACCATAGATATGTACATAAATGTATAGATAGGAGCAAGAAGACGCATCGCCCAAATGGCTTCGTGGTATTGGGGCCCCGAAAAGGTGAGTATCCAAAAGTCTGCCCCAAGGGCGATGAAGAGGGAGATGGGGACGGAAATGGTGAGAATCAGCTCCAACATTCTTCGCAAAACCTGGTTAAATTCTTCTTGGGAACGGTGGCGGGCCCTCGCAAACAGGGGCATCACCACCCAGCCAAAAAAAGGCGTAATTAACAAGGCGATGCTGGCCAAACTGGACGCGGCGCCATACCAGCCGGCTTCTTGGTTTCCAACGAAAAAGCTCAATAGGCTGATGTCCACCTTGTTATAAACTGTGTGGAACATTTGGTTTAAATAGAGCGGCAGACAACTCAACAGCACCACTTTGAGTGCGCCAACGCGTATGTTCATGAAACGCAGCCCCAAATGCTTGCGGGCAAGCCACCAACACCCCAGCGACTCCAATAACTTGGAGCCCAAAAGCGCCAAAGGAATCCCCTCCAGACGCTCCACCACAAATACGGAAAACAAAATGCCGCTGCCCCAGAGAATTTTGCCGACAATGTTGTTGACAGACAAACCATCCACCGTGCCGCGGGCATGCAGCAACGCCGCCAAGCTTTCTTTTATAATGGAAAATGTTTGGGCCACACCAAACAGCAAGGTGACGCGCATCTCCAAAGCAGAGCGGCCAACAAGCCACATGAAACAGGCAATTCCTCCCAAAAGCAGCGCCGTCATAAGCAGACGGAAAACCATGACGGCGCCAAAAAATTCATTCGTATGCTCAGGGCGAACGGGAATTTCTTTGCGTATGTAGACGTCCATGCCCAAGCTCAGCACCACAAAGCAGGTGGTCGCAAAAGCCTCAGCAGCGTTTTGAAGCCCAAAGGTCTCAGGGCCTAACCACCGAGGGAGGAGAACGCGCATGGACAGCGCAATCCCCCATGTCACCATCAGAGAGCTTCCAAGTTTGATGGCATTTCGAATGGAAAGAAGAACGTCGCTTGAAACCTTTGGCGAGGCCGTCACGTTAGCTTGCACCCTTGCCCGTCAACACAACCGGAATGGTTTTCAAAATCAAATTGATGTCGTTCTTCAGACTCCAATGGTCGATGTATTGCATGTCCAAATACATCCACTCCTCAAAGGAAATTTGGTTCCTCCCCGAAACCTGCCACAAACATGTGAGGCCAGGACGTACAGAAAGACGCCGGCGTTGCCAGGACTCATATTCAGCCACTTCCGGGGGAACGGGGGGCCTGGGGCCAACAATGCTCATGTCCCCTCGCAACACATTGATGAGCTGCGGCAATTCGTCAATGGAATAGCGGCGAATGAAGCGGCCTATGGCGGTGACACGTGGGTCATTCTTCATTTTGAACACAGGGCCCGTCTGCTCATTCATGTGGGCCAGACTTGCCTTGAGTGCTTCTGCATCAATCACCATGGAGCGAAACTTCAGCATGTTGAATTTTTTGCCCTGGAAACCCACGCGGACTTGCTTGAAAAAAATGGGACCGCGCGAAGTCAGCTTCACCAGCAAAGCTACCGTGAAAAGCAAAGGAGAAAGCATCACCAACGCGAGGAAAGAACATGCAATGTCATAAACGCGCTTGAAAGCCATCTGCACAGGCTTCATGACGATGGAAATATAGTGAATATAACCGTCTGAAAGCAGCTTCGCCGCAATGGGCCTCGCTCTGTCCAAACGAAAAGAATAGGCCGGCAACGCAAAAGGAAGGCCAAAACGCTCGCAAACCCGAATGGCCTCCTGCATCTCCTGGCCATGACGCAAAGTGTTTCCGGAAATATAAACTTCTCCCACCGCCACCGTCTGCAAAATGGCCTCCAAATCCGAAGCCTGCCCCAAAATGGCCCCCTTTAAATTGTCCAGCAAACTCTCGTCTCTAAAATACAAAAAACCCACAACATGTCTGCGACCACGCTTCTGTATGTCCTCACTCGTGATGCGACCCATGGGGCCTACACCAATGATGAGCACTTCATCAATCGGCGCTTCTCGCTTCGCAACAACACGCCGAATCAGTGCGCAAATGACAAGCGATACCGGCCAATAAATGAACGTAAATGGCAATACGTGCGGAAATGCACTCTCGTCCCGCATCAGTGAGTCGAGAACCAATAAAAAAACCGTGCAACATAAGGACAACAGAGAAAGCAAAGCCAAATCGTCCAATAGGGCGCGATCTGCAGCCGAGTCATAGTAGCGAAGAAAAATGCTTCCAAACAGCCACACAAACACCAAAGCAAAACCTACACTCACAAAAGTGAAAAGGCTGGGCACCATCCTCCCCCACAAAGAGAGCGCAAGTGCGCCAAATAACCATAGCAAGTCCACAACCAAGTTGAGACGAGAGGAAAACCCCGGAGACAAAAATCCTCGGTGCCGCATCATTGCCAACACACCTCTTTGTGTTCACTTGGAGTATACATTATTGTGAAAACCACATTCTCCTCTTTATGCGCATAGCCTCTATGGCAAACAACTGCTTGGATGCAAAAACAATCTTCTCTTTATAAGTGCCTTGAAAACGCACTCCACAAACAAAACTCAAGGGCACCTCCCATTCTCCCCCTGCTTGCTACGCCACCTTCAACTCTAAATGTTTTCATCAAGCTTATGAAGATGATTGTTTCATTTCAAATTTTTGCCTACAAGCCCTATCTTACATGATAGCTTCATAACCTCATCCCTTCTTTTCTCCGTGAGGCCCTCCTTTGAGTATTTCGCCTTTTGCCAGGTTGCGCATTGGCCATGTCCCCGTGGATATTCTGACATTTCAAGAGGCATTACAACATATTGCATCACTCGTCGAAAAAGGCCAAGGAGGGTTTGTCGTCACACCCAATGTGGACCATGTGGTCCTCACAGACAGCCACCTTGGCCTTCGCGAAGCTTATGCCCAGGCCTCCTTGAGCTTGGTCGACGGACAACCCCTGGTCTGGGTAAGCCCTTGGATAGGAAAAAAATTACCCGAAAAAATATCCGGCTCCGACTTGGTTTGGCCCCTCCTCGAAATGGCAGGGAAAAATGCCTGGCGCGTCTATTTCCTCGGAGCAACCCCCGAAGTGACTGCCAAAGCCAAACAGCTGGTTGAAGAACGCTATGCAACACAGGTGGTCGGCTGCGACTCCCCCTTTATTTCAGTGGATTCAACACTTGAAGACAACCTCGAAACCCTCCAAAAAATAAAAGAGGCCAAACCCAACCTCATTCTCGTCGCCATGGGCGCCCCCAAACAGGAAGTTTGGATGCACCGCTTCCGCCAACACTATGCGCCGGCCGTTGCCCTGGGCATTGGCGCAAGCTTGGAGTTTATTGCCGGAACAGTACGCCGCGCACCCCCCTGGGCTTCCCGCTGCGGCTTGGAGTGGGCCTACCGCCTGCTGAAGGAGCCGCGCCGCTTGTGGCGACGCTATTTGGTGAATGACCCAAAATTCCTGGGCATTCTCCTGCGTACCCTGCGCCGCCCTAAAAACGAACGCGTGCTCCTTCCTTCTTCTCCTGCCCTTTTGCCTTTGCCTTCTCCCTCGCCCTCTCCTTCTCCCTCTCCTTCTCCAAATATGGAGCCCTCTTCTTCCTCTTCTTCGGAAAACCCTCCTGCATGAAAGCCGTGTTGCAACGCGTCCGCCAAGCTTCTGTCCATGTGGACGGGCAAATAAGCGCGCAAATTGCCTCCGGCATTTTGGTGTTGCTCGGCATTGACAGAGAGGACACAGAAGCCCAGGCCACTTTGCTTGCCAGGAAAACAGCTCAACTGCGCCTCTTTGAAGACGCAGAAGGCAAAATGAACCTTTCGGCTTTGGATGGGAACAAAGCTTTGCTTGTCGTCAGCCAGTTTACGCTTTGCGCAGACTTGCAAAAAGGGCGACGGCCCAGCTTCGCAAAAGCATGCCCGCCCGCATTGGCCAAACCACTCTATGCCTGTTTTTGCAGACAACTGCGCCAATATGGCCTCTCTGTTTCCGAAGGCATTTTTCAGGCCGACATGCAAGTCCACCTCGTCAACGATGGCCCCGTCACCTTCTGCCTGGACAGCGCCCTCTGGGGGGGGTGAGGTGGGGTTTGCATTCACCTTCAGAGGAAGTACGTATTTTGCCGCCCGTACCTCAATTTTGCCGCCCGTACCTCAACGGTTGTTGAGGCGGGGCGGTGGGGTTTGGAGGGGGGAGCGGAGGTTTTGCAAACCCTCTTCCTCGAGGCCATAGGCGGTTTCGAGCAAGTCCAACAGTTGCTCCAACCATACCTCACCCTCCGGGCATTGAATGTTAACCTCTATGGGGAGGCGCTCCTCTGGCGGCACCGGCTCCACCTCCAGAGGGTTTCCCGAGGCGTCAAAAGTTTCAACCAACAAGTCTCCGTCTTTGTGGATGCTATAACGTTTTCGCATGTGCGTCCTTTTTATCGCAAGAGCCGCAGTTTGCCTGCTATAGAAAGCCCTGCATGAAAATGTGTATACTCGGCGCCGGCTCCTACGGCACAGCCCTCGCGGCTGCATTGGCTCCATTGCACAAAAACGTTGTGGTGTGGGACAAAGACACCAGCGTGTTGGAAGGCATTGCCGCGCACCGGGAAAACAAGCGTTACCACCCGGGAATTTTGTTGCCGGAAAACATTCGTCCGGTGTTTACGGCGCAAGAAGCGGTGGAGGGTGCGCAGATGGTGTTGTTGGCGGTACCTTCCCATGCCATGCGCAAGACGGCGTTGCAGGTGGCCGGGTTTTTGCCCTCTCACATACCCATTATTGCGGCGGCCAAGGGGATAGAGGAGGGCACACTCATGACGATGACGCAGGTATTGGAGTCCTGCCTTCCGGAGCCTTTCCACCCCTATATTGCGGTATTGTCCGGGCCTTCTTTTGCGAGGGAAATTTTGCTCAGGCACCCCACTGTTATGACGGCTGCAGCGCGTTGGGACAGGGTTGCGCGCAACTGCCAGAAGGCATTTGCCTCGTCGCTATTCCGCATTGACATTTCCAGTGACATTATAGGGGTACAAATAGGGGGGGCGTTGAAGAATGTAGTGGCGATAGCGGCGGGGATGGCGGAGGGTTTGGGGTTGGGGCACAACGCGAGGGCGGCGATTATGACGGGGGGTTTGGCGGAGGTAGCGCTGCTGGCGGTGCGTATGGGGGGCAACCCCATTACCCTCTATGGGCTTTCAGGCATGGGGGACTTGGTGTTGACATGCACAGGCGTGCTCTCCCGGAACCGGAGCACGGGTTTTGCTTTGGGGCAGGGGCGCAAGCTTCCGGAGATTTTGGCGGAACTTGGGCAAGTAGCCGAAGGCGTCAGCGCGGCGCACAGCGCCTATGTCCTCTCCACGCAAAGGCACGTCAGCATGCCCGTATGCCACCAAGTTTACCAAGTCCTCTATGAGGGCAAGCCCCCCGAGCAAGCCATCATGGATTGGATGGCCCACCCCACCCCCGAGTTTTGAGGGAAAGCATATTGAGCCATGTTGGGAAGAAGAATGTTGTTGCAGAGGCGGTAGGGCTGACGAAGCGTTTTGGCACACATACAGCGGTGGAGGGGGTGGGTTTTTGCATATGCGAGGGAGAAGTATTGGGCATACTCGGGGCGAACGGCTCCGGGAAGACGACATTATTGCGCATGCTTTCAGGGTTGATGCAGCCGACGGCAGGCCACACGCGCATAAGGGGGGAGGACATAGGGGGCCCTTCGCTGGAGGCGCGCCGGCAGGTGGGGTTTTTGACGGGCAACACGCAGCTTTATGAGAAGTTGACGCCCCGGGACATTTTGCACATTTTTGGACAACTCTATGGCCTTGAGGGCCCCCCTTTGCTTGAGCGCATAAACACCCTGGCTGATGAAATGTGTTTGCATGCTTTTTTGGACAAGCGTTGCGGGCAACTCTCCTCAGGCATGCGCCAGCGGGTTTCGGTTGCGCGCGCCCTCATTGCAGACCCCAGCCTCTATATATTGGACGAGCCGACGGCCACGTTGGACCCCATGGCCTCCAACGACATTGTGGAGTTGATATGCAAAGCCAAAGCCCGAGGGAGAGCGGTGGTGTTTTCCACGCACCGCATGGAGGAGATAGAATATTTGTGTGACAGGGTGTTGTTTTTGCGTGAGGGCCGCGTAGCGACGCAGGGCACGTTGGAGGCGTTGAAGCGACAAAGCGCCCAGTCCAAGCTGACGGACATTTTTTTGCATTTTGCACAAGGAGGGGCATGAGGAGCGCGACGTGGGTACTTTTCAAAAAAGAGTTGCGTGAATTTTTGCGTGACAAGCGGGCCATTTTTTTCACCCTAGCCATGCCGGTATTGGCGATGCCGGTTGTTTTTGGAGCCATTTTGAGTGGTGCTTGGTTTGCGAAGCAAAGCCTGGCCAACGAAACTTTGCCTGCGAGTGTTTCCAGTTTAGAAATATTGCAAGCACTCCAGAAGGAGCCTTTGGCGCATATGCCTTTGGATGTGAAGACACGCGAAGAGGCGTTTTTGGAAATGGCCAAGAAGGAGCGCTGGGCTTTTGTTGAGGCCGAAGAAGGTTTTGAGGAGCGCGACATACAGCACTCTTTGAAGTTGCGCCTATATTACTCCAGGCAACAAGAGCGCTCCAAGGAGGCGAAGGAGCGTTTGTTGAAAGCGTTGGAGGCCATAGGCCAGGAGCGCTTGGAGGTGCGTTTTGAGAAGATGGCGCTTTCCAAGGAATTTGCCAAACCCCTCGTGGTGGAGGAGGTGGACATAGCAGGGCAAAGCCTATGGTTGGAGATGTTGGCGATGTGGGTGGGGTTTGGCATAGCCAGCACGTTGTTTTTGACTTCAGCCAACCTAGCGACGGATTTGGTGGTGGGGGAGAAGGAGAGAGGGACACTCGAGACGTTGCTGTCCGCGCCCCTGAGGCCGAAGCAAATATTGCGTGCCAAGCAAGCCATAATAAGCGCCTCTGCCCTTTTTTCGGCTTTTTTAAATTTGGTTGTTTTTTCAGGGCTTTGGGGGGTGGTGGCCTGGTTTTTACCGGAGGGGGGGTGGCCAGCGGAGTTGAGGTGGGGGCAGCTGGCCTTTTTGTCCCTTTGTTTTATACCGGCCGCCCTTTTGGCCAGCAGCCTATGTATTGCCCTAGCGAGCCGGTGCCGCACGTTGAAGGCCAGCCAGACGGCAACCTCTCTGGCGGCGGCGGTGGCCCTCATGGCCAGTGCGGCGGTTATATTGCCGGGCATGGAACTTTCTTTTGCCTTGGCGTGGATTCCCCTGGTGAATTTGGCTTTATTGGCGAAGGCCTGTGTTTTTGGCAACCTGGAATATGGCCCGGCGGGCCTCACTTTGGCCGTTACTTTGGCATTGGCCTACATATTTCAGCGTTACGCTGCCCACATTTTCCTAGACGAGCAGAACCTATTAAACGCTCCTCCCCAAACCTAAACTCAGAGGCGAGGGGCAAAGCGGCCACCCTTCCAGCAGGCAGGGGGGTATAGCCAGGGGGGGGTGGTGAACAGCGAG
>WQTM01000217.1 GCA_009786315.1 Pseudomonadota bacterium | reverse complement strand
GGGGGAGGGGGTAGGTTTTGGGGAGAAGGGTTGCAGGGCGCGTTGAGGCTCTTGGAGTTGGCTGGGGGCCATTCCGAGGAATCGGCGGGCGGCCTGGAGGAAGTCGAGGTGTTTTTGGTAGCGAGCTTCCAAGAGTTTTTGAGCCAACATACGTGCGCCTGGGACGGAGCGCCCAGTCAAAGCCTGCATTGCTTGGCGTACGGGGTATTTAACGCGGCGAATGTGTACTTTGCGGCTTGTAGGGGTGAACGTCACCAGGCCATAGGAAGCCCGCCAGTCGCCGTCGCGTTGCAAACCTGTGGAGCCCACATCAATGAGCAGGTTGGCGCCTATGCGCCTACGGTAGGGGAAATGCAGGTGGCCGAAGACAATGACGCGAGCGCGAATGCCTTCAAGGTAGTGGCGCAAGGTGGATTCATTCAGTGTGGGCTCAAGCGAGTCCTCGAGGTTTTTGGGGTTGGCGTGGCAAATAAAAATGCTTTGGCCCGGGTAGGGTGCCAGGGAGAGGGAGAAGGGCAGCTGGGCCATTTTGCTCAAGCGCTCAGGGCCCAGTTTTTCTTGTGTCCACTGCAACAGCTCCGTTTTCCAATGTGAGTGTTCCTGGTAGGCGCCACGCACATAGCGGCCGGCCAAATAGGCATCGGTGTTGCCGATGAGGACGTGTTGGCATTCTGAAAAAACCAAGTCCACCGACTCTGTTGGGTGGGGGCCGCGCAAGGCCAAGTCTCCGGCCGCGACAATGAAGTCCGGCGCCTGGCTGCGTATGTCCTTCATGACGGCTTCACAGGCGATGAAGTTTCCGTGAATATCGGCGATGATGGCAATCCGCATGGTTTGAGTCTTTGGGTTTAGGAGATGCGAATAGCACTTTTGGGGAGGCATTGTCGTTATTTCTATTACAAAGTTTCTCCAGAGGGTTTTGAGGCACCCGCCGCTCTTACGGAGCCCTCCTGCTCTGGCTCCTTTCCTCTTCCCCTGGGTTTTCTACTATGCTAGCGGTGGGCGCGCTCCACAGGGGCAAGAGGAACCATGTTTGTTCGGATAGAAGAAATTCAAGAGCCTTCGCTCAAGCTCCAACGCGAATTGTCTCCAGCCTATTTGGATGAGGTATTTGAGGAGGTGGGGGGTGTTTCCTGGCGAAGTGCTTCGTTGTTGTCTGCGAGGTTGCAAAGGGTGGGCGGGGAAGTTTTTTTGGAAGCGGAGTTGAGTTTGCAACTGAGGACAGGGTGTGCGCGTTGTCTGGAGGAGGTTGAATTTCCTTTAGCTGTTTCGTTTTCAGCCACGTTTATTGCGCAGGCTGACTATGAAGAGGCGCTCAAGCAGTTGGGGCAGGTGGAGGATTGGGAAGGGGCGGGCTCTTTTCACATGGCTTTTGCGGACATAGAGCCTTTTGATGGGAAGGTTATTTCTCTTTCGCTTTTGGTGAAGGAGCAAATTTTGCTTGCTTTGCCCATTTCCGTGCTATGCAGCGAAAACTGCAAGGGATTGTGTGCGACATGTGGGAGCAATTACAACCTCAAGGGATGTGAGTGTGAGCAGGAGTTTGTTGACTTAAGGCTGGCGAAGTTAAAAGAGATAAATCTCTCCAAGGGCAAGACATAAGGAGAGGGAGAAGAAGGAAGAGACATGGGAATACCGAAGAAGAGGACGTCAAAGATGCGCCGTGACCGACGTCGGGCGGCCAACAACAACCTGCGTTGTGCAGTGCAGCTCAACCGTTGTCCCAAGTGTGGGGCGGCATTGGTTTCGCACCGAGTTTGTGCTGTCTGTGGCCATTATGGGGAGAAGAAGGTTTTAGCGGTTGACAGCAACTAAATATTGAGTGGAGTGGATTTTCCCGAGTGGGTGCACACTGCGCAAAAATCTATGCGGTGACATCTTCTCATTTTAGGTATAGACAGCCGACCTCGTGAGACAGGCCAAAATAATAGGTACGGGAAGCTATGTTCCCTCAAAGGTGTTGAGCAACGACGAGTTGGCGACGCGGATGAACACTTCGGATGCTTGGATTTTTGAGCGAACAGGGATTCGTACACGCCATATTGCTGCGCCTGAGGAAGCCACTTCGGACTTGGCAGTAGCGGCCTCCATTCAAGCTTTGCGGATGGCAGGGGTGGATGCTTGGGAGTTGGAGATGGTGCTTGTGGCGACGGTGACGCCGGACATGCAGACGCCGGCCTGTGCGGTGCATTTGGCGCACAAGTTAGGGGCGAGGCGGGCATTTGCTTTTGACATTGGAGCAGCGTGTGCAGGTTCTTTGTTTGCGATGTCCGTGGCTTCTCAATACATTGCGACGGGGGCGGTGAAGAACGTATTGGTGGTGGGGGCGGAGCTTTTGAGTCGGGTAACGAATTGGGGAGACAGGGGGAGCAGCATTTTATTTGGGGATGGTGCGGGGGCCATGGTATTGGTGCCGACAGAGGAGAGGGATGGGCCTGGGCGAGGGTTGTTGGCGTTGCAACTCTATTCCGACGGTTCCGCCGCGGACATTTTGTGCATACCGGGAGGGGGGAGTCGAGCGCCTTTGACGCCGGAGAGTTTGGTTGCGCAGCACCACAAGGTGTCGATGCGAGGGCGTGAGGTTTACAAGTTTGCGGTGACGGCCTTGGTACAAGCAGTAGAGCGCATAGTTGCCGAGCACAATTTGTCGCTTTCCCAAATTCAGCATGTAGTAGCGCACCAAGCCAACGTACGCATTCTCGAAGCGATTCTTGAGCGCGTAGGGATTTCGTTTGAGAAGGCCCACATCAACATCAACCGTTATGGCAACACGTCCTCTGCTTCGGTACCGTTGACATTGGATGAAGCCAACCGTTCAGGGAAGTTGAAGGCAGGGGATTTAATTCTTGTCATGGCGATTGGGGCGGGGATGTCCTGGGGGGCGGGATTGATTCGCTGGTAGGAGAGAAGGCATGAGCAAGACGGCATGTATTTTTCCAGGGCAAGGCAGCCAATACATTGGAATGGGGAAGGCTTTGGCCGAAGTTTTTCCCGAGTCCCGTGAAATATTCGAGCGGGCGGACGAGGCCTTGGGAGAGAAGCTTTCTGTTTTGTGTTGGGGAGGGCCAGAAGAGGAGTTGAAGCGAACGGCCAACCAGCAACCTGCCATTTTGACGACGTCCATTGCGGCGTGGGTTGCATTTGCGAAGCGCTCAGCGGTTGTGCCGGCATTTTTTGCAGGGCACTCGTTGGGGGAATATTCTGCGTTGGCAGCCTCAACGGCCTTGTCATTTGAGGATGCTGTGCGTGCGGTACGTGCGCGGGGGCAGATGATGCAGGAGGCCGTCCCTGAAGGCAGGGGGGCGATGGCCGTTGTTTTGGGGTTGGGGGTGGGGGACATACAACGCATTTGCGTTGAAGCGGCGCAAGGCCAAATACTTTCTCCCGCCAACTACAATGAGCCCAACCAGACGGTGATTGCCGGGGACGTAGCGGCGGTGGAGCGTGCGGGCGAGTTGTTGAAAGCGGCGGGTGCTCGTCGGGTGTTGCGTTTGCCGGTGTCGGCCCCCTTTCATTGTCCGTTGATGTTGCCTGTGAAAGCCCGTTTTGCAACGGTGCTTGAAAAGATTCATTTTACCACACCTTCTGCGCCGATTGTTTCCAACACAGAAGCCGTCCCCAATGCGGATGCTTCGCGTATAGGTGCGTTGTTGTTGGAGCAAGTTGCAGCACCCGTACGCTGGGTAGAGACGGTGGAATTTTTGTTTCGCGAGGGAGTTTCCCAGGTGATTGAATTTGGGCCGGGGAAGGTGTTGAGTGGGTTGGTGAAGAAGATATGTCCTCAAATGGGTTGTGCCAACATAGAAGACGAGAAGGGCCTCAATGCCCTATTGGGAGGAGCGCTATGAATGATTTTGCGGGCAAAACAGTTTTGGTAACAGGTGGCTCCCGTGGAATTGGCCGGGCCTGCGTATTGGAGTTTGCGCGACGAGGGGCGGTGGTGGCGCTGACCTACTACCCGGGCAATGAAGCCGAGGCACAGGAGGTGGGGCAGCTGGTGGGGGCGAATGCGAGCATATGGCCGCTGGACGTGGTAGACACCAAAGCCTGCACGCAGCTGGTGGAGGAGGTTGTGAAGAAGCACGAGCGGTTGGATGTGCTGGTGAACAATGCTGGCATTGCGATTGACGGCCTGGTGATGCGTTTTCGGGATGAGGATTGGGATGCGGTATTGGACACCAACCTACGCGGTGCTTTTGCGCTTTGCCGTGCGGCGACGCGCCCTATGTTGCGCCAGCGTTCAGGTGCCATTGTGAATTTAGCCTCTGTTGTTGGGGAGATGGGGAATGCGGGGCAGACGGCCTATTCGGCTTCCAAGGCGGGCCTGATAGGCCTGACCAAGTCCCTGGCTCGCGAGTTGGCTTCGCGTTCCATTCGTGTCAATGCGGTAGCTCCAGGGTTTATAGACACGGAGATGACGGCCAAATTGCCTGCAGAAACCAAGGAGAAGATGGTGGCGTCCATTGCGCTTGGGAGGTTGGGGAAGGTGGAGGACATAGCGCGGGCTGTGGTTTTTTTGGCGGGAGAAGGCGCTTCATATATTACGGGTGAAGTTTTAAAGGTAAACGGTGGCATGTACATGTAACTCTCGTGGATTGTTTTCGCGGGAAATTTTTAACGTGGTATTCAGGAGGAAAGCGCATGTTGAAAGAAGAGATTGAGGCAAAAATCAAATCCATCATTACGAAGAAGTTGGCGGTAGGGGAGGATGAGATAAAGCCGGAGAGTTCTTTCATTGAGGATTTGGGGGCAGACAGTTTGGACATTGTCGACTTGCTGATGGTCATGGAGGACGAGTTTCAGATTGAGATTCCAGAGGAGGACTCAGAGAGCATAAAAACGGTGGGGGACGCCATCAATTACATAGCCACGCACCAGAAATAGGTTTTGTTATGTCAGGCCGCCGCGTTGTTATGACTGGGACAGGGCTTGTCACCTCATTGGGGACAGGCACGGAGAAGACGTGGAGTGCGTTGCTTGAGGGCAAGTCGGGGATTGATAAGATTACCCGTTTTGATGTTGGCAAGCTGGGCACGCACATAGCCGGAGAGGTTCGCGATTTTGTTGTTGAGGATTTTATTGACAGGAGGGAGGTTCGCCGTATGGACCTTTTCTGCCAATATGCTTTGGCAGCGGCGCACATGGCCGTAACGGGTGCTGGTTTTTCTGGTGAAACGGGGCTATCGGCCTATGCCCCTGAGAGGGTGGGTGTTATTGTTGGCTCTGGGATTGGTGGTTTTAGCAGTTTTGAAGAAAACTGTCTAAAGGGCCAAGAGAAGGGCTGGGAGCGCATTTCACCCTATTTTATCATTCAGATTATTGCGAACATGGCCCCGGGGCTGATTTCTATTCGCTATAATTGCAAGGGGCCCAACTGGGGACCTGTCTCAGCCTGTTCCACGGGAGCCCACGCCATAGGAGAAGCCTACAGGGCCATTGCTTGGGGTGGGATGGATGCGGCCATAGCTGGAGGCTCTGAAGCGCCCATTACCCGTATGGGTATAGGTGGATTCAGCGCGATGAAGGCATTGTCGACGCACAATGAGGAGCCTCAGAAGGCGAGTCGGCCTTTTGACAGGAACCGGGATGGTTTTGTCATGGGGGAGGGGGCGGGCATTGTCATATTGGAGGAGATGGAGCACGCCCAGCGGCGGGGAGCCGACATTGTGTGTGAAATCATTGGTTATGCAGCAAGCTCGGACGCGTTTCATGTGACGCAGCCCGCGCCGGAAGGTGAGGGTGCCACACGTTGCATGAAGTTGGCGTTGGAGAATGCGAAGTTGGCCGCCAGCGATGTTGACTACATTAATGCGCACGGGACCTCAACGCCCTACAATGACGTATCCGAAACCCGAGCCATTCGAAAGGTTTTTGGAGCTCACGCCGACGAGTTGATGATAAGCTCAACGAAGTCCATGTTGGGGCACACCTTGGGTGCAGCAGGCAGCATAGAGTCCATTATTGCGGGGCTGACGGTTTCCCGCGGGGTTGTCCACCCAACCATTAATTTGACGGAGGCAGACCCGGCCTGCGACTTAGACTACGTGCCCAATGAAGCGCGCCAGGCGCGTGTACGTGTTGCGCTCTCCAACTCTTTTGGTTTTGGAGGGACCAATGTGGTTTTGGCATTCAAGGCGGTTTGAGCCACAGAAGCTATGAAAGCGATGAGAGCCGTGGCATTGGCAGCTGATCATGCTGGGTTTATGCAGAAGGCCAGGCTGATTGAGCACATTCGGCAGCAGGGCCTTTTTGAAGTTGTTGATTTTGGGACCGACACAGAGGACTCTACGGACTACCCGGATTTTGCCAAAAAGCTTGCTGTTTGGGTTGTGCAGGAGCCTGAGCGGCAGGGCATTCTCATTTGTGGAACGGGCAACGGCATGGCCATGGTGGCCAACAAGCACAGAGGGATACGTGCGGCTGTTTGCCGGAGTGAATATGAGGCGAGGCTGGCCAGGCAGCACAATGATGCGAATGTGCTATGTTTGGGGCAACGTCTCACGGGGGATGGTTTGGCGGTGGCGATTGTGGATGTTTTTTTGCACAACGTATTCGAAGGTGGGCGGCATCGGCTTCGACTCTCTAAAATTCGCAACATGGAGGATTGTCCATGAAGAAAAATTTACTTTGGGTAGGGATATTCGGTTTGGGTTTGGCTGCATTGGGTTGTCGCACGCACATTCCGGTGGCAGTCCAGAAGCCACCGCCAGAGGTTGCCAAGCGTACGACGTGCTCCGTACGGGACTATGCGAGTGCGGTAGCGCTGCCTTCAGGCTCTCGGGATTTGGGGAGGGTGGAAATTCCGCGGCAGGAGGAGGAGGAGAACACCTACCTCATGCTGCACCAGAAAGTATGCGACATGGGAGGGGATGCTTTGAGCGGCATGCGTTGGGAAGTGGACTTAGGGCAACCCAAGCCGAGGGCTTTGAGTGGCAATGCTTGGAAGCTACCCTAAGAAGTGTGAGAGGAGGAGACAACGTTGAACCTTGCCAAGTTGGATTTTGAAGTTTTTGAGGCCATTTCTCGGGAGGAGCTTCGGCAGAAGGAGGGGTTGGAGCTGATTGCCTCTGAGAATATTGTCAGCCGTGCGGTATTGGAGGCGGCAGGCTCCGTCATGACCAACAAATACGCCGAGGGTTACCCTGGCAAGCGCTATTATGGTGGTTGTGAGGAAGTCGACAAGGTGGAGGTTTTGGCCATTGAGCGCGTCAAGCAGTTGTTTGGTGCCGAGGTAGCCAACGTCCAGCCCCATTCAGGCTCTCAGGCGAACATGGCTGTTTATATGGCGTTGATGCAGCCGGGGGATTGTTTGCTGGCTTTGGATTTGAATGCGGGTGGCCATTTGACGCATGGCTCTCCGGTGAGTTTTTCTGGCCGCATTTACCACGCTGTCCACTATGGTTTGCAGCGAGACACAGAAACCATAGACTATGCGCAGGCAGCTGTTTTGGCGAAGGAGCACCGTCCCAAGGTAATTGTGGTGGGTGGCTCAGCCTACCCGAGGTTTTTCGACTTTGCCAAGTTTCGAGAAATTGCCGACACAGTGGGGGCGAAGTTGGTGGTGGACATGGCGCATTTTGCAGGCCTTGTGGCCGCGGGCATACACCCCTCGCCCATGGACTTGGCCGACGTAGTAACCAGCACGACACACAAAACCCTGCGTGGCCCCCGTGGAGGGTTGGTGCTTTGCAAGGAGGCCCTTGGGAAGACGCTCAACAGTTTTGTTTTCCCTGGCATACAAGGGGGGCCGTTGATGCATATTATTGCGGCGAAGGCGGTGGCTTTTGGTGAGGCATTGCGTCCTTCTTTCAAGCGCTACCAGGAGCAAATTGTCAAAAACGCGAAGGCTTTGGCCGAGGGTTTGGTGGAGCAGGGTTTGCGTTTGTGCTCAGGAGGAACGGACAACCATTTGATGTTGGTTGACTTGCGGCCGAAACAGCTGACGGGCAAGTTGGCAGAAGCGTGGCTTGGAAAGGCCGGCATGACCGTCAACAAGAACCAAATACCCTTTGACCCACAGAAACCCAACATCAGCTCCGGAATTCGCATAGGGACGCCTGCATTGACGACACGTGGGATGAAGGAAGCCGACATGAGGCAGACGGCCAAATTTATAGGAGAGGCTTTGGCCAGTGGGGGAGAAGAGGCGGCCTTGGCGAAAGTCCACGCAGAAGTGAAGGCATTTGCGAGCGCATTCCCCATGTTTGCCGACGAAGGAGGATGAGTTTTTTCCCATGCACTGCCCCTTTTGTGGACAAGGAGACACCCGTGTATTGGATTCGCGAGAGTCCTCCGAGGGCTTGTCCATTAGGCGCAGGCGCAGTTGCGAGTATTGCAAGCGTCGTTTTACAACCTACGAGCGTGTCGAAGAGTTGAGCCCCACCGTTGTCAAAAAGGATGGCCGTCGCGAGAATTTCGACCGAGACAAGTTGTTGTTGGGGTTGCGCAAAGCTTGCGAGAAGAGGCCCGTCTCCGTGGAGCAATTGGAGGCGGTTGCGGTGGCCATTGAGCGCAAGATACAAGAGGAGGGGGACAAGGAGGTGGCCTCCTCGCTGATTGGCCAGGAGGCGATGGCGGAGCTGTCGGCATTGGACCAGGTGGCCTATGTCCGTTTTGCCTCTGTTTACCGCTCATTTAGGGACATTTCTGAATTTATGGCTGAACTGAATGAGTTGGCACAGCAGGAGCCTGCGAAGAAAGCCATTGAAGGAAAGCCGCATGAGCCGCCGAGCTCCGCAGGACGAAGCTGAAAAGTGGATGCGTATTGCGCTTGTTGAGGCGGCCAAGGGTTTGGGGCGGACGAGCCCCAACCCTGTTGTGGGTGCGGTGCTTGTCAAAGGCGGGAGGATGATAGCGAAGGGGTTTCACGCCTATGCGGGGGGCCCTCACGCGGAGGTGGTGGCATTGAGGGAGGCCGGGGGGAGGGCGGCCGGGGCGGACCTCTACACAACCTTGGAGCCCTGTGCCCACCATGGCAAAACCCCCCCTTGCGCGCAGGCCATTATTGAAGCGGGGGTGGGGCGTGTTATTTTTGCCTCAACGGACCCGAACCCTCTCGTAAACGGGCGTGGGCGTCGCCAGCTCAGCAAGGCCGGCATAGACGTTTGGCCGAAGTTATTGCAGCGAGAAGCCGACATGTTGAACCGTCCTTTTTTCAAATGGGCGAAGACGGGGCGGCCTTTTGTGAGCCTGAAGATAGCTTCCAGCCTGGACGGTTTTTTAGCCACGGCCACAGGGGACTCGAAGTGGATAACAGGCCCCCCCTCGCGCCAGCGGGTACACGAGCTACGGGACAAGGTGGACGCCATAGTGATAGGTGCAGGCACCGTCCTCTCGGACAACCCTCGTTTGACAAGTCGCCCCAGGGGGCGCAAGGGGAAGAACCCATTGCGTGTTGTTTTGGACACGCACCTGCGCTCGCCGTTGGGTGCGCATATTTTCAAAGCGCAGAAGCAAGCGCCCACGCTGATAGCAAGTGCCCGTGGGTGCAATGAGAGGAAGGCGGCCCTATTGAGGGAGCGTGGCATAGAGTGTTGGGAGCTACCGTTGAAGGGGGGGAGGGTTTCCCTGGGGGTGCTTTTGAAGAAGCTGGGGGCCAGGGGCTGCACCCACATTCTCATAGAGGGTGGCGCAGGCATATTCAGCTCTTTTCTAAAAGAGGGCTGGGCAGACGAGCTGCTGCTGTTTTTGGCGCCCAAGCTGATAGGGCAAGGTGGAAAGGGTTGGAGTGGGGGGTGGCGGTTGAAGGAGATAGCGCAAGCCCCCCTGCTGCACATTTTGGAGACAGAGCGCATAGGGGAAGACGTGCTGATACGCAGCGCCCTGGGTGGCAGGCATGTCAACAAAGCAAGACACAATGTCAATCCCAAACATGACACCATGTCGCCGAAAGTTGACATTTCTCCGCCCGTACAAAAAAAGCGTGGGTGTTGACATAAGGCGCACCGGGCCATGGTGAGGCCCGGTGGGGCCTAGGGGGCCTCTCAACGCATTTTTGGGTATATTTTCCGCAATAGCGTGAGCAGAGGGCCCTAGAGCACTTTTTGGAGGAGCTCTTCGAGTTTGGTTTTGGGGACAGAGCCGATGATTTGCTCGACGACGTTTCCCCCTTTGAAGAGCAGCAGTGTGGGGATGGAGCGGACGGCATATTGTTGAGCTGTTTGTGTGCACTCGTCGACATTGAGTTTAGCGACGCGCAGGCGCTCTGCATACTCTTTGGCGATTTCTTCGACGATGGGAGCGACAGCGCGGCAAGGGCCGCACCAGGGTGCCCAGAAGTCCACGAGGACGGGCAGGGGCGACTCGAGGACATGGTTTTGAAACTCAGAATCCGAAATTTCCTTGGCAAACGACACAATTTTTCCTTTCTTTAGGGGGACACGCGTTGCAGACAATGGGGGGAATAACAAAGCTCGTGACCAAAAGTGAAGTTTTGCTTTATATAGGGCCGTGAATCTTTTTTTACCTGAGAAACAGCTGGAAATATGGGCTGCGGAAGAGAAGGTAGACTTGAGTGAAGGGCAGCTTATTGTCCACGGGGAGGTGGGAGGTTTTCCTCTGGTACCGGCGGTTTATTTTGCGCGGTTGGAGAGTGGGGAGGACGAGAAGAACCTGGTGGGGTGTGTCAAGACGATGGCGCAGCTTGACGAGTTGGAAGCGGAGCAGTTGATGGATTCGGCCCTTATTGGAGAGACGGCCTACCGCATACAACCTGGCTATGTTGTGACAGTGAATGTTTTGCCCCAGGTGCAGGTAGAGCAAACGCGTCAAAATCCAGGGGCTTCTTCCGAGGCGGATTTGTTGGCTGCTTTTATTCTCGACAAGTTATAGAGGGCATGCGAAACAAAGGCGCGGTTGGGTTCTGAAAAAGATTTATTGGCTTCGAGAGTGACGCATTATAAAACTCGTTTTATTTCGAAAGTTTACAGGTTGTTTTCTTGAGTTACCCATTAGAATTTATTGTTTGCACAGGGATGAGAAGAAAAGTGCGGATGCATTTTTTGCGCGATTTTTAGAGGTCGCGAAAAAAACGACACGGTTTTTTCTTGTTTGTTCGAGTTTCTTTGGTCTTGGATTTGCATGTAGTCCAGGAATTTCAGCCAAGCGCCTCATGTTTTGCGAGGAGGAAGCCGAGTGTTTTCGCGTATGGTTTTTAGGATTTCGGTTTTTATTTTAGCGACAGCGGCAGCAGCGCAAGCGCAATCAGAGGCGCCCATGGAGCACGAGGCGGCGTCCAAGTTATTTGGCCTCAAGGAGAAGGGCTGTTCGAGTTGCCACACCATTGGGAGTGGTGACAAGACGGGGCCTGATTTGAAGGGTGTTACGCAGCGGAGGGAGAGGGCCTGGGTGAAGCGTTTTGTCAATGCTCCGGCAGAAGTCATCTCTTCTGGGGATGAGACAGCGGTGGAGCTTTTCAAGAAATTTAAAGGGGTGACGATGGCCAACCAGGGTTTGACGGATGAGGAGTTTGAGAGGCTCTGGGCCTATTGGACATATTGTGATGGGGAGAAGAGCGCCTGCATTCCCTATGATGGGCCGAAGTGGGGGTTGGATGTGGCAATAGAAGCGGAGGAGGTGGCCACAGCGCAGGAGGGGGAGGCCAGGAAAGCGGAGGAGGCGAAGATAGCGGAGGGGAAGGCCACCATAGCGCAGGGGGAGGCCCTATACACTGGGGCGAAGTTTTTGTCGAAGGGTGGGCCTTCTTGTTTTGGTTGTCACCATGTCCGGGGTGTTTCCATATGGGGAGGGGGCTCGGTGGGGCCGGATTTGACATTTGCCTATGCGCGGTTGGGGGAGAACAAGTTGGTACCTGCCCTGGAGGAGATGTCTTCGCCGGTGATGAAGCTTCTCTATGAGAAAGCCCCTTTGACGTCCGAGGAGCAATACCAAATAAAGGCTTTTTTGGCGAGTGTTTCCCGGGACGGGACGATACCTGAACCGATGGAGACAAACTTTTTATTTCTCGGCTTAGAAGGCATGGGTCTTGTTGTTGGTGTGGCCCTGGTTTTCTGGAGTCGAAAGCGAGGGAATGCATGAATCCTCTTGCCGAGTTGACCCGACTAACACTGATTTATTTTCCGTTGTTTGCATTGTTTATACTTGCAGGCTCCTTGTTTTTGCGTTTTTCCCAAGGGAAGGCGCAGATACCCATGCGGGTGTCCACGGCAAAGCCATGTCCATGCCATATAGCCAGGGATTCGGCTTTGGTATTCGGCTTATTGGGGGTTGTGTTGCTGCATGTGGTTTGTGTCCTCTATGCGTTGTTGCCGGGTCTTTTTCCTCCGCTGCTTCTTGGTTTTTGGGAGCTGGTTTTTCTAGCAGCTTGGGCGGGGCTAACTTTTGGGGCATTGGGGAATGCGCTTTCGAGGGGCAAGGCTTGGAGAGCAGGAGATGCGACTCAAGTGAGGCCGGCCTCCTACTATGCACTTCTTGCTTTGACGGGTTTGTCGGGAATGGGCATGGCTGTTTGTTGTCGTTGGACGACAACTTGGCTTTGGCCTGCTTGGAAGTCCTGGTTGGTTTCCGCGCTGAGTTTTTCTACGGCGGACATGCCGGGGCTGTTGTTTGCAATGCCTTTGGCGGCGCCTGCTTGTTTGTTGTTGGTTGTTGTCTGTTGCGTGGTTTGGCCAGCGTCAGGGCTGAGTTTTGATGAAGTTTTTCCTTTTCGTTCGTTGATGAAGCGCTTGCGGCAGAATACGGCGAGCACTTCATCGGGAGCACAACCATGAGGTTGCGAATTTCGAGTTTGAGCCTTGCCATGGGAGTTGCGGCTGTTTGCGCATGCTCAGGCCCGCTGAATAACCAGCAGGGCTATGCGCCCGAGCAGCCCATAGCCTATTCCCATGCTGTGCATGCGGGGCTATATGAGATGGATTGTCAATATTGCCATTTTGGTGCGGAGAAGAGTCGCCATGCGGGAGTTCCTCCTTCCAGTGTTTGCATGAATTGCCATAGTCAAGTGCGGATGAACTCGGCCGAAGTCAAAAAATTGGCAGACTACGTTGGAGAAAACAAACCCATTCCTTGGGTGCGTGTACACCGGTTGCCGGACCATGCTTTTTTTGACCACTCCAGCCATGTTGTGGCCGGTGGGTTGATTTGTCAGGAATGCCATGGGCCTGTTGAGACGATGGTTCGCGTTCAGCAACAGGAGACCATGACGATGGGTTGGTGTTTGGATTGTCACCGGAGGACGCTCCAAGAGAAGAAGAAAGCACCTGTTCCGTTGGCCTGGTTGGCACCAGGAGCCAAACCTGTGCAGAGAGAGCTCAACCCACCCACAGATTGCTCTGCCTGCCATCGTTAGAGAGGGAACCATGTCGAATTTGAATGAACCCAAACCACGTTTATGGCAAAGCCTCGCTGAATATTCAGGTGAGGGTGGGCCAGAAAAAGCGAAACTCAATGAATTTGCGGAGGAGTTGCCCCTAGGGGTAGCTGCGACGCCGGTTGAGAAGAATTCTCGACGCGACTTTTTCAAACTCATGGGCCTATCCGGTGCTGCAGCGCTTGCCGCTTGTCAGCGTGGGCCTACGCAGCAGATTCTGCCATTCACAAAGAAGCCGGATGAGCTGACGCCCGGTTCAGCCCTTTGGTATGCTTCCGTCTGTGGTGCTTGCCCTGCCCAATGTGGGCTTTTGGTGAAGTCACGAGATGGGCGGCCCATAAAAATGGAGGGGAACCCTCTGCATCCGGTTTCTCTGGGCTCTTTGTGTGCCACGGGGCAAGCTGCCGTGCTGGGGCTTTATGATGCTGACCGCGCACGAAGTCCTTCTCAAACTTCATGGATGGTTTCTTGGAAGGAGATAGATGATTCGACGGTTGAGGCGCTCAAGAAAGCCGGTGCAGAGAACAAAGCCATCCGTGTGGTGTTGCCTTGGTGTTTGGGGCCTTCTGAAGAAGCGGCCTTGGCCAAGTTTTTGAAGAAATATCCATCTGCCAAGACCGTTCGTTATGATGCGACTGGCGAGTTGGACGCCATTGCAAGGGCGACAGAAGCCTTGTTGGGTTCACGGCAGGTTCCCGAATTTCTCATTAACAAAGCCAAATGTGTGGTTTCTTTTGGGGCGGACTTTTTGGGCTCTTGGTTGTCTCCTGCGGGGTTTTCGCGTCAATATGCGAAGGCCAGGGATGTGGAGGATGAGAGGGCGCGCCATAGGCTTTTGCGTCACATTCAAGTAGAGTCAACCCTTTCCCTAACAGGCTCCTGTGCAGATATTCGTTATGCCATCAAACCCTCGGAGATGTTTCCTGTGTTGGCCGCTTTGTTGCGCAAGTTGGCACCCAGGGCTGAATCCATCATTCAAACGGTGCTTTCTCAGGTAGACGCTCAGTTGCCTGTTGGGTTTTCAGATGAAAGCCTGGACCGTTTGGTTTCGGAGCTCAAAGCTGCCGGCCCCAATGGCCTTGTCCTCTATGGTGGTGATGAGCCGGGCCTTCAGCTTTTGGCCTTGCTTTGCAATTGGGCTCTTCGAAGCTCTGGCGTGACAGTTCGTTGGGGCACTGCTCGCAAGTTGGACAACAATGCATTGTTGTTTGATGAGTTTTTGGCAGAGTTGGCAGCCAAGAAGGTGGGGGCGGTTCTCTTCCTTGGGGTGAACCCTGTCTATTCACATCCTCAGGGTGCTCAACTCAAGGGGCTGTTGGAAGGCCTGTTTTCCCTATCCACAGCACATAGCCTAGACGAGACGGCTTTGTCGTGCCACTTGCATGCGCCGGAAAGTCACTGGTTGGAGTCTTGGTCTGACTCGCAACCTCAAGGGGGCCTATGGGCGGTTTCTCAGCCTTTGGTTGCTCCGCTTTTTGACACGCGAAGCCGTATTGCATCCTTGTTGGTTTGGGCAGGAGAGCCAAGCAGCGATCACGACTTTGTGCGTTCTTTTTGGGAGAGGGAAGTCTATTCAGGTGGTGCGAATTCCTTTCAAATGTTTTGGGATGATGTTTTGCGCAGGGGCATATGGCGTGACCGCAAAGAGACGGAGCCGCCTCAGTCTCTAAGGGCGGCGAGTATTTCCAAGCTTGAGATATTGCTCCGTCGCTCGAAGGTTTCGTCTTCTCCCATAGAGCTTTTGGTACACCCTTCGCTCTATTTGCGCAGTGGGGAGCACGCCAACAATGCGTGGTTGCAAGAGTTGCCGGATGCACTCAGCAAAACCGTGTGGACGAATTATGCTGGGATGAGCAAGGCGCAGGCGGAGGAATTGGGCCTAGGAGATGGTGACGAGGTGAAGTTGCAGGCAGAGGGTTTTTTCGTCAACATTCCGATATATTGTCTTCCTGGAATTCCCAAGGGTGTTGTCGCTGTGGCCGCAGGTTATGGTCGAACGGCAGCAGGGAAGGTGGGCAACAACATAGGCATACACATTGCTCCGTTGGCAGCGACGCGTCGAGCGGGTACCGGTGTTATTGTCAGCAAGACAGGTGCCCACAAAGACTTAGCGCAGAGCCAGACTTACAGTGAGAAGTTGGATTCGCTTGGGAAGGACCGCAAGTTGGTGCGTTCCATGGAGTTGGCGCAATTTCTTGAAGACCCGCGCAAAGTCCACGAAGGAGCGGTGCATGAAGTGAACACGCACGGGTTGACGGACAGCATGTGGTCAGGTCACAAATATGAGGGGCACCGCTGGGGTATGGTGGTGGACTTGGGTGCCTGCACAGGTTGCAGTGCCTGTGTTGTGTCTTGTCAGGCAGAAAACAACATTCCCGTGGTGGGAGAGCGGGAGGTACGGATTCGGCGTGAAATGTCATGGATGAGGATAGACCGTTATTTTGGGGGGGAGCCGGAGTTTCCCGAGGTATTTTTCCAGCCGATGATGTGTTGGCATTGTGAGAATGCGCCTTGTGAGACGGTTTGTCCTGTTTTGGCAACGGTGCACTCCAGCGAGGGTTTGAACCAGCAAGTCTACAACCGCTGCGTAGGGACACGTTATTGTGCGAACAACTGCCCACCCAAGGTTCGACGTTTCAACTGGTTTACATATAAGCATGAGGATTCTTTGGAGCGTATGGTGCTCAATCCAGATGTGGCCATTCGTTCCCGCGGTGTCATGGAGAAATGCTCTATGTGCGTGCAGCGGATTCAGGAGGGGAAGGCCCGGGCCAACAGCGAGGGGCGTACCCTTCAGGATGGTGAGGTGTTGACAGCTTGTCAGCAGAGTTGTCCGACTCAAGCCATCCATTTTGGTGATTTGAACAATCCAAATTCAAAAGTAGCTCAAATGGCAGCTCGTGGACGCAGCTATAAACTGCTGACGGAGTTGAACATTGGGCCTGTGGTTTCCTATATGGCCAAGGTGACAAACCGTGGAGGAGGCAAAAATGAGTGAAGTCTCCCAATTACGCACGCCACTGGTGACAGCCGACCGCACATTGTCGCAAGTCACGGATGACATTGTCACGCCGTTGATTCAGCGTCCCACTGTACGGTGGTGGTTGGCCTTTCTCGCGGCTTTTTCTGTGTTGGGCATTGGTTTTGGGATGGTTGCCTACCAAATTGGTACCGGTATTGGCACATGGGGTTTGAACAAGACGGTGGGGTGGGCTTTTGACATCACCAACTTTGTCTTCTGGGTGGGCATCGGCCATGCTGGAACGCTGATTTCAGCCATTTTGTTTCTTTTCAGGCAGAAGTGGCGCACTTCTATCAACCGGGCTGCAGAGGCGATGACGTTGTTTGCCGTCATGTGCGCGGCCATTTTTCCGCTGATTCACGCGGGGCGTCCTTGGTTGATTTATTGGATGTTCCCCTATCCCAACAGTCGCGGCAGTCTCTGGGTGAATTTTCGTTCCCCTTTGCTTTGGGACGTGTTCGCCATCAGCACCTATTTCACGGTGTCAGCCGTATTTTGGTACATCGGCCTCATTCCTGACATGGCGACCATTCGAGACCGCCTGTCCGGGTTGCGAAAGAAGATATTTGGTTTTCTGTCATTTGGTTGGAATGGCTCAAGCCGCATTTGGTCCCGCTATGAGACGCTCTATTTATTGCTTGCGGGTTTGGCCACGCCCTTGGTGCTTTCTGTGCACACCATTGTGTCCATGGACTTTGCAACTTCGCTGGTGCCGGGTTGGCATGCCACCATTTTCCCGCCTTATTTTGTTGCGGGGGCGGTGTTTTCCGGTTTTGCGATGGTGTTGACGTTGATGATTATTACGCGGGTGGTGTTGAAGCTCGAGCACTTCATCACCATCAAGCATATTGAGAACATGAACAAAATCATCATCGTCACAGGCGGCATTGTCGGCCTCTCCTATGGCACCGAGTTTTTCATTGCCTGGTATTCCGGCAGTCCATGGGAGCGTTTTGCATTCATTAACCGGGCGTTTGGTCCCTATGCCTGGTCCTATTGGATTATGTTTTCGTGCAACGTGGTTTCGCCGATGTTGTTCTATTTCAAAAAAATACGGACATCCATTTTGGCGACCTTCATTCTCTCCATTGTCGTCAACATTGGCATGTGGTTTGAGCGCTTCGTCATTATTGTGACTTCGTTGCACCGAGACTTTTTGCCCTCCAGTTGGGCGATGTATAAGCCCACCGTTGTTGAGGTGGGCACGTTTGTGGGGACTTTTGGTTTGTTTTTCACACTCTTCTTGTTGTTCGTGCGCTTCCTCCCAGTCATCTCCATTGGCGAGGTGAAGGCCGTGAACAACTTTGCAAAGCACAAAAATGCACACCACGCTGAACATGAGGTGACGGCATGAGCAAAGTCCGAACAGTGGGTTGGTTTGAGCAAGAAACTCAAATTCTCGATGCGACGAAGGCTGCCCGCAAGGCGAAGTTGAGGGTGGTGGATGTTTATACGCCTTATGCGGTACACGGCTTGGATGAGGCCATGGGGCTAAGTCCTTCAATGTTGACTTGGGTATGCTTCTTGGCGGGGTTGGCAGGAGGGGGCAGCATGTTTGCGCTGATGATATATACTTCGGCGATGGCATGGCCTTTGAATGTGGGCGGCAAGCCCTTTGCTTCAGTGCCTGCCTTCATTCCCGTCACGTTTGAAGCGGCCGTGTTGTGTGCAGCGTTGACGACGGTGTTGGCCTTTTTTGTGCGCTCAAAGCTTTTTCCGGGGAAGAAGGTGGTGCCGTTGGAGCGGGTGACGGATGATCGTTTCGCGCTGGAGTTGTTGGCGGAGCCTGGGGAGGCGCGGAGTTTTTTTGAAAGACAGGGTGCCGTTGCTGTCCAGGAGGTGCCATGAGCATTGCCCGAATAGGTTGTTTCATAGGCTGTCTGGTTTTTGTTGGGGTGTTGGCTTGTGGGCAGGACGTTTCAAAGCCCAACTATGAATATTCGCCCGACATGGCCTATTCTCTTGCTTATGAGTCGTTTTCAGCGAACCCCCATCTCCCGGCGGGGAGGACTTTGGCAGTGCCTCCTCAAGGGACGGTGCCTCAAGGCTACCAACCTTTCCACTACGAGCCAACTGCCGAAGAGGCTTTGCGTGCAGGCATGGAGTTGAGGGATATGTTGCCCAGGGACAAAGTGGCCAACGAACAGATTCTCGAGCGAGGCAACATCTTGTTCACACGCCTGTGTGTCCCCTGCCACGCAATGGACATGCAAGGCGGGGGGCTTGTGACGCGCTTGTTTTCACGTCCGCCTTCCTTGCTGGCAAGCAGCGTAGTCGACATGAAAGACGGGCAGCTCTTCCACATTATAACGAAGGGGCACGGGTCCATGCCCAGTTATGAGCAGCAAATTTCACAGCAAGACAGGTGGAAAGTGATTCGCTATATACGCGCAGTACAAGCTGCAACCATGCCGGCGATTGTGGAACCGGAGACAACGACGGACGTTGAAACGCCTTCGCAGGAGGCCTTATGACGAGCGCAGGAAAAACAATGAAAACGCAAATGGTGGCGTTGGGGGTGGCCGTCCTAGGTTTGGGAGGGCTTGCTTTTGCGATGTTTCAAAACCCTCAATGGGGCTATACCAACCTTTTGGTTTGCGCTTTCTTCTTCGTCACACTGGCGGCGGGGGGCTTGGTGTTGTTGGCTCTCAACACTGTGGCCAAAGCAGGTTGGCACATTGTCCTCAAGCGTGTGTTTGAGAATTATGCTTCCTTGTTGCCTGTTGGTGCTTTGCTGATTTTGCTTACGCTTGTCAACCTGCTCAGTGGTGAAAACTCCATTTATGAATGGGCGCGGCCCGGGGTGATGGAGCATGACCACCTTCTGCATGAAAAAGCCGCCTATTTGAACTCTCCCTTCTATGTCATCCGCATGGTGGTTGTTTTGGTGCTATGGCTGCTGTTTTCTTTGCGTTTGCGAGGCCTTTCAGGGGCGCAAGACAAGGATGGTTTGGTGGAGCGCACAAACCAGGCGGTGCGTTGGTCCACAGGTTTTTTGGTGTGTTTTGCTTTGACGTTTTCAATGGCTTCTTTCGACTGGATTATGGGGTTGGAAGCGCATTGGTTTAGCACCGTCTTTGGAATGTATAATATTGCAGGGCTGTTGTCCTCGTCGGTAGCGGCTGTTGTGCTGACCTGCGTGCTTTTGCACAAGACGGGTTGGTTTCCGGAATTCCGCATTCCCCACCTGCATGACTTGGCCAAGCTTCTGTTTGCTTTTTGCACGTTCTGGGCCTATTTGTGGTTTTGCCAATTCATGCTGATTTGGTATGGCAACCTTCCGGAAGAAGGCATTTATTATATTAGGCGCTGGCATGAAGGTTGGCAGCCCCTTTTCTACCTCAACTTTGCCCTCAACTGGTTGCTTCCTTTCTTCTTGCTGTTGCCCCGTCCGCTCAAACGCAGCCCCAACTATGTGGCGGCCATTGCCTTGGTTGTGTTGTTGGGCCGCTGGCTGGACATTTATTTGATGGTGGTTCCAGCCAACTTTGTTTTGCCGCCCATTGGTTGGGTTGAGCTTTCGGCTGTTTTGGGTTTTGCCGGGCTGTTTGTTTTTCTCCTGCAAAGGAGATTCCAGAAGGTGCCGTTGATTGCGAAGAAGGACCCCTACCTCCAAGAAAGCCTGAACCTTCATTAGAAAGCTTCACGGATTAAAGCTGCTAAAGCCACAAGGCGTTTGGACCTTGTGGCTTTTTTGTTAAGCCGCATAAAAAAACCATTCGCCCAACCTCCATAGAAGGCCCATTCAAGGGAAACTGATGTGAGGGAAATTCATGAATTTTATACGCCCATGCGTCGGCGGTAAATTGCACGAAAGAAGAACATTGCACTTGCAGGAATAAGTGGATTGGGATATATGACGAAAGTCGAATATGGAAGCAAAGGACTGGCCGAGAGTTCTTTCGAGGAGTTTTGGCATATTGTTTCCTTTCTGAACCCCAGCACACTCAGAGTTTTTGCGTGGCCGGGTTGTTGTTTTCCGAGGGTTTTCCAAAACACTTCTGGATGAGAAACTCTCAGGAGAGGCTGTCATTCATTTCAACAATACTTAAAAAAACTGAACATTTTTAGGGCCTACAAACATTTCCTGGAGCTTGTTTTTTGAGCAATGGTTTTATGAGAGAGAACAACACTTGGATTATTCGTTTTTTAGGTGGAGGGTGGCTATGGGTGTCGCTGTTGGTGTTGGGGGTTGCCTGTACAGCAGAGGTTAAGCCTTTTGGGTTTTCTGCCTTTGATATTTGTTTTACCGGAGCTGCAGCTATTTGTCCTCAGGGCCAGAGGTGTACCGCCTTTTCAGGCTCCCCTATTGGAACCACAGGGATATGTCTTTCTGAATGTCGCGTTGGGGAGTCCGGCGCTTGCCCCGGCAATGCCCACTGTGTGGGAACACTCAGTGCGCAGGTGAATGAAGAGGGCACCTGCCAAGCCACTTGCAAGCCAAGTGTGGCCAATGCTTGCCCCAAAGGGCAGGCCTGCATAGAAACAGCCGATGGTGCCAACACATGCCAACCCATTCCTGAGTGTTATGTGGGTGGTAGCGGATGTGAGGGTGGGCAAAGCTGTGTGGGCAACTTGGGTGCTCCCGACGGTACCCCAGGCCGTTGTGAAGATGTGTCTGAGTGTCGCGTAGGAGGAGGGGGTTGTGAAGAAGGCTATATTTGTAGGGGAGGCGAAGGTGCACAGGCGGGTGCTCCAGGTAGTTGCCAACCCGAATGCCGTGTGGGCAGCAACAGTGGATGCCCAGCAGGCTATGTTTGCGTGGGGGCCGCAGAGGCGGAATACCAAGCTCCAGGAAGGTGCCATGCTTCATGCCATATAGGGAGCAACGATGGATGCCCAGAAGGCCATATTTGCTTGGGAGCCAACACCTTCGCTTCAGGCACATGCCACCTGCCCCCCCAGTGCCTTGTCGGCGACGACAGCTCTTGTGAGGTATGGCAACACTGCGAGGGCATTTTCGAAAACCAAACCGGCGCGCCAGGCTACTGCCAAGGCAGTCCCCAGTGCCACGTGGGCACCACCACCTGCTCCGCATGGCAAAGTTGCGTGGGCTATGAAAGCAACACCAACGGTGCTCCGGGCCAGTGTGAGGGTGAGCCCCAGTGCCTTGTGGGCAGCAACAACAACTGTCGCCCATGGCAAAGTTGCGTGGGCTATGAAAGCAACACCAACGGTGCTCCGGGCCAGTGTGAGGGTGAGCCCCAGTGCCTTGTGGGCAACGACAGCACTTGCCCTGCCAACACCCCCTATTGCATAGGTTATGAGAGCAATGCCAATGGCACCCCAGGCCGTTGTGAAGCGGCAGCCCAATGCTACGTGGGCGCTCCCTGGACTTGTCCCGCCAACACCACCTGCGTAGGCAACTCCAGCACAGCATGGAATGCCCCCGGCACCTGCCAAGCTTCTGGAACTTCTGTCCGCCCCCGAGACATTACCCAACTCTATATGTTCTTCGGTCACAACTCGGTGGGTGGCGAAATTGTCGATGGCCTAGGGAGTGTGGTGCAAAATTTAAGAATCATCTCTCACAGTCGAAGCCTGATAAGCAGCAATGGAGCAGCATATTTTAACCAAAACGGTAGCCGCCAGCCAGGCCTCTTGAATGTTTCTACCTATGACTTATATAGAAACTATGGACAAGCCAGGCAGTCGGTTGAGCTCTTTGTAGAACAAGTGCGTTTCATCATAAATGGGAACGCCACCATTCCCGGGCAACGCCTGGACATTGTCTTCCTGAAGTTTTGTTTTTATGCTTTTTACGACATGACCGATGAGCAAGCAGACTTGCTCTTTGACTATTATGCGACACAGATGGATGCCCTGCAAAGCCAGTATCCTGAACTGATTGTTGTCCACTTCACTCAAACCATTCGACCTTGTGGCAATTTCCAAAACATTTATGATGCCAACACTCGAAGCATGCATTATCGAAGCCGCATGCTTGAGCGGTATGGCCATACTGGACGGGTTTTTGACTTGGCACTCATAGAGGCCACTGCCCCCAATGGGCAAGTCAACCATTGCTCCTATAGAGACAATGCGGGGAACCCAGTGTTGGGGCTCTACCAAAGCTATGCACCCAGCTCGACCAGCAACGATGGGCACCTCAGCACCGCAGGCCGCCAGGCAGTTGCCCGCAGATTGGCCGACTTTCTTGCCAATGTCCGCTAATAAGAATGGCCGCTGAGTTTTGCCAGCGCCAGGAGGCTTTTCGTTTCTTGGCGTTTCACTTGGCGGCGCCTTCCCTCCCCCCCCATGCGAAATTCACCTAATATTCACACCCGCTACATTCAAACCCTGTGTTGAAAAATGCATTTTTGAGTCTTCGTTAGTCGCTCAAGCTTATTTCATGCAGTATTTTGTTTATTTGTCGGGTTTGTTGTCGCGTGCTTTTTAGGTTTATGGGGCACATGTTGTTTTTTCATTTTAATTCCTCCAGGCCAAATGTTAACATGCGAATATTAGAAAAATAGGGACTCAAGTGATAGGGGCTATTTTCGGGGTTTTAAGAAAACGTATTTTGTGTGTTTTTCATATTTTACGTTTTCATGTCTTTCCATACTGCAAGCCAAAGCAGGGGTGCTTGTGGTTTTTTTTGTTGTTCCTAAAGGCGGGAGGGAAGCAAGGGGTATATATCAATGAAACCACGCGAATGAAGGAGGACGCTGTTGTGAGTCCAGAAGCATTCTCCTGCAAACAAGTGTGCGCATGTTGCATGAATTGTGCCCCGTCATTGCAACAAAAGCACAAATTTGCGAAAATCCAAACAGCCTTTGGGCTCCAAAGAAGCTGTTTTGCGAAAACAGTCTTTGGTTTTGACCACACTTCTGGTATGCAAAGCGCCTACCATGAGGGTTTAAAGTTTCACGGTTGGGCTTTAAATGGGCTAAAGATTTTTGTTTTCGCCTCGTTCATACGAATTGGAACATAACATATTGTTTTATATGTCTTATTTTACATGTTGTTTCCTCGTTTAATCTCGTGGGCGTTTGCCCCGTCAAGTACCGTAGAGGCCGGATAATAAATAGTTGAGCAGCAAGAAGATGAATTTATGAATACCTCATTGAAAGTTTTTAAACAAATATGTTTTGGGCTAGCCCTCGCCAGTTTTTGGGTTGGGGTGGCTTGCTCTGGAGAAGCTTTGCTTGAAAAGCAAGGCTCCCATTTTAGAAGTTTGGGAACCTCTGCCGCTTTGGCACCCTGGACACAGTTGGGTTTTCGCCAAGCAGACGTCAGCACACTCAACCAACGAAGGGTTTTCTTTGCCCACAACGCTGTGGGTAGTGACATCAGCAGTGCTCTCAGAAGGGTTGCCCCTGGGCTTTCTATACGCACAGGCAATTCAGCCTCTTCACTGAATACCCCTGGTGTTTTGGAATATTCAATAGGCTCTGACGCCGTCCCCTTGTCGAAAATTGCGGCTTTTGAAACCCAAGTGAACAACTTGGGTTCTCGTCTCGACATTGCCTTCATGAAACTCAGCTACATTGACTTTGAGCAGTTTGTTGGTGTCAGCACAGACAACATTATTAATGCCTACAAAGCAGCCATGGACAGGTTGGAGGCCCGCTTCCCCGAGGTGGTTTTTGTACATTGCACGACGCCACTTTATAACAACCATGCTTCGTGGCATAACAATCAGCGAGAGCTTTTCAACGCCTGGTTGCGCGCCACCTATGGGGGACGTGTTTTCGACTTGGCTACTTTGGAAGCCACGCGCGCCAATGGAACACTGGCTCTTTCACGCGACGACGTTAGCATTGCCTTGGCGGATGAATGGGCACGCAATGATGCTCTGTTGAACACCAATGGTGCCGACCGCGTTGCTGGCTCGCTCATTGCCTTCCTGGCTGAAGACTTCTCTGGCGCTACTGCTGAGCCCGAGCTCCAGTGCCGCATAGGTGACAACAGCTGCCCCGCTGGTTATGTTTGTGTGGGCATTGCCGGCAACCCAAATGGTACTGCGGGCACTTGCGTGCAAAACTCAGGCGCTACGGGGCAGCCATGGACGAAACTGGGTTTTGACCAAACAGACGTCAACACACTCAACCAACGAAGGGTTTTCTTTGCGCATAACACCATTGGCAACAACGTTGCCAGTGCTCTCCGAAGGGTTGCCCCTGGGCTTTCCATACGGACAGGCAATTCGGTTTCTCTGCTGAATACCCCCGCCATTTTGGAATATTGGCTTGGGTTTGATGCTGTCCCCTTGTCGAAGGCAGCGGCTTTTGAAACCCAGGTGAACAACCTGGGCGCCCACCTTGACATTGCCCTCATGAAGCTCAGCTATATTGACTTTGAAAAGTTTGTCGGCATCAACACAGACAACATTATTAACGCCTATAAAGCAGCCATGGACAGGTTGGAAGCCCGCTTCCCTGGTGTGGTTTTTGTGCATTGCACGGCGCCGCTCTATAACTGGAACGCCTCGTGGGACAACAACCAACGAGAGCTTTTCAACGCCTGGCTTCGTACCACCTATAAAGGGCGTGTTTTTGACTTGGCTGTTTTGGAAGCCACGCGTGTTGACGGAACATTGGTGATTGCGCGTGACGGCGTCAGCATTGCTTTGGCGAACGAGTGGGCTTTGGGTGACAGCCAACTCAATACCGAAGGCGCCAACCGTATTGCCGGCTCGCTCATTGCCTTCTTGGCTTCGGATTTTTCAGGCACCACCACGCCTGAGCCTCAGTGTCGCGTTGGCGACAACAGTTGCCCCTCCGGCTATGTTTGCGAGGGTATTTCCGGAAACCAAAATGGTGCGCCGGGTACCTGCCAACAGGAAGTGGAGCCTGAATGCTACGTTGGCAATGATGCAGTATGTGGCGGCAACGGCTATGTTTGCGTAGGCATTTCTGGCAACCAAAATGGTGCACCGGGCACTTGCCGGGACACAGCTGAGTGTCGTGTTGGCAACAACAATACTTGTGGTGGCAGTGGTTATGTTTGCGTAGGCAATGGCGGCAGCACTCAGAATGGTGCACCGGGTACTTGCCAGGATACAGCTGAATGCCGTGTCGGTGGCAACAGCTGCCCCACGGGTTATGCTTGTGTGGGCAATGGCGGCAGCACTCAGAATGGTGCACCGGGCACTTGCCAGGACACAGCTGAGTGCCGTGTCGGCAACAACAACACTTGCGGCGGCAGTGGTTATGTTTGCGTAGGCAAT
>WQTM01000216.1 GCA_009786315.1 Pseudomonadota bacterium | reverse complement strand
CCCACCCCGGGCCTTCGGCACCCCCTCCTCTCCCTGTTCCCTCCCCTCAGGCCACGACGGCTATACCCCCTCAAAAAACAACACCCCCTTCAAAATCCACCACCTCCGCAGACCATAGCCGAGACTTGTTCTCCGCATTCTCCCGTGAGTCAAAAACCACCAACACCCCCCTCCAGGGACAAGCCGATGGTGACCCTATGGGGGACTCGGCCATCCAAGAGGGAGAACGCTATTTCGGCCTGCTCTCTGTGGCCGTACGCCGCCACTATGACGTGTCTTCCACCATCCCCGAAAACCAACGCAATACCCTCAAAGCCACCGCCCTCATCCGCATCTCCCCCAATGGAAAACTGCTGGAAGCCAAACTCACCCAATCCTCTGGTAACCCCCTCTTTAATACCGCCGTGGAAAGCGCTCTGCGCAAGGCCGCCCCCTTCTCCCCACCTCCGGAGCATTTGAAAGAATCCTTACGAAAAAATGGTGTCCAACTTGTATTCACTCCCTAAAAAAATCGCCATGCGTCTGCCTCTCCTCTGGCTCTTGCTCTCCTCCCTCCCCGCCTTCGCCCAAGTCCCAACACTTGAAATCAGCGGAGCAAATTTTCGCGCAGAGCCTTTGGGGTTCCCCCGCGTCATTGAGACAAACCCCTCCACCCAAAACCTCGCAGAGGAGCTCGACAAACTGCTCCTCTTTGACTTCGGCGCTTCAGGCCTCTTTCGCTTGCTCGACAGGGCCAGCTTCCTGGCTCCAGCGGATGAGCCTGCAAACAACATTATCGCCTCTGCCTGGCTGAATGTCGGAGCAGAAAGCGTTATTAAAGTCCAACTCAACCTCAACCAGGAGCAACAACTCGAAGCACACCTGCGTTTGTTTCGCAGCAGCAGCGGACGCCTGGAGTTTGAAACCTCCGCCAAAGGCGGCCCAAACGACATTCGTAAAATAGGCCACCAACTGGCCAATGCCGTCTACCGCCACTACACAGCAGAAGAAGGGCCCTTCCTCAAAAAAATCGCCTTCGTCAAAACCACCGGCCAACGTCGCAACGTCTATATCGCTGACTGGGATGGAAACAATGCCCAAGCCCTTACGCAGACAAACATCAACCTCCTGCCTGCCTTTACGTCCAATAACCAAGCCGTCGCTTTCACCTCTTATGACAGCGGAAACCCAGACATTGTCATGAAACAACCCGGCGGCAAAACCACAACCCTGGTGGCTAAAAAAACCATGGCAACAGGCGTTGCGTTTTCTAAAAATGGAAAGTGGATGGCTTGGGCCCAAGCAGAGGGCGAGTCCACCCAACTGTGGCTGGCCACAGCCCATGGCAAAGAAGCTCGTAAATTGACACAAACCCCCTTCCTCCTCAACACAAGCCCCAACTTCACCCCTGACGGGAAAAACCTGGTCTTCGTCTCCAACCGCGCCGGAGGGCCTCAGCTTTTTCTCATGGACTTGGAAAAAAACGCCGTGCGTAGGCTGACATTCCAAGGAAATTATAACCAAACACCCAAGGTTTCTCCTAAGGGCGACTGGGTTGCCTTCACAGCGAGGGATGAAAAACGCCGCTTTGATATTTTTATTACCCACCTGCAGACAGGTGAAGTGCGTCGCGTGACGCAGGACCAGGGTGACAACGAGGAGCCCAGTTTCAGCCCGGATGGGCGCCTGCTGCTGTTCGTCTCCAACCGCCTGGGCTCCAGCCATATTTTCGTCAGTACCTTGGATGGAAAAGTCCAGCTCCCGCTTCCCTTGGAGCGAAGCCACCTCGCTACCCCCATCTGGTCCAACTGAAAACCGCCTCCATGGAAAAGGCTACCTAGAAAACACCAATGCTAAAATAAATGTTCCACAAAGACTCGTTGAGCAGCTTGTCACGGTTTAGGTTAAACCCAAAGTCCAAAACCAAGGGCCCCACAGGCGTCCCATAACGAATTCCTAAACCCGCCACAGGACGTAACGCTAAAGGAAACTTCGGCGTCAACAACCAGAGGTTCCCTGCCTCCGCAAATAAACCCAATTCCAACTTCTCAAAAACAGGCATCCTCCACTCCGCCTTCATCAACAAAAAAAGCTCCCCCCCTTCTGAATATAACCTCTCCCCTTGCAAAAAAAGACGCGCATCCTCACTACACCCCACCCGAGAAATAACCCCTTCACACCTGCGGACTTCTTCTTGGTAAGTTTTTCGAAAATCCGCAGCCAATAACCCATCTTCTGAAAAACCACGCAAACTGGTGGCACCCCCTAAATAAAAACGCTTCACCGGAGGACTTACGCTCTTTCTGCTGAGCGGGAAAATTTTTCCCCCTCGCAGAGAAAAGGCCAGGACGTTCTTCTGTATGGGGAGATAGAAGCTTAGGTTGCCAGACAGCTTGAGAAATTGGACAACAATAGGGCTTCCCTTCTTGTCCCTCGCATATAGGTCGCTAACCCAATCCAAAGAAACTTGAGCAAAAAAACCTCTCCTGGGAAATACGGGATTGTCCCGAGCATCCAAAATGGTGGTCGCCCGCAAAGACTGAAGTGCAAAAGTCCCCTCCAAAAAACGAAGCCTTTCAACATCTGCTCGCACCAAAGGCTGAATGCCTTGCCCTTGAAACAGCTTGTTTATTTCGGAATATTCCGCTTCCCACTGCAAAAGAAACGTCAACTCCGGCCATACCCCAGAAAGCCAGGAGACATTCAACTGGCGCGTCCAATCCAAACCAGGCCCCAATGCCACACGCATGAAGTGGTAGGATGGGCGAAATATCCGCTCAGCAACCAAGTCAACACGAAACCCAATGTTGCTGGGCAACAATGAGCGGTTTTGCAAAGAGAAGTTCCACCGCCCTCCCAACAACTCAAACCCGGACAAGTCTGTTGTGTCCACCTGATCGCGCAAAACAGAAGCACTCGCCGCATAATAGTTGACGGCCAGCCGCCCCGTTAAAGTAAGCGCATGCCCACCTATGTTGGGGTAGGCAAAGTCGAAAACCACCCGAGGGCCATCGGCCATAAAATAGCCAATGCTGAATTCTCCTGAAAACCTTGGACTCTCTTTGAGTTCAACAGAAACATCCTTCTGTGGGCTTTGTACATCCGGCTCCAACAAACGCACCTCCACAAAACGAAAGGTGCCCAATGCAGAAAGTCGACGTTGTAATGCAACAAGCGCCTTGGGGTTGAAAACCTGCCCCTCAACCAAAAAAACTTGCGAGTTTGCTGTCTTGAATTGGGTCTTCTCCAAACCACGAAAAACAACCTTTCCAAGGTGGACTTGGGGACCAACCGTTGCATGAAACTGTACCTCCGCATCCCCCTCCTCGCCTTTTTGGAGCTGGGCCCGAATGCTCACAAACCAATAGCCCTCATCCATCAGCTCAACCAACAACCTCTGCCGCTCAAACTCAATGTTTGAGTCTGAAATAACCATGCCCAGCATAAGCTTGGAGTGGCGCTTGCCCTCGGGAAATCCTTCCATGCTTAGCTTTTTTAAATGAAATTGAGGGCCTTCCTGAATGTCAAAATAGACAACAATCCCTTCATCGTCCCATTGCGTCTTTGAGAGGACAACACTCGCATTTAGAAAGCCCCGCTCCTTGTATAGCTGAATCATCCCCGCAGCGGTTTGGGGCCATACCTCCTCAATAAATACCTGCTCCGCCCTGGGTATGTAATTCAACCTCCCCGCCTTCAAAGCCGAACCTTGCAACATCAGCGAATCCACCATCACTTCGTCCAATGCACCTACCGCCGGAGCCGCTGCATTCATCATCTCAATAACAACACGGACCAAATCAGCATCCTCAAGCCGAGCATTCCCTCGAAAAACAATTTGCCGGACAAGCAACTGGCGCCCTTCTTCTATGAAAAACGTCAAGCGAGCATGGCTTTTGTCCTCGGAAAAAAATTGCGCATGGCGAATGCGCACCTCAGGGTATCCACGAAAACGGTAAAAATCCGCCAGCCTCCGCTGAATACGCTCCAACTCCCAACGGTTAAGCGTCAACACCCCCCCACCAAAATGGACAATCTCCTCCAATACCCCCGTGGACAACCGCTGGTTCCCACTAAAATGAAGTGCCCACTTGGGGCCTGGTATTATTGAAAAACAAAGCCCCCCCTCTTCCTTCTTAAGCCGCACCAACTGAATCTGCCAATAACCTTCACGAATAAAAAAATCCCGAAGCCTCTGCTCCCCTTGGGCAACCTGCTCCAGGTTGAAAACCGCCCCCTCCCTCAAATCCATCTCCTGTCTCAAAACATTCTCTGCAAAGGGAAACTGCCCCTCAAACGTTATCCCTCGAATGCGCTGCGCCTCCCCCTCGCTTAGCTCTACAATGGCTTCGGTCCCTCCAGGTTGTACACTGGCGGATACCCATATTTGTACATGGGGGTACCCCAAACTCTCATAGCGCTCTTTCAGGCGTTCCCGCGCTAAAACAATCGCCTCTGTGGTTAAGTCACTCCCCACTTTCAATCCGGACACGTTCGCAACGTCCACTTCCGACAGACGGTGGTTGCCCATTACAATCAGCCGCGTCAGCTTCCTCTTGGCCCATAAGTCAAACCTCAACAACAAACCTTCTGGGCTGGAAACCGAAAATACCGCCGCATCGGCAAACCGCCCTGTCTCAAAAAGCCGAAGCAAAGTCTGACGCACAGCCTTGGGAGAAAGTTGTTGCCCCTTGCGCACAGAAACCAAGGCGTCCAGGCCCTCCAACACCGAAACGTCTCCCTCCACGAGACGCAACTCCACATTTTCGACCTCTTTCGAGGGCGAAACACACAAAAGAAAACTCGCCAATAAAGCCGCTATTCCCATTCGAAACGAAATTTCAAGTCGAACCCAGGGTTGTTTGCCTGGTTCCAGTTATCCCACTGCGCACGTAATGAAACCCTATCATTTATTCGCCATTCAAGCTGAGCCTTGGTTCCCCTTCCTGTAAACAACGGCTGGACAACGCCTATCCGAAACCGCTCTGACAACAACTTTGACTCCAAACGCACAGACGGCTCCGTAAGCCCCGTAATCTCATTCACCGTCGTCGCAAACTGCATCTGCGGACTTAACAACAATGAGCTACCCGAAAATAAATTTTGAAATCGACGCTCCAAACCCGAAACACTGAAAAAAAACTGAGCTGCCAAACTGACTCCTGCACTTGCGGATGCCAGTTGCTCATCGGATGTTGTACCTATGGTTAATACACTGAGAATGTCCGCTTCTGTCAAACTTGGCTCACTGCTCAAAACAACTTTCGGATGACTCAAATCTCCAGAGGCTTTGACAAATATAAGGTATTCTTGAATTTGAGACTGCGCTGCAAACTGCAACGAGTTCGTCTTTCCGGAAAACTGAAGAAGCCCTCTCTGTATGCCAAAGGTATTGCCTCTGAAATAGGCTTCCCCTCCCGGGGCCGTCTCTATGGTTCCATAGAGGTCCGGTTGCACGTTGCTCCCCAAAAGACGCGCTTGACCCAACAAACGCACGCGAGCAAGGTTGTTGTCAATATGCACATCGCCCGCCTTCAACATAATGTCATATTTCAACCATTCTTCTGCGGGCTTCGTGTCTTCATGGCTGCGATTCCCCACCTGCAAAAGCAAGTCTTCCAATGCCAACGGCGTCTCATAACGAAGTTTCTCAGCCTCTATCTGCCCCGCTAGGGTGAGAGAATGTTGTGAGCCTTCCAGTTGAAGGTTTCCAGAAAATACACCGGGGACTCCCGGCAAAACCTCCAGGTTCACCTTCTGAAATTGCCCCCCCAAAGCAATATCCCCCAACCCGGATGAGTTCCAACTCAATGCCCCCTGCGCCTGCACTTGGCCACCGTTTGCCTGCGCCTGCACATCATGTATCCACACCCTCTGGTTGGAAAACTCAATCTGCGCATTCACCCGCTCCAAGGAAAGCGGCCACGCCTTCAACGTGGCTTGAGCTTGGTGCAACTCAGCTACCCCTGCAATGGAAGGGTTGCGTAAACCCCCTCCCACAACAGCTGTAATGCCAACCTCTCCCGCCCCATCCTCAATGCCCGGTAGCAAAGTCTCCAAAAGCCTCAAATCCACCGTCCCATAAATGCTAAAGTTGGAATCCCTTAGCCCCAAAATACCTTGGGCCAATAACGTCGTATTGGGCCCCTGCATCTGTAAAAACGAAAGCTTAAACCTCTCGTCCGCATAACTCAGTTGCGCAGGCGCCTTGTTGGAAACAGAAAAACCCTCCCGAGAAAAACGAAGCAACTCAATGTCCGCATCCGCTGTCAACACCTTCGGGTTGTTGAGTTCTCCTCTGGCTTTCAAACGCGCCTTGGTCGAAACCAACATGGGCAACCCAAACGAAATCCCCGCCTGCTCTATGGCTGCGGATAAATGGTAGGCATAGGGCTCTTTCAACATCATGCCCGCACTGAAATGTACACCCGCCACGGGAGAACCTAAAAGCGTCAACTCCCTGCCCAATACCCTCCCCTCAACACGTACGGGCCCAAGGCTCCTGTCTTGCCAAAACAGTTGCGCAGAACGAATGACAAACCGTACGTCGGGCACCGTCGCATCTCCGAGTACACGGGCTTTCAACGTCAATGGCCCTGAAAGCGCCTGCGGAAATACCGCTCCAAGCCATTTCCCAAAAACTTGCGTCTCATAGTCGGCTGAAAAATCCATGGAGCCGTCAAAATCCCAACTCCCAAAAGCTCGAAGCCGGCCAAACTCACTCGTTAGTAGGGTTGGAGAAATACGAAGCGTTTTCCCGGCTGCCAACGAAAGCTCTATGGCACCCTTGCCCAAAGGCAACTGCATCAACTCCACCTCCTCCACGTCCAGCTGAATTGCCCCAGTAAACGTCTCCGCCGGACTTGAAAACGCCAAGGAGCCCGAAGCCTTCCCACGAAGCTTGCCTTGAAGCGTTTCAAATGCTGGATGGAGCGGTAACAAAACTTCCAAAACGTCTTCAACATGGCCACTGGGTATTTGCGCAAACGCTACAAGCTTCGGCGCGCCCCCTTCAAAATGCAAATCCACACGCCCAAAAAAAGCTGTCCTGCGCTTTTGCCCCACAATCCCCGGAAACGAAAGCACACCCTCCTTTGCAAAAATGGAGGAGTGTACTGTCCCCAACGCATAATTCCCAAAAACAAAGTCGTTGAAACGGGCTGCCCCCTGTACTTCTACACCCTCCCTGAATTGCCCCAAAACACTGACACGGCCACTCCCACTCCCCATCCAGGGAATCTGTGCAATATGCCCAAAGTCCAACAGCTGAAGCTTGGTCGCCTCCGCTTCCACGGAAATGCCTCCCCCTTCCTTGAAAAATAAAATGACAACCCCCTCCGCTTGGCTGAGCCAACGCTGCCCCGCTTCTACGTGTATGTTCCGAAACTCAACCCTGTCCTCCAATATCCCAAAACGAAATTTCATCCGGCTTTGCTGAAATTGCAAAATGTTGACCCCCTCCTCCTTCGGCGCACGAAAAGAGCGCGAAGCCAAAATGAAAGGCCCTGTGCTCGCTTCTACGTCTCCCCATATGCCCAACTTGGGAAATATTTGGCCAACAAACTTGCCCTTGAGGCTGGCTTCAAAATCTACCCAGGAGCCTGGTACGGTCACCCGCTCCAATATCTGCGCAAGCGAAACATTCTGCGTGGCCACCGTAAACCGAAGCGGCCAACTCCCCTCCATCTCCATCTCCCCCTGAAGCTGAGCCCCCCCCTCCCCTATCGGTATACGCAACTCCTCCACAAGCAATGTCTTCCCTGCATATGCCAACTTGGCTCGAAAATCCCCCGGCTGCATCCCCTCCAATACCAACCCAACCGCATCCAACTCCGCCCGCGCCGTCAGCTGCCGACTGCGCCCATTCAACGAAATACGTGCACGAAAATGCCCCTCCGCTTCGGAAAAACCCAGCCAACGCCCTAACATGTTCGCCGGTACGTAAACTTGGGACACCACCCCTATGTAGGGCTGCGCTGCACATAAATCCTCTACCTCCCCAGAAGAACGCCAAATCATCTGCCCTAGGCTAAACTCCCCACTGCGCAACCTTAGGCGCTCCTCCCCAACATCCAACTCCGCCTCTAAACGCATCCGCCCTATCTCCTCCTGCCCCCCCTGAAACTGAAACTGCCCATCCTCTATGCCGGTACGAAACCACCCCTGCCCCCCCTTCTGCGACCATTGCAAAGAAAACCCTTTCAACTGCGCCTTCGCCCCAGGAAACTCCAGCTCCACCCCACCCTCCACCACCTCAACCTTCTGGACAACCCAATGCTTTAAATACTCCAGCCAACACCCTCTTGGCTCAACAACAGCAGAAAAAGGAACTTCCCCCATTCTTAAATGTACAGTCGGTTTCTGAATAACCACCTCCTGTAACTCCAAACCACGCCAACGTAACCCCCCTATTTTTATGTCAAGCGCCTCCACCTCCAAAAAAAAACCCCCCTCCCCCGTGTCTATAACCAACCCGCGAAGAGAAGCCTTGCGCTGCAATAAATGAACAGAGCACCCCCCAAAACGCACCTCTCCTCCCGTCTGCTTCGAAAGCTGCGCCTGCAACAACTCACACAAAACAGGTGACGCATCCTTTTGGCTCAGCCAAACCCCTGCCACGGCCACTACCACCAACAATGTCAGGAAAAATAGCCTTCTTCTGCGTCTTGGATGGGCCAAGCATTACCCACTGGCTTTCCCAAGTCCTTCCAAATACCGGTCAATCTCCGCTAGATCGATGCTGGTCTTGGTTTTGGAAGCACCAGAATGCGAATCCAAAGTCTCTTCTTTGGGCGGATTCTGACGCGAAAAATCCAAACCCATGTTGCTCGCCACCTGCCCAATGAGTACGGGGTCTATATAGCGTTGGCGCGTTAAAAAAGCTTCAAACAAGGCATTGTCACACAAAGTGTTGATGAGCCGAGGAACACCTCCAACATAACGGTGAATGGCTTCAATGGCCTCTTGAGAAAAAGGCACATGCGGACATTCCGCAAGACGCAAACGGTGGTGAATATAGTCCGAGGTGGACTCGGCACTGAAAGGCTGCAACTTGTAGCGCAAGGCAACACGCTGAGCCAAGGGGGGGTCTAACTTGAGGTTCTGCTCAAGCTCGGGAAGGCCAAAGAAAACAAAAGAAATCAACTTGGCCCCCGGTACCTCAAGGTTCAAAAGCCCCCGAAACTCCTCCATCAACTCACGGCTTTGAAGCATTTGCGCTTCATCCACCAATACCACCGCCTTGCGCCCTGAGTCATAAATCTCCAACAAACGTTGATAAAGCTGCGACAGCAATGTCAGCTTCTCCGTGCCCGCATCCTCAACACCCAGTTGCATGGCAATGCGACGAAGCAACCACGTGGCGGAAATGCCAGAGTGGATGATGATAAGCAGCGCGGCTTCATATTCCTCTTCAGGCAACGTGTCCAACAGACGCCTGGCCAACATGGTTTTTCCGGCACCAATGTCGCCTACCAAAAGCGACAGGCCCTTCATTCCTTGCACCGCATGCAATAGACGCATGAGGGCCTGCTCGTGCTGAGCCGAATGAAAATAGAAATGGCTGAGCGGGGCATTTGAAAAAGGCTCTTGCCTGAGCTGGAAAAAATCAAGGTAAGTCATAGGTGCCTATACATAGCCCACTTTGCGTGAAACGGTGGATTTGGGTTTGTCATTCGACGGCTCTACCCCCAACTCAACCGGCCCCCCTATCGCCCCTAACCTCTGCCCTACGTCCCGAAAACCAGGCTGCCTCGCCAACAACCGAGAATAGTGAATACGCGCATCTTCCTTTCGCCCAATGGCTTCTAAAAGTACCGCCAACTCATAACGTAACGAAAGCTCACTTTCAGGAGCTAAGGCAATTCGCATGATTGCCAACTCATAGGTACGGACAGCTTCCCCCCACTCCTGCTTCGCCGAAAACAACAAAGCCATCATCGTCAAACAATCCAACTCTCTTTTCGTCCCATGACTCCCTTGGAGCGCTTGCTTAAACTCCGAAAGTGCATCGTCCAACAACCCCATCTCCTTGTAGGCAATGCCCAAGTCATAATGCGTTTCAACGTCACCACCTTGGACAACCTGCTTGAGACCCTTTTTGAATTCCGAAAAAACATCGTCAACAGAATATTGAAACTCATCCGATGGAGCAGAAGGCTCTTCGTCCACAATAACAAAGTCGTCCTCCTCCATCTGTAACGGGACGTCCAGGGGGTCCGATGGAGGGTATTCCTCCAGGAGAAGAGAAGGAGGGGGACTTTCGGAGGGGGCCGCTTGCAGCAAAAAGGGCGTAGGGGGCAGCACATCCCTCGAAGCGGACTCCACCCTCGCAAGCAAAGCCGTCGCCCGCGCATGGCCCGGACGTACGGACAAAATGGCATTCAAAATAACACGGGCTTCTTCCAGAATTCCCTGGTTTATAAAAAACTCCGCCTCCTCACACTCTTCTGCTCCTAACTCAACGCTTCCAATGAGGGGCGTTTTGCTTCCCGTGGACCAGGCCGTCTCAGCAGAGGCAGCAACGGGTTTGAAAATTGCGGGAGTCTCAGCAACAAACGGTGAAGGTGCGTGCACAGCTTCAGGCAAAGCAGCTTTCAAAGCCTCCGCCACACTTTCTGTTGCAAGCAAGGAGTCATCCATCCTCAATTCTTCTGCGAGAGGCAAACCTTTGGGAGGCGTACCTTCCCCGTCTATGGTGGGCGAAACCTCCATCTCGCCCCCCAATATCGCCATAAACGTGGGCATTTCAGGGTGCTGTGGATGCTCTTCAATCATCTTCGTCAAGAAGAAACGCGCCCGCTTTGCATCTCCAAGTCGTGTGTGCAGTCGCAATACATTCAGCAATTGCTCTTCTGCTAAGCTGGGGTTATTGGACTCGGCATAAATGTGGTATGCTTTTTCGTGCGCGTCGATGTTTTCAGGGGACACTTGAAAAATTTTCTTCAGGTGATCCAACGCCTTTTCAAACAAGCCATACTTAATGTAGACGTCCGTCTCCGTGAGTATACGTCCAAAATTTTCTTCTTCCGACGAAAGCACAGAAGGTTTCGACCAGGTGCCGCTGGTAGCTGCTGTTTTATAGGAGGCTGACGAAAAATGCGCAGAGGGCGGTTTGGAGGGCGCCGCTGAAGCATAACGTTTGAGCACATCCGCATCATCCGGGGCCAACTGTGCCAAATGAGCCCACACTTGCTCTGACTCAACGGTATTTCCTTGTTCCACATGAATGCGAGCCAGCTCTTTATAGACGGAAAGCGCTTTGGGCAACTGCCCAAGCCCTTCAAAAGCCATTGCCATCATGTGCAAAGTCTCCACGTCTTTTGCATTGTCTTTGAAACAAAGCTGGAGTTTGCTGAGAGCGCGTTTGGGCTCCCCTTCTGACAAATATATGTGCGCCAACTCCTTCGCCAAATCCACACGCTCCGGCGTCAATGTCAAAATCCGCTCAACAACACGTGCATACTCGTCAAGGCGCCCTTGGTCGCGAAACTCCAATGCCGCCCCTTCAAACATTTTGATGGACTCTACTTGTTTGTTCTGGCGTGCATAGAGTTCGGCAAGTTTCGCACGAATGGTGACATTCTGTAAGTCCAACGTCGCCATCTTCTCCAAAACTTCAATGGCGGCCGCCCAATTCCCCTGTTGCTCAAAATAACCAATGGTGGCTTGGTAATACCCCAGCGCCTCCCCCAATAGGTGTAACTGTTGGTGTAGCTCCGCCAACTTCAAGTTGACTTCTACCAGGGAGGGGTCCAACTTCAAAACTTGCTTATAGAGGGCTACGGCTTTGAGAAAAAAACCATCGCTCGCATAACTCTCAGCTACGCGCATAAAATAGGACGACGCCTGCTTGGGCTCGTTCTTCTTCTGGTAGAGCTCCCCCATTTTTTGCAGGGTGCGCACATCCCGAGAATCAACGTCCAAAATGCGCTGGTATTCTTTGATGGCCTTGTCATAGGCCCCCTTCGCAACCAGCTTGCCGGCAACTTCGATGATTTTGTTCTTATCCAAGATGGTCAACAACGAAAGCAACAGTGAAAAGTTGTGTTCACCCTAGCAATGAAAACCCATAAGGCCAAGTTTTTCGATTGCGCCTATGGCATTTCTTCAATGGCCCGCTTCAGCCTCTGTATACCTAACTCAGAATCCTGCATCCGCTCCACAAAACGCGTGTCATATCTCCCTGCTACAAAGTCCTCCTCCAACAAAGCCGCCCGGTGAAAAGGAATGTTGGTTCGTACACCTCGAATGACATATTCAGACAAGGCCCGCTTCATACGGGCAATGGTTGTCGGGCGGTCCTCCCCATAGGCAATGAGCTTGGCCAACAATGAGTCATAATAGGGCAATACCGTATAATTCTCATAGGCTGCCGTGTCTACGCGCACTCCTGGCCCCCCAGGCGCACTATAAGCTGTTATTTTTCCTGGAGAAGGTGCAAAAGTAACCGCGTCCTCCGCGTTGACTCGACACTCCAGGGCCGCTCCACGGAAATGCACGTCCTTTTGTGTCAGCTTCAGTTTCTGGCCCGAGCTCATCAACAGCTGAGTCTTCACCAAATCCACCCCCGTCACCTGCTCTGTTACGGGGTGCTCCACCTGTACACGTGTATTCATCTCCATGAAATAGAACTCGCCACCCTCGTCCAACAAATATTCAATGGTCCCCAGGCTGTTATAGCCAATCTCCCTCATGGCCTTGACGGACACCTCCCCCATCTTCTCTCGCAACTTGGGGCTTAGGGCACATGAGGGCGATTCCTCTATCAGCTTCTGGTGGCGCCGCTGTACGGAGCATTCGCGCTCGCCCAGGTGGACAATGTTGCCATGCTCATCCGCCACAATCTGAATCTCAATGTGCCGCGGCCTCTCGACATAGCGCTCCAAATACATGTCGCCATTGCCAAACGCAGCAACAGCTTCGGCAGAGGCCGTCGCCAATGCCTTGCTCAGCGCCTCCGGGGCCCGCACTATCTTCATCCCCCGCCCCCCCCCGCCTGCAGAAGCTTTCAAAATGACAGGAAAACCAATTTGCTTCGCGAGTTGCTCGGCTTCTTCTATGTTTTTGATGACGCCCGAAGAGCCCGGCAACAAAGGAAGCCCCGACACCTTCGCAGCCTCTCGAGCATGTACCTTGTTGCCCATCAGCCGAATAACCTCTGGCTTGGGGCCTATAAAGTGAATTTTGCACGTCTTGCAAATTTCTGCAAAATCCGCATTCTCGGACAAAAACCCATAGCCGGGGTGAATGGCATCCGCTTGGGTTATTTCTGCAGCTGAAAGCAAGGCGGGGACATGGAGGTAGCTCTCCCTGGAGGGAGGAGAGCCAATACAAACCGCTTCATCCGCAAAACGCACGTGCAGAGCACTGGCATCCGCCGTTGAGTGCACCGCCACCGTGTGAATGCCCAACTCCCGACAAGCTCGAATAATGCGGAGCGCTATCTCCCCGCGGTTGGCAATGAGTACCTTCTTAAACAAATGCCCTTCCTCTCCTAGGCAAACAACACCTCGCTAGGGGCTTGGCTCCAACCGAAACAAAGGTTGCCCAAATTCTACGGGCTGAGCGTTGTCCACAAGAATGGCTACCACCTTCCCCGAAACATCCGCCTCAATCTCATTCATTAACTTCATCGCCTCAACAATACACAAAGCTTGCCCCTTGCGAACATTGCTGCCCAACTCCGCAAACGGCGGCTGCTCGGGCCCCGGAGCCCTATAGAAAGTCCCCACAAAAGGCGAAACAATGACGTGCCCCTGCGGCTCCACCACCTCCATAGGCGCCACACTTGCAACCGCTTTGGGTGACTCGGCTGCAGGCTGCAAACTCAAAGACGCCAACGGCAAAGCAGCAGCCACAGCTTCTGGAGATTCGCGGACAATACACAACTTCTCGCCCGCACGCTGCCACACAAAACGGGAGAGTTTGGACTTCTCGACAGCTTCAATCAGCGCCTTCACCGCATGGACATCCAATGCCCTGCCTGCTTCTGTCACAACTTCGGAAACCTCTCTGCCTGGCACGGCCTTCTCAGCAGCGGATTGGGCAGCCAATTTCGCACGTGCTCGCGACGCAGTGCCTTTCTTCGTCTTTGGTTGCATGAGTCTTTCAGCTCCCTGTGGATACCCGGGTTAAATATTTTCCATCTCGAGTATCAATCTTCAAAACATCTCCCTCATTAATAAACAGAGGAACGTTCACTGTATAGCCGGTCTCCAATTTGGCCGGCTTGCTCGCCCCCGTCACCGTGTCCCCACGTACACTGGGATCGCACTGGACCACCTTCAAGTCCACCGAGTTGGGCAAAGAAACACCAATGGCTGCCCCATTATAAAAAAGAATGGAGACGTCAATGTTCTCCTTCAAAAAATCCCGCGCATCCCCAAGGACAGAAGCCGAAAGAAACGTCTGCTCATAGCTCCTGTTGTCCATGAAATAGAATTCCTCACCCTGCTGATAGAGAAACTGCATCTCCTTGTCCTCTATGTCGGGCTTCCCAACTTTCTCACCACTCTTGAGCGTCGGCTGCAAAAGACGGCCCGTTATGAGACTTTTGATGCTCGTCCGCACAAAAGCCGAACCCTTGCCGGGTTTCACATGCTGAAAATCCACAATCTCAAAGGGCTCATTGTCAATCTCAATCTTCAGCCCTTTTCTGAACTCTGATGTATCAATCACTCCAGCCATCATTCGCCTTTCGAAAACAAGTGCAATGTCTCTCTAGGCGCTTCAGGCAAGGAGGGCAAGCCCCGTCTTCAAGCTTCAAACTCTCTCAAAGCTCAGCCTTCAATTCAGGAGCAGCCAGCCTTAACAAATACCGCCCCTTCCCTATGTTGCCCTCCGGAAGCATCCCCAGTACAATAAAATACTCACTGTTGACCAAACGAATAAGCGTCGAAAGCTTCTCTGTCCCAACATGTACCTCAACCACATCACCCGTCCGCAATATTTCAGCCGTATTCTTTAGCTGAGAGAGTATGCTCGAATACTCTATCCACGCCCCCTGTACGTCAACAGAAGAGCCTATGGTGGACTGCGGCTGGTAAGTCTCCACAGCAATACCGTCAAAACCCATGAGACTACAAGCAACAGCACCCTCTACTCCCAAAACGGTGGCCTTTAAATGCGCTTCAAACGACATGTCAACCCCAACGTGAATGTTAGCCCGTACACTTTCCATTGGTTGGGTTTAAAACGCAACATTTTGGAGCAAAACCGTCTTGCCCACCATAAAGCCCACATGGCCCAACAGGTGCCAACTCCTCCTCATCCTCACATATTGGAAGCGTTGCTCCAAAATAAATGAAAATGGGAAAGTCAACGGGTGCTGTCTTCACCTTCTTCCCGGTGCTCGCTATCTTCCCGTATAGTTGAAAACGTATGAATACCTCTGCCCCTACGGCTACCTCCGTCCCTAAACCTGCTCCCTCCCTTACCTCGGACAACAACTCCCTTATGGTGGAGACCCCCACCGAGCCCAGCATGGAAAGCGGTATGGTCAATAAAGTGGCCGAATTCGGCTCCAATACCCCAGTAATGGGCTCACTCTCCGCCAAAATCTGCTTCGAAGTCCCACCTTCTCCATAAATAAAATATTGGCGCGTCAACTCCGTCAAAACAATCCGGTTCTCCTTCCCACTCGCAAGAAGATGCTCGTTCGCCCCCTCCGTGTCCACCCCCTCAAGAACACTCTCCAGATCAATCGCTACCAAATATGTAGAGGTGGCGTTTAAATTGAGAGAACCCCTCGCAATAAAACGATTGGCATCCACATGACAGTCCGCATCCAATGGCCGAACCGCACTCACCATCATGGATACGCCCGAAATTCGACAACTACCTATAAATATACATAAAACTAATAAAACAAAAAGTTGTGTTTTCTTCTGACACATGACTTCAGCCTTCTAGAAATTTTGAACAGCAGGTTTTCTATTTAAAATACGCGGCGTTATGAATATGAGCAGCTCCTGGCGATTCTCTGTCTCCCTGTAGTTTTTGAAAAGATGGCCCAAAATCGGAATCCGGCTGAGCCCTGGAACAGAAGCGTTGTTGGATGAGCCACTGCGTACATAAATGCCACCAATAACAGTGGTTTCAGCATCCTTCACCAATACCTGCGTGGTGGCTTCCTTGCGCTGAATGGCAGGTTGGCCGTTGGCTCCCGTGTTGGAGGGGTCCGGTTGGTTGTTCTCCGCCCGAATGTTCATCAACACACTGCCATCCGCCGTAATGTGCGGCGTTACTTCAAGCGACAAACGAGCTTCGACAAACGAAGTGTTGACACCAGAAGCCGAAACTTGAGAAAAAGGCAACGAAATACCTTGACTTATGCGGGCCGTCGAGTTGTCCATCGTCGTTACTTTGGGCGCAGAAATGGTTTTGACGTGCCCCTGCGTTTCCAATGCGGAAAGACGAAGGTTCAACTGAAAAGCCCCCCCAGCGGAACCGAAAACAAACCCCAATCCACCCCCGGAGCCTGCTCCTACTGCAACAGGTAGGTTGACCGCATATTGAGGCGTCGGAGATGTCCCCGCATTGGGCGTGTCTCCCGCTGCACCCCCAATGGAAACCGTGTTCGGAAAAGCAATGCCCGTCGCATTCCCTGTGGCCGGCGACAACGTCGAATGCCCACCCCATTGAATGCCAAACTCCTTCGTATAGTTTGTGTTGGCCTCCACAATACGGCTCTCAATGAGAACCTGCGGCGTCTGCGTGTCCAAACTGCTCACCAGCGAACGCGCCCTGTCCATGTTGGAAGCCACTTCTCGAACAATGAGCGTATTCGTACGCGTGTCCACAGAAACACTGCCCCGCTCCGTCAATACCTCCTTCACCCTGTCCCTCATCTGCTCCGCATTCGCATAGCTGACAGGAATCAGCTGAATCACCAACGGCTCCTGGCGTACCATCGTCCGCGCCCTCTCCTCCCTCATCCGCGCCTCCTCCTCCAACGTCCTCATCGGCGCTACCCGAAGAATGTTGTTCCCCAAACTCTCCTTCCCCAAGCCCTTGGAACGCAAAACCAATTCAAGCGCCTGGTCCCAAGGGACATTCTTTAAACGAATGGTTACCTTCCCCTGTACGTCGTCCGCTACAACAATGTTCTTCTGCGCAACGTCCGCAATCATTCGCAGCAAATTGTGAATGGATATGTCCTTGAATTCAAAAGAAACTCGCTTCCCAACAAAGGCATTCTTCGGGAAAGGCTCCACCTCACTTGCGTCAGACTCGTGTGCACGTTTGTTGCCTCTCCCAGCCTTCTCACTTTGAACAACTGCCTTGGACGCTATAAACTTCCATAGCAAACCATTCTTCGTCTTTTGAACAACCTCCTCCACCTCCACCTCACTGGTTACGACAATTTGGACATGCTCGTTTTCTGCTCCGGATTTAAATGTGTTAATCATTTGAATCGGCGTGCTATAGGCGCTCACATCCAAATTTCGCTCAAGTTTTGCCGGCAAATGTGTATGATTGACTGTCAAAACAGCACTGTGTGCATCTGGACGGTTGACTTTCCATTTGGGCGTTCCAGACAGAGTAATTTCTATGTTTCCACCTTTTTGTACCTCAATAAAACGAATGTCTTTCAACAGAGCGGAACGCTCTGAACGTCCCGTTTTCGCCGGCAACTCAACAACCGTGTTTTTGTTGTTAGACAATATGGTTTCAGGTGAATTTTCGCCTTCATTGAGGTTGAGTGTTCCCAATGAATCCTCATTGGTTTCATCCACATTGGATTCATTTGCTTTTGACTCGTTCGCTTTTGACTCGTTCGCTTTTGATTCGTTTGTATTTAGGGTGAGAATCAATCCAGATTTCAACCTTGAAACTTTCCAAGAAATGGGAGGTTCGCTCAAATCCAACACAATGCGAACCTTCTCTGGATGATTTCCCTGACGAACAGACTTTAAATGAATTGGCAAACGAATGTTTGACTGAACCTCAAAAATATCTATGGCAATGCGCGAAGGATTGCTTAACTCATAAACATCAAACTTCTTGAATTCCCCATCGGCCAAAACAATCAGCCTGTTGTTGTTAAAGTTGATGGATTGAATTTTCTTGGCTTGTTTTTTGACAGCTTGCTCATCTGTCTTTTGGGAAACAATGTTCGACTGTTGTTGAAGTGCCGCAGATTGCAGAAATCGCGGAATCCATATGTTTTCATTTAGTGCAACATGGGCCATCTTCCCAAATGCATATTGAGGAACAAATAGAAATACCTGAATGGATATCATTCCTATGAAAGCCAAAGCATTTTTAGACTTCAAAAACCTAGAAATATCATTCAACCATGAAAAAAACACAACAAGCCTCACTGAATTTGTCTGTTTGTCATCAAATCAACAGACGTTGAATTCGTACTTTCAGACTTAACACATAGTGTTATGTCTTTTATGCCACTTTCGAAATCTTGGCTGGGCTCAGTAATTATTAAACAATTCTGATAAATATTGCTGACCCGCCCACCATATTTTCCTATTCGACTGTTCTTTCTAACAATATAACCCATCCCTTGCGTGTCTTCCAACATCGCAACAGGATTTGCATCCCCACTGATAACAGCTACCAACAAAAGCTGAGCAATCTCAAAACCACACAATAATTCTTCACACAAATTGTCTTCAATCGCAACATCATCAAAAACCACTTGCCGACTCTGATCAACCAAGAAAGGATCTCTGGGTATCCCCATTGAAAAAAAGTCGTTATTCTCAGAATCACCAGCCGTTTTCTCTGATTCATCTGTCTTTTTTTGGACAGCAGAGGATGATGTGTTTGTATTCGCATTCACGCTTGCATTGGTGCTTTTCCCTTGGGGACTCTTCACCGTTTGAGGCACGGCAGGTGCTTTGGCCCCTCCACCTCCACACCCTGATAAAATAAACACCGCAATCCACCATGACGCTATGAAAAATGGTCTCATTTGTTTGTCCCCCTGTTTGCCTTTTGGGAACTTTCAGGCTGTTGCGCACCCAAAAATCGAAAGGTATTTGCTAAAAAATCTGCCTTTAAAATAGGGGAAGAACTCGCTGTCGCTGCATCAGACTTTGATAAGGAAGCTTTGCTGAGGCGAATGTTGCTAATGTTAACAATTCTACGCATCTGTGATGTTTTTTGAAAAAACAAAGAGAGCTCTTGAAAATTGCCTCTGAGTGTCATCCTAACAGGAATTTTTGCAAAAAAACCTACGGGAATTTCACGCAATGGTTCAATTTGAGCAATGTCTAAACCAGCTCTCCTCGCAACCTCACTTAGTTGCCATAACAATTCATCTATATCTTTCTCGTCAGGAAGTTCTTCAAGTGCTAATTTGAAACCGGATTCAAGTTGAACCATCTCCTCTTGAAGCTTTCGGAGATTTTCTGGCGCCTTCTGCTTCTCCACCAAAGCCTTTTCAAATTGCACCTTTTGCACGTTTTGCCTTTTTATCTTATCTTCAACTGGCATGACAAAAAAATAATAACTGACACCTGTCAGAAGCAAAGACATGCATAATGTCCCTGCAACTTTTGCTGCCCAACTGGCACTATTAAGTTTTTCTAAATATTTTTCCATGTGCCACACTAATTGATATAATTCACACTCAACTGAATTTCAAAATCCACTCGCTTCCCAGGAAAATTTGGCGACAAATTATCTGTCTTCTGCTCAGCACGCTTTAATTCAACATTTTGAAAAAAATACTTAACAGCGTTTGTCAAAACGTCTTCTGTCTTCCCGGGAAGCGACAACAACTCAACTCGAACTTGAAAACCATTTCTTGGTTTATCAATAATACGGGCAATCCCTTGCGGCGTGCGAACAATGACCTGAAGTTGTCGCATAAACTCTGCCACATCATCATGCGAATTCGCTTTGCCTTTTAAAAAATTTGGCGTAGCATTTTCATCAAATTCATCCAAAACAATCCCTGAAGGCGTCACCCAGGCCAATGTATTCAAAACAAGTGCAGCACCTTTCCTGTTCACCTTCAACTCCTCAAGCACTTTTAGTCTTTCCAATATCTCATCCCGCCTCTTCTCGAGTGCACCAATCTCTATAACCGCCTTCTCTAATTCCTTTATTTTGGACTGCATCGAAATAACGACTCTTTGCTCTCGCTCCTGAGTATTCAATACGTTTTTATGCCAAATAAAATTTAAAACCACCGCAACTACAAGAAACAATCCTAACAACACCAACGTCTGAATGCCGTATTCCCTGCGTTTCCCCTGCCTGACAGGCAATAAATTTATATATATATACATAACATTCCTAATATAATTTATCACCAGGCCTGCGTAAGGCAAGTCCAACCGCAACAGTTCCCAACATCCCCATGTTTTCAATGAATTCTGAATTGAAACGTTTTGGATCAATATGAATTTCTTTAAAAGGGCGAATCATCTCTGTCTGTGTCCGAGTCCTGTCTTGAATGGCTTGAATAAGTCTGGGTGTCTTGGACGCTCCTCCCGAAACATAGACTTTTGAGAAACCTGAGTCTCCATTTGTCCCAGAATAAAAATCCAATGAGCGCTGAATTTCACCTGCAACCTGCTCCGCTATCTTTTCTAAGGAAGACTGAATCTGCTCTTGTATGAGCAAATCTTCTCGCTTTTCATGTGAGCCAGACTTGAATGTCTCAGCTTCATCAAACGAAATATTGAAGTGTTTCTGTATCTCTTCAGTAAACTGCTGGCCGCCAATATGGACGTCCCTTGTAAACTGTGACACACCTTCACGAATAATATTAATGGCAACAACTTCTGCACCAATATTAATCAACGCAATGGTGTCATTCTCGTTTGCGCCATAGTTTGCATAAAAACAATTTTGAATCGCAAAAACATCCACATCAACAACAACCGGCTTTAGGCCAGACTCCCCAACAATCGACAAATAGTCATTAACAACCTCTTTTTTTGCCGCTACAAGCACAACATCCATCTGGCCAGTTGCCACGTCCTCCTTCCCAGGAAGAATGAATGTGTCAAGAAATACATCCTTTGTGTCAAATGGAATATATTGCTGCATTTCCGAGGCAATCGTCTCATCCAACTTAAAATAAGACATCGTCGGCATGGTTAGTTTTTTTATAATGACAGAATTGCCACCAATCCCAATCGCAACTTCCTTCCTCTTGACACGCAATTCCTTTATGAGCTCCTGAATCGACTGTATAACAATAGACGAATTCATGATCGCCCCATCTACAATGGTTTCTGGAGGAATGTATTTGATTCCAAAATGCTCCAATACATAACGATTGCGCTGCTTCTTGAGGCCAACAAGCTTTATGCTCGTTGAACCAATATCCAATCCTATGGCTAAACTTTCACTTGCCAAGTTGAGCCTCCACTTGTCTCATATTGCAAAAACAAACAGCAACCCCATAGAACACAGTGTCTTCGTTCAACATAGAAACACTTGTTGCTACATCCACATACGTTTTTGTTAATGTTCGAATATATGTTGGTAAGCCAAGCCGTTGATTGAAAAACATCGTAATGGATGATCTGCAGAGCAAGCATTCAAATTTCAACAAAGAATGCGCCACTCAGAGAAACTTTCCTTCCCGCTTCTCGACAACAACTCCTCCCATTTGGAAATACACCCTTTTTTCATCCCCCCCCCTCCCCTGCCACCACCATAACCTGAATATAATTACCAACCTAAACCTACCTTGTGCGCGCATAAGCTTCAGCTTGGACTTGCTATTTCCTGGCTTCGGTGCTAGCTCTCGAGAGATTTCGGAATGTTACACTCAGCATGCGTGTTTCGAAATCTTCTATTTTTATTTGGACTAGGAGGAGGTTGTCTTGAAAAAATTTTTTTTATTTCCGGGGATGATTGTTGGGCTTTTATTGCTGGCAAGCTGTATGAGCACAGGCTCGAAATCTGCGAAAACGGCAGCTACCGGCTCTGCCGGTGGCGCCAACGCCCAAGGAGCCAATGACGGGCTTGAGAGGTGTGAAGAAGCACTCGGCACCATGGCGGTCATTGAGGATGTCAATTCCAGTTGGTACCGTACACTCAACGAGCACCAATTGGGCTCAACAGTGCCGGTGCTCAAATTGTTGGCGCAGCAGTCCAACTGCTTCGTGGTCGTCGAGCGTGGCCGCGCTATGAACAGTATGATGCAAGAACGCTCCTTGGCCGATTCGGGCGAACTTCGCCAAAACTCCAACTTCGGCAAGGGACAAATGGTGTCCGCTGACTTTTCGCTGAATCCTTCCATTACTTTCAGCAATAAAAACAGTGGCGGTGTAGGAGGAGGTGCTTCCGCCCTGCTGGGGGGCCGGAGGGCACGTGTGCTTTCTAGCCTGGCAGGCAACGTCAACTTCCAAGAGGCCAGCACCTTGCTAACCCTGGTCGACAACCGCTCCGGTGTGCAGCTTGCTGCCGCCGAAGGCAGTGCCAAAAATACCGACGTCAACATTACAAGCGCACTCTTCGGCAGCAGGGCCGGTGGCGGCCTCGGTGGTTATTCCAATACTGCCGAAGGCAAACTCATTGCCGCCGCACTCACGGATTCCTTCAACAACCTCGTCGTGGCCGTACGTAACTATAAAATGCAAACAGTTAAAGGTGGCTTGGGCACCGGGCGTGGCGGTTTGAAAGTACAACAATAAACACATATAGCACCCCCCCCAAACCTTGCTTTGTGAGGGTGCTTTTGTTTCCTATTCCTATACACAACAACCCCACAGGGCATATGTCAAGTAAACAGGACATGGTGTCGGGGTTTGGGTTGACATTGTGTCAACAAAAGCATTCACATTCCAGAAAGACAATGTTGCCTTGCCATTCCCGGTTGTCTGGCTTTTCTAAAATGCTGGAGTTAGCTCAGGCTATACTTATGTTCAGCGGAGCGAGAGAAGGTAGGAGCGCACCAGCTGGCTGTCCATCTCTTCATTGAAACTAAAAGTCACATAGCGGGCCTCATCTGCCGCAAATTCCACCTCCACCTGTGAACGGCCAATCTCAACAGCAGCCTCATCCATTGCGCGTACCATTAAAGTACCTTTGAATGGCTTCCCAGCAACAATGTAGACAGAGGCGTCCTTGGAGCCTACACCACGGCTCTTGCCCATGGTTGTGCTCAACCCCTTGGCGGCCAACGCAGGGTCCACATCCAACTTCACCACCATACGTTTGTCTATCCCTTCACCAAGACCAGCAACAAAGTCAACGGCAGACCTGCCAATGGTACTTCCTGTCTTCTGCGACAGTGACTTGTTCTCGTCACATGCGGCAAGCACCAGCAGCAGGACAAACAGACAACTCCCTTTCTTCATGTATGGCTCCCTTTTTTGAAAAACCTTCTCCCTCCTCATAGCACGGCCTTAACTGCCTGTCGCCTACCTCCTCTCATGCTGCCTGAATGGATATGTCCCCTCAAAAAATTTCAATATTGTAGCCAGCTTGGGAAAATCTAATACCATAGGAAAAAATAACCCCGCCCCCAGGGCACCTCCCTCTCTCCCCCTTGGGGGCCGGGCCCCGCTTGTACGTATACCCTGAGTTCCATCCCCGTGCTGTCGGGCCACTGCCCTCCCATAAATATACAATGCCAGTTGTATTGCCCCACTTGCCCTGCACCCCCTCTCACACTACACTTGCCCCCGTTCTCCTCCCAGCCCCCCTCT
>WQTM01000215.1 GCA_009786315.1 Pseudomonadota bacterium | reverse complement strand
GGGGCGCCGTTGTGGTTGCACAACAAGGGTTTTGAGGTGGTAGCGCAGACAGAGGGCCCGGGGGCGGGGGAGGGTTTGGAGGCCTGGCTGATAAGGAGGGGGGGTGAGAGGCAAGAGGGTGTTTGCGAGGTGGAGGCTTTGTCGGCGAAGAGGTTTGAGTGGACGTGCACTTTTGCGGGTGGCTACATAGCGCCTGGGGCGGAAGAAAGTTTTGAGGTATACATACAAGCAGGCCCTCCCCCCGAGGGAGAGAGGGCGAGGGCGAGGCGGCGCGCCTATAATGCGGACGCCATGCCCCCGCTGAGCTTCTACCCCATTTTCCCCCCCGCCGCCGTTATAGGGGAGTCCTTTCGCGTATGTGCGGGTGGGGGCATAGACAAGGGCAGTGGCCTTCAATATGTAGAGATTGCCCATATAAGCGTGGCGCTGCCGTCCATTCCGGCGGAAAACATTGTCAAAAATGGCCACTGCTATGACATTCATGTGCCTTTGGACTTAGGCTACGGCACGGTGTATTCCAGCAGCATGCAAGTGTCCGTGGGTGTCCGAGCGGTTGACAATGTTGGCAACGAGTTTGGGCAGCACATGGGCGTTACGGTTGTTTCCCTGAGCAGAATAGCTTGCAGGGGGGACGCGTTGACGCTGGAGGAGTCCGTCACCCACCCCCCTGTTTTGGCGGGTGAAAACGTGGTATTAGGCACGGGGAAACCCACCGAGGGCCCCGCCTATAACTCTCTCTATTTTATGGACAAAAATTGTGGTGTCGTCAGCCAAATGCACACCGGTGCTTTGAAGGGCCCCATGGTGGCGTTAGGGGGCAGTGGGAGGGTGGCCGCAGCCGTAGAGGGGGGAGGCCCGGGTTGGTCCACCCCGGAGGACTACAGGCCAGGGGTGGACACAGGTGCTCGCCTCCTATTGGTGGGGCCTGGCGGGCGCATACACGACAAGGAGATGGACTGTCTGCACAACCCCTATGACGCGCACTCCTCGGCGAGTTTTGACAGGGGGTTGAGTTTGGTGAGGTGGGGCAATGCGGAGGGCACGGACGAGGCGTGGTTGTTAAGTGCGCCGTTGAACAGTGCCGAGGCCCATGCAAGCCAGTTGGTGGCATACCAGCCGAATGCGGGCCGGTGTACACTCTCCAGCATTTCCACAACCTCCTCCCCTACCTCATTGGACTTGGCCCCCATATGGGGGCTACCCAACGCGGCGGGGGAGAGGCATGGGGTGTTGAGCATACGGAGTGGGGACGTTCAGCAATTTGCTCTCTGGGCTTCCAACGGGACGGAGTTGAGGCCCACAGGGGTTGAGGTGAGTGGGGGGGGTGCCAGAGGCTCCCTCTCCGGCATTGCTTTGGCCCAGGGCAACAGAATATGGGCGACAAGCGGCTGGGACGGCAGGGCGACAGGTGTCCTCTCGAGTGGCAGCACCATAGCGGGTTTTGACGCCACGGGTTGGGCCAACAGTCCAGCGGCTGTTGACAGTTTGGGCCGGACATATATTGTTGAAGCTTGGCTGCTGAATTCGGGCAGCCAACAGCTTTTGCGCCTCAACGTTGACGGCACTGTTTCAGCCAGTGGTGGGGGCAACAGCCAAACGCTGGGCCGCGCCGTAGGCAGTCCCCTATTGGGCCAAGCGGTTGAAGGTGGCCAGGCAGAAGTTTATATTGTTACCACGCAAGGTTATATATTGGCCTACCTTGCTGAGACTTTGGGAGAGCCGTTGTGGAGTGTTTCCACGGGCCTTTCCATCTCCCCCACCGCCCAGCCTTTGTTGACAGGCAACACCCTATGGGTGGTAGGCACACGTGGGGAGGTGGTTGCCATACGCGTCAACAGCAATGGCCTTTCCCGGAGCGCGCAGTGGCCCAGGCATTTGCATGACAACTGCAACACGGGCAATGCGGGTGCAGGCATAGGCGTCCTTCCGGCTTGCATAGAATAGCCAGCATATTTCCCCAAGCGGCAACGGGCCACAGGCCTGTTGCCGTTTTTTTGTTGAGGCTGGTTTTTACGCCTCGCGCCTCACAAAAGCCCATTCATGTCAAATTGAGATTGGAAGGGGCCGACAAGGAGAAGGAGAAGGGATACACTTTCAGAGGGCGACTTGGAGTTGGGCGGTGAAGGAGAACTCTTTTGGGGTATTCCAGCGGAGGCGGTGGGCCGTCCAACCGGCTTCTACTTTGAGGTTGAAGCGGTGTTTGTCAATCCACCAGTTAAGGCCTGGGCGGATGGACCAGATGTCCCTGGTGTGGCCGGGCTGCATAGAATTAAAGAAGCCCCAGCTGACAAGGGGCTCCACCTGGCCGAAAAGCCACCCCAACTCAATGACAGCGCCGGTACCCGAGTCCGGGTTTTGTGGGCCGCGGGCATAGTGGAAGAAGTTGGCCTGAGCGATGATGGCGTGTTGCTCTCCGAGGGGGTATTCCAAGAAGAAGTCCGCGCCGAGGCTAAGTGCGTCTGATTTTTTTTGGGGGTTAGAGGGTGTGGCATAGACATAGGCATTGGGTTGGTATTCAGCGCCTACGCCCAGACTCAGCAGGGGTGTTTGGGAGAAATAGATAGCGCTGAGGGCATAATTTTTCTCATGGCCGAGGAAGTTATAGCGCAGCATAGCGGAGAGGCGGGGGATGGAGGAGGGGTTGGTACCGGTGGAGGTGTTGGTGGTAACGCCATTAGAAATAGCCGCGCGCAGGTGGAGGGTATTGTCCAAGAAGAAGCCGCGGAATTGCACCCCCATGTCCCTATAGACTTTGTGGGAGTTTTCCGGGAAGGGGATGGCTGGGGTGAAGTAGTCCAGGGTATGAATGGCGGCGGCGGACTGAGCACTATAGCGCACGAGGGGAAAGATGAAGAGGCCCACGTCAAGGCGCAGGTTTTCGTTGAACTCGAAGAAAGCGACAGCGTCTTGGATGAAGAAGTCCGGCGTCCACTGGTTGTTTTTTCCCCAGTTGAGTTGCTCCGTAACAAACAGGAAGCCCAGTTTTTTATATTGGCCGCCGAGGAGGAGGCGAGTCCGCCGAGCGAGGAACTGAGCCGAGCCCCACTTAGGGCCCTGGTGGGTGAGTTGGAGTTGGGGTTGGAGCAGGACGCCGAGGGTTACAGAAGCGTCCTCATTCACCTCTATTTTAAAGGCATAAGCCTCCCAGGCATTTGTAGCCACGAGCCAGGAGAGGGTGGCACACAGGAGGCGGGTACGACAAAGGAGTTGGGAGAGGGAGGTAGAAGGCATAGGGGGGGCAATTTCCTTCCTGAAGAAGCGAGGTAGCGAAGAGGCATAGCAACAAAGCGGGGAGAGGGGAGAAGTTTGAAGCTAAGCTTGGAAGTTTTGGAAGCAAAAGTGAAGGGCATGGGGGTGGCAGCAGGCAGGCATTAGCCGATATTCCAAAGCACATCAGTTTTTTTATTTAAAAATTTCCATGTTAGCCCGTTTTCGTTTGCAGATGATTATGATAATCAAAATCATTTGCATGCATACAGACAAAGCGAAGAGGGAAGCCGTTTTTCCAAGAGGGATTCAGGGTGGGGGGAGTGGGGCGTCCAAGCCAAGGCTAAGTGTGTGTTTTCTAAGAATTATTCCCCAGTGGGGCATTCATTATATGAGTCAGAGGGCCTATTGGGTATTGGCTGTATTCCTATGGCAAGCGGAGGTATTGTCCAAGGAGAAGGAGGCAGGCGAGGTGGGGGGCATAGAAGGAGGCGAGTTGGTCCTAAGTGGGGGGGGGTGAGGAGGGAGAGGGTTTGGCCATAGAAGTGGGGCTTGAAGGCATACTCAGCCATTTAGGTGGTTTTTGGAGTCAAAAGCATTTGAGCAACACCTATGGGCTTCGGGCAGGTTTTTCCCATGGGGTTTTGGGGAATTTGGATTTAGGGTTTCGTTTTTTTCTGGATTTTGGGTGGGGAGGAATAGAGAGGGGGCAAGCTGACAACATTTCTTACGCCAACGCATTGTTGACGAGCGTCAAGCTTCAAGCTTTTTTGGAAGCCAAGCTATTTGACACAGGTTTTTTATCTTTGGCGTTCAAATTTGAGCCGGGTGTTTGGGTGGATTTTTGCACAGGAGAGACCACAATAGGGCTTGAAATTCCCGTGGGGATGCAGCTGGGTTTAGCGTTTTCCCAGAGGGTGAGAATGGGTATTTTCCTAGAAGTACCCATGCTTTTGGAGTTTGGGAAGAAGGCGGCGGGGAACAGTTTACTCATTCCCATACTGATGGGAGCAGGCGTGGATATATTGTTCACTCCCCGTTTTTTGTTGAATGTTTCTCTAGCAATGGGTCCGGCCATGCATGTTGTGGGGGAGGCCTGGAAAAACAGCGACGAAGAGGAGGTTGTTTTTGCAGCCGAGGCCAAAGTTGGGGTGGCTTTTCTTTTTTAGGGGAGTGAAGAAAACCATTGGAAAATTAGTTTGTTGCAGGGCGCTCCCCCCAAAAAACAGCATCGCATGTTTTTTCTTGTTGCAAGGTTTTGCCGTTTATTGGTATGAGCGCCATCCCTGTCGTACGGCTCTGTGACAAAAGCATTGTGTTTTTTGGTCGTCTCATCCGTTTGTCATGGACTGCAGTCGCAATCAAGCAGCGAAGGATTTTTTGGAAAATGGCGACACAGAAAATACGCATTCGCCTTAAGGCATATGATGCAAAGCTGTTGGACCAGAGCGCGGGAGATATCGTCGCAACTGCGAGGCGCACGGGCGCCAAGGTTGCAGGGCCGATTCCTCTACCCACTCGTATCAGTCGTTTCACTGTCTTGCGTAGTCCGCATGTTGACAAGAAGAGCCGGGAGCAGTTCGAAATTCGAACGCACAAGCGCTTGCTCGACATATTTGAGCCGACTCAGCAGACTCTAGACGCGTTGATGAAACTCGACCTATCGGCGGGTGTCGACGTAGAAATAAAGAGCTGATTGCCATGGCTAAATTCGATGTTGTTGACATAGCAAGAAACAAAGTAGGCGAGATTGAGCTGTCGGACGAAGTTTTCTCGCAGAAGCCGAACGCTCACTTGTTTTATGAAGTGGTGAAGATGCAGCAAGCCAACCGCCGTCGAGGCACGGTTGCTGTGAAGAACACCTCTTTGGTTTCCGGGAGCAACAAGAAGCCCTACCGTCAGAAGGGGACGGGGCGAGCGCGTCAAGGTTCTCACCGTGCTTCGCAGTGGGTAGGTGGTGGCAAGGCGATGGGGCCCAAGCCGAGGGACTATTTTTATAGGCCGTCGCGCAAAGTTCGACGAGCGGCGCTTGCGAAGGCGTTGTCGTTGCGAGCGAGCCAGCATGCCTTGCTCATTTTGAATGAGTTTCCGTCCAGTGGGAAGACCAAGCAGAGTTTTGAGGTATTGACAAAGGGCTTAGGGCTCAAGAGTGCGTTGGTGATAGATGAGAAGAGCAACGGCAATTTGTTGCTTTCCATTCGAAACCTTCCGAAGTTTGATGTATTGCCTCCTGAAGCCATCAACCTGGAGTCCATATTGAAGCGGAAGAATTTGGTGCTCACTCAAGCGGCAGCCAAGCAGATTGAGACGGCCTTACTCCAAGCCCTAACGACGGGGAAGGCCTGAGGGAAAGTTCATGGAGCGAACGCACGTTATCAAAGGTCCCATTGTTACCGAGAAGCTGGAGGCTTTTCGCGAGAGTCAAAGGCTCTATGCTTTTTGGGTAGACAAAGCGGCAAGCAAGCAAGAGGTTGCGGATGCGGTTTCGAAGTTATTTGGTGTGAAGGTGGAGGAGGTACGCACATGCATTGTGCGTGGCAAGACAAAGAGGCGAGGGCGTTCTCTGGTGAAGCGTCCCAACTATAAGAAGGCTTTTGTCCAGTTGAAAGAAGGGGAGAAGATAACTCTCTTTGACGGAGGCGTCTCCTAATGGCGAACAAGAAATTCAAACCCACGTCTCCTGGAATCAGGACCATGACGGTTTCTGACTTTGCGGAAGTCACGCGAGACAAGCCGGAGAAGCGCCTGACGGTTTCTTTGAAAAAGTCGGGTGGTCGCAACGTTCACGGGCACATTACACGGCGCCACCAAGGTGGTGGGCACAAGCGTCGCTACCGTCTCATTGACTTTTTGAGGTCCGGCAAAGACGGCGTACCCGCGAAAGTTTTCTCCATTGAATATGACCCCAACCGTTCCGCACGCATTGCTTTGCTGCACTATTTGGACGGGGAGAAGCGCTACATTCTCGCCCCCATTGGTATGAACATAGGGGATATGATTCATGCGGGGCCAGAGGCAGATATTCGCCCGGGCAATGCTTTGCCTTTGTTGAACATTCCGGTTGGAACGGTGATTCACAATTTGGAGCTCAGGCCGGGCAAGGGCGCTCAGCTGATTCGCACAGCGGGAGCGGGTGGGCAGCTGATGGCCAAAGAGGGCCTCTATGCTCAGGTGCGGTTGCCCTCGGGCTCTGTGCGGAAGGTTTTAATAAACTGCCGTGCAACAGTAGGGCAGTTGGGCAATGTGGAGCATGAAATTGTCTCTATTGGGAAGGCAGGCCGAAACAGGTGGAAGGGGTGGCGTCCAACCGTACGTGGTGTGGTCATGAACCCTGTAGACCATCCCCACGGAGGTGGAGAGGGCAAGTCAGGTCAAGGCAATCCACACCCTGTTTCTCCCTGGGGGCAGAAGACCAAGGGATTCACAACGCGCAAGAACAAGCGCACAGATAAGTTTATTGTTTCAGCTCGGCGCTCAGGCGTTCGCAGCCAATAGTTTGATGGGGCAAAGCGATGGCTCGTTCAGTATATAAAGGACCGTTTGTTGACCACCACCTTCTTTCCAAGGTGGAGACCATGTTGGCGTCGAGCAAGAAGCAACCAATAAAAACTTGGTCGCGTAGGTCAACCATTCTTCCTGAGTTTGTGGGGTTTACGTTTGCTGTTCACAACGGGAGGAAGTTTATTCCGGTTTATGTGACAGAGAACATGGTAGGCCACAAATTGGGGGAATTCAGCCCCACGCGCACATTTGTTGCGCATGCGGGTGACCGGAAGACAACCAAGGGAGGCAAGTGACCGCCATGGAATCCACAGCTCATTTGAGATATTTACGGATGTCGCCGCGCAAGGTTGCGGATGTTGCAAGTTTGGTGCGAGGCAAGCGTGTAGGCACGGCCATGGATGTATTGCGTTTCACCAAACGTGCGGCGGCTTTGCCTTTGAGAAAACTGATAGAGAGTGCTATTGCCAACGCGACAGACCGTTCACGCGGTGCAGTGGATGTGGACAAGTTGGTTGTCACGCACATTTCAGTGGACTCAGGGCCCATTTACAAGCGGGTCATGTTTCGTGCGCGCGGGCAGGGTTACCGTATTCACAAAAAAACAAGCCATGTGCACGTTGTGCTCACTGAGGCGAACAGCAAAGGCAAGCAATAGCGGCAATTAAGGAGAGTTCGTTTTGGGCCAAAAAGTTCATCCCGTTGGTTTTCGTCTTGGTGTCATTCGCAGTTGGAACTCGAAGTGGTTTGACGAGAAGAATTATGCGCAATGGCTGCATGAGGACTTGAAAATTCGCGAGTGTGTCAAAAAATCTCTGAACCATGCGGGTGTGTCCAAGGTAGAGATTGAGCGTGCGGCGAGCAAAGTCAAAGTGAATGTTTTCACTGCGCGTCCGGGGATTGTCATTGGCAAGCGTGGTGCGGGATTGGAGAGTGTGAAGAAGGACTTGCAGAAGATTACAAACAATGAGGTGTTTCTCAACATTATTGAAGTCCGCAAGGCGGAGATTGATGCGCAGTTGGTAGCGGAGAACATTGCGACGCAACTGGAGCGGCGCATTGCATTCAGGCGGGCGATGAAGAAGTCCATTCAGATAGCGATGAAGTTTGGAGCCAAGGGCATACGGGTGGCTTGCTCAGGCCGTTTAGGAGGGGCGGAGATGGCGCGCTACGAGTGGTACCGGGAGGGCCGGGTTCCGCTGCACACCCTGAGGGCGGACATTGACTATGGCTATGCCGTTGCCAACACCACCTATGGAACCATTGGTTGCAAAGTTTGGGTATGCCGTGGGGAAGTGTTGCCCGCGGGTAATTTAGCCAACACGGGCCATTTGGCCAGCAAGGCGCAATAGGCGCCGTCGAGGAATTTGAGTCATGCTACAGCCAGCACGTACGAAATACCGAAAAATGCACAAAGGGCGCATGCCCGGGCTCGCCTATAAAGGCAACAAGCTTTCTTTTGGGGAGATAGGGTTGGTGGCGCAGGAGCCCGGTTGGGTAACCTCGCGGCAGATTGAGGCGGCGCGTATTGCCATGTCCCGCAAGGTGAAGAGGGGCGGCAAAATTTGGATTCGCATTTTCCCGGACAAGCCCATAACGAAGAAGCCTGCGGAAACGCGTATGGGAACAGGCAAGGGTGGTGTTGAATACTACGTTGCAGTCATAAAGCCCGGCCGCATGCTTTATGAAATGGATGGTGTAGCAAAGGAATTGGCCATTGAGGCGTTGAAATTGGCTGCTGCGAAATTGCCGATTGCGACACGAATTGTGCATCGCAGCGCTCAGTCCCTTTGATTGGAGATGCCATGGCGACAACGAAAGAACTAAGAGAGTTGACACCGGAGGAGTTAAAACATCGCGTTCAGGAATTACGTGAAGCGGTTTTTCACAACCGTATGAAACGCAGATTAGCTCTGGAGACGGATTTTTCAGTGCACAAGAAGCAAAAGAAAGAGCTGGCTCGGATTTTGACTGTCATGAACCAAAAGCTCAAGGAAACAAAGGAACCTGTCAATGGCTGAAACGACCGAAGCTCCAACGCCCAAGCGTACTCGCCCGAGGACTCGGGTAGGGATTGTGACGTCAAACAAGATGCAGAAGACGGTGGTGGTAGCCGTAAGTCGTCGAGCTGCGCATCCTCAATATGGGAAGGTATTGAACCTGCGTGTCAAATACAAAGCGCACGTAGAGGACCATGATTTTCCGAAGAAGGTGAGCGTCAACGAAGGCGACAAAGTGTTGATTGGCCAGACGCGTCCTTTGTCCAGAGACAAATGTTGGACCGTCCTTAAAGTTTTGGAGAGGGCGAAGTAGAGAGCCTTCTGTTGTTGAAAGGGTGAGTTGAAATGATTCAGATGAGCAGCGTTCTTGATGTCGCCGACAATTCGGGTGCCAAGAAGCTATTTTGCATCAAAGTTTTAGGTGGTTCGCGCAGGCGCTATGCTTCCTTGGGAGACGTTATTGTTGTTTCCATACGAGAGGCTTTGCCGAACTCCAAGGTGAAGAAGGGGGATGTGGCCAAGGCCGTCATTGTGCGTACAGCGCGAGAAGTTGGCCGTCCGGATGGGAGTTACATCCGTTTTGACAACAATTCAGCTGTTCTCATCAACAAAGATCTCGAGCCCATCGGCACGCGCATTTTCGGTCCTGTTGCTCGAGAATTGCGCGCCAAGAAGTTTATGAAAATTATTTCTCTTGCGCCTGAGGTTCTCTAAGTCATGCAGAAACTAAAAGTGGGAGACACAGTCCAGGTACTCAAAGGCAAGGAGTCAGCCTTACCCGTCAACCAGAGGAGGGGGAGGGTGTTGTCCATAGACTGGGAGGCTTTGCGCATACGGGTAGAGGGCCTGAGGAAAGTCAAGCGCCACACGCGCAAGAGCAACACGCACCCTGAGGGTGGAATTATTGAGAAAGAGGGCAGCATTGCCCTGGCGAATGTTGCGGTTGTCTGCCCCAAATGTGACAAGCCAAACCGCATAGGCATTCGCAGTTTGGAGAAGGATGAGGAGAAGGCCAAGAGGGTTCGTTTTTGCAAGGGTTGTGAGGCAACACTGGAATAACAAGCAAAAAACAACGAAGTAAGTTGTTTTTTTGAGGTGTGAAAATGGCAGAAGAGAAAAAGCCCAGGTCCGACGACAAAAACAAGAAAGTCGCTCGCAAAGGGAAGAAAGAAGAAGTCAAGAAGACGGGTTTTACAGCTCAGATAGATGAGAGTCTTGAAGTTCGTCCTGCGCGCCTCAAAGAATACTACAGGAAAGAGATTGTGCCGGCGTTGATGAAGGAGCTGGGTTTTTCCAACCCTTTTCAAATTCCGCGTCTTGAGAAGATTGTGCTCAACATGGGCTTAGGCGAGGCCACCGCCAACAGCAAAATTTTGGACTCCGCCGTAGACCAGCTGGCCGTCATCAGCGGGCAGAAGCCGGTGGTGACTCGGGCGCGCAAGTCCATTGCGAATTTCAAGTTACGCCAGGGGCAAGCCATTGGTTGCGCGGTGACTTTGCGAGCGGACAGAATGTATGAATTTTTGGACCGACTCATCAACATTTCGCTGCCTCGTGTTCGCGACTTCAAGGGGATTTCCAGCAAAGCTTTTGATGGGCGGGGCAACTATACTCTCGGCATTCGCGAGCAGATTATTTTCCCTGAAATCAACTACGATCAGATTGAGAAAGTCAAAGGGCTCAACATCAGCATTGTCACCACAGCCAAGACAGACGAGTTGGCTTTGGCATTGCTTCGCAAGTTTGGGATGCCTTTTAGGAATTGAGATACCGCAGCAGGCGAACCACCGGGATGGGCTCGGCAGGCGTTTGTTGCAGACGAGAGAATGATGTTTGAGAGACAGAGCATGGAGAAGCAGGGATGATGGTGAATGATCCCGTAGGAGATATGTTGACGCGTCTACGCAACGCGGCGCGTGCTGGACACGACAGGGTTGTCATGCCTTCTTCGCAGTTGAAGGCGGAGATTGCCCGTGTACTCAAAGAAGAGGGCTACATCAGCGACTATACGGTGCATGAGCGCAAGCCTCAGAATGAGTTGAGCGTTGATTTGAAATATGGCCCCAGTCGGGTTTCTGTCATTCGGGAGCTTAGACGCGTTTCGAGGCCGGGTTTGCGCCACTATGTTGCGAAGCGAGAAATTCCCAGAGTGCTGGGTGGTTTGGGTGTTTCTATTTTGTCCACCTCCAAAGGCATATTAGCCGACCATGAAGCACGTCGACAGAACGTGGGTGGTGAGCTTTTGTGCACGGTGTGCTAGGCGAGGATTCCATGAGTCGCATAGGGAAATTGGAAATAAAACTAGGCTCCAAGGTGAAAGTTGCTGTTACCGAAGGCAAAGTATCTTTTGACGGGCCCAAAGGGAAACTGGCGGTGAAGCTTCCGAGCTCAGAAATTCAGCCTGTGTTGAAGGGCAATGCCCTCAGCCTGCTTCGCTCTTCAGAGTCTCGTCAGGTGAGGGCCCTGCATGGCCTAACGCGAGCCATTTTGGCGAATGCGGCGAAGGGGGTGGACACAGGGTGGGAGACGATGCTTTGCATTCGTGGTGTAGGCTATCGCGCGGAGGTAAAGGGGCAGCAGATTCATTTCACCTTGGGTTATTCGCACCCTGTGGTTTTTGATTTACCGGAGGGGGTGGTGGCAGAGGTAGCGAAGACACCGAGGACAGAAGACGGTTTACCGACGATGGATTTGACTTTGCGTTCAGTGGACCGAGCCCTATTGGGGATGACAGCTGTGAAGATTCGCTCTCTTCGTCCGCCGGAGCCATACAAGGGCAAAGGAATCAAATATGCAAAAGAGCGGATTTTGCGCAAGGAAGGGAAGACGGGGCAATAATTTGCCGCACACATTCATCCGATGAAGGAAGGCATCATCTGCATCGGAAGGAAAGGGAGAACATGTCAAAGCTGAATGCACGATTAAAGAGGAAGGCGCGTATACGCCGAAAGATTTCGGGGACGCTCGAGCGTCCGCGATTGTCCATTTACAAGTCGCTCAACCACATTTACGCGCAAGTCATAGACGACACCCGTGGGCACACGTTGGCCTATGTTTCTTCGAGGGACAAGGGGGTGGCAGGTGGGGAGGGGGACAAGAAGGAGGCGGCCAAGCGGGTGGGGCAGTTGATAGCCGAGCGTTGCAAGGCGGCGCAGATAGAGGCGGTGGCATTTGACAGGAATGGGTTTCCCTACCATGGGCGGGTGGCAGCGGTGGCGGAAGCGGCTCGAGAAGCGGGCCTGAAATTTTAACGAGAGGTATAAACGTGGCGACACTCATCAATCCAAATGAACTTGAGCTGACCGACAGGGTCGTCAGCATTAACCGCGTAGCGAAGGTTGTGAAGGGTGGGCGGCGGTTCAGTTTTTCTGCTCTCGTTGTCGTAGGGGATGGCAAGGGGCACGTAGGGGTAGGCCTAGGCAAAGCCAATGAGGTACCCGAAGCCATCCGCAAGGGGGGCGAGAATGCGAAGAAGAACCTTTTCAAAATTCCTTTATTAGGGCACACCATTCCGCACGAGTCTTTGGGGCATTTTGGTGCGGGTTGGGTTTTGTTGAAGCCGGCCTCGGAAGGGACAGGGGTCATAGCAGGAGGGACGGTGCGAGCGGTGTTAGACGCGGCGGGAGTCCGGGACATTTTGACCAAGTGCCAGGGCTCGAGGAACCCGCACAACGTATTGAAGGCAACCATAGACGGCCTTAAGCGTTTGCGCTCGCCGGAGGAAGTTTCTGCGTTGCGTGGCCGGGAGATTCAAATAAAAGCGCGTGGTGCAAGGAGCTGACATGGGGCTAAAAGTCAAACTGGTGAAAAGTTATGCTGGGGCCTCAGAGCGTCAGCGGCGCACAGTCCAAGGGTTGGGATTGAAGAAGTTGGGGGACGAGCGCATACTGACAGACACGGCGGCGGTGAGGGGGATGGTGTTTCACGTACGGCATTTGGTTATTTCGGAGGTGGTTTTGGAGGAAGCCAAGCCGAGGGAGAGGTGGTGGAAGGGGAAGAGGGTGAGGGAGGCAGCAGAGCAAGGACAGAAGGGATAGACGATGGATTCTCTACACACACTAAAAGCGCCGGCGAAGTCCAGTCACCGCAAGAAGCGCGTAGGGCGAGGGCAGGCCAGTGGATGGGGCAAGACGGCGGGCCGAGGGGGGAAGGGGCAGAAGGCGCGTACAGGCAACATGCATTTTGAAGGTTTTGAAGGTGGGCAAAGTCCTTTGCAGAGGAGGATGCCGAAGCTGGGGTTTCATTCACCCAACCGCAAAGTATTTGCGTTGGTAGGTTTGGGGGAGTTGGGCAGTTTAGCGGTGGGGACAATAGTGGATGAGGCGTTGATGCGGGCGAAGGGGTGGGTGAGGGGTCGGGTAGACGGCATAAAAATATTGGCGAATGGGGAAGTGAAGGTAGCGTTGACGGTGAAGGCGCACCGTTTTTCGAAGGCGGCGAAGGAAGCCATTATTGCAGCAGGGGGGAAGGTGGAGGAGTTGCCGATGGTGGTGCATGCTGAGGGTGCGCAGAAGTAGTTTTTGCACAAGGAGGACATGTGGCATTTAGCGCTGTTCTAAACGTCTTTCGTATGGCAGAGCTGAGGTCGCGTCTTCTGTTCACCTTAGCATTGCTTGCCGTATACCGTCTGGGTATTTTCATTCACACGCCGGGCATCAACCGAGCGGCGTTGGATGCCCACATGAAGCTCCAGAAGGAGTCTGGGGGCTTTCTCAGTTTTTTCAATTTTTTCTCAGGTGGGGCATTGGAGCAGATGTCGATTTTTGCTCTAGGGATTATGCCTTACATTTCAGCATCCATTGTTATGAGTTTGCTGACGGTTGTGGTACCCGCGTTGGATCGCCTCAACAAGGAAGGTGCGTTGGGGCGTCGAAAAATCAACCAATACACGCGCTATGGTTCCATTCTTCTTTCGGTTGTCCAAGGGATTGGCATAGCGAAGATTGCGATAGGGATGGGGCGAGACATAGAGGCGGGGCCATCTCCTTTGGTGGTAGAGAATGACGGTTATGGGTTTTATTTAATGACCATCATTACCCTGACGGCGGGGACGGCCTTCATTATGTGGTTGGGGGAGCGCATTACGGAGAATGGGATAGGCAATGGTATTTCGCTGATTATATTTGCGGGGATAGTGGCCCGGTTGCCAGCGGGAATGAGCTCCATATACACCTCAGTGAAGGCGGAGACGCTCAGTTTAGGGTTGGTACTCCTTTTATTGGCATTCATGTTATTGGTGGTGGGGGCGGTGGTTTTTGTTGAGCGGGGTATGCGGCGGATTCCGATACAATATGCCAAGCGGGTTTCCGGCCAGCGTGTATTTTCCGGGCAAGCCTCCTATTTTCCTTTAAAAGTGAATGCAGCGGGTGTTATTCCGCCCATTTTTGCGAGCACGTTGTTGAGTTTACCGGCGACGTTGTCTTCCTATTTACCTTTTTTACAAAGTCTCCAACATTCTCTACAAACCAACCTTTGGATTTATAACGGCATTTTTGTTTTTCTCATTGTTTTCTTTGCTTTTTTCTACACTTCTTTGACGTTTCGTCCTGACGACATTGCGGACAACATTAAGAAGAATGGTGGTTATATTCCAGGGCTTAGGCCTGGGCGGCAGACGGCGGACTATATTTCGAGGGTATTGAACCGTTTGACAGCAGGGGGGGCCATTTATTTGGCAATGGTTTGTGTTGTTCCGACGGCGATTTCGGGTTCGACGAACCTTCCCATATATTTTGGCGGGACAGGGTTGCTCATTGTGGTAGGGGTGGCATTGGACACCGTCCAGCAGATAGAGCAGAAGTTGATTGAGAAGAATTATGAGGGGTTTGCGGGTCCTGGGGGGCCGAAGATTCGCGGGCGTATTCGCATGGGTGCCTAGGGAGAATGTATGAATTTAATTCTATTTGGAGCGCCCGGGGCAGGCAAAGGAACCCAAGCGGGGAATTTGTGGAAAAAGTTTGGGATTCCGCATATTGCAACTGGGGACATATTGCGAGAGGCCATTCGTAAGGGAACGGAGTTGGGCAAGGAGGTGGCCCCCTACCTGGAAGTGGGGAAGTTGGCGCCGGACGCATTGGTTTCCGGTTTGGTATTGGAGAGGCTGAGTGCGAGGGACTGTGAAGGCGGGTTTGTTTTGGATGGATACCCGAGGACTTTGCCGCAAGTAGAAGTATTAGAGGAGGCGTTGAAGGAGAAGAAGAAGAGGATAGACAGAGTTATTTCTCTGGATGTTCCGCAGGAGGTGTTGTTGCAGCGTATTATGGAGCGGGGCAGGCCAGACGACAACATGGAGGCGATGAGGCGGCGGCTGGTGGACTACAGGAACCTCACGGAGCAAGCGAAGAAGGAATATGCTGCGCGCAACTTATTGGCGGCGATTGACGGGATAGGGACGACGGAGGAGGTTTTCGAGAGGATTTTGGCTTCATTGCCGCAAAATTCTTAAGTTTGGCGAGGGAGGGCTTGCATTTTGGTTGATTTTATAATAAAGCGGCGCGCCTTGGTTATTTTCTTGGCTGAGCTGTTGGAAGTAGGAGTTTTGATTGCCGAAAGATGATGCAATAGAAGTTGAAGGAACGGTTATAGAGCCGCTGCCCAATGCGATGTTTCGTGTCACATTGGACAATGGTCACCGGGTGCTCGCGCACATTTCCGGGAAGATGAGGATGCATTTCATCCGAATTTTGCCTGGGGATCGCGTGAAATTGGAGCTGTCTCCTTATGACTTAAGCAGAGGTCGCATCACCTACCGTGCGAAGTGAAGGTTTGGACTATGAAGATACGTGCATCGGTTAAGAAGATTTGTGATAAGTGCAAGGTGATTCGTCGTCGGGGAGTGCTGCGTGTTATTTGTGCGGCAGATCCACGGCACAAGCAGCGTCAGGGTTAAGTTAGAGTTTAACAAAGGGTTGAAGCATGGCTCGTATTGCTGGAATTGATTTACCTCCCGCCAAGCGTTTGGTGGTTTCGCTCCAATACATATATGGCATTGGGATTAAGTCTGCTCACGACATTTGTACGAAGGGAGGGATTCCTTTGGCCACGCGCACGAAGGATTTGACGGAGGAGCAGGCGAAGAGGGTGAGGGAGATTATAGAAAACGAATACAAGGTGGAGGGGGACCTGCGTCGAGAGGTGACGATGAACATCAAGCGGCTGATGGATTTAGGCTGCTACCGTGGTCTTCGGCACCGCAAGGGCTTGCCTGTTCGCGGGCAGCGCACGCACACGAATGCGCGCACGAGGAAAGGCCCCAGGCGTGGTGTAGTGAAGTCCAAGCCGCCACCGGGGCGCAAGTGAGCAGGGTTGAATGAGACACCAACAGAACACAGAGGGATTTTGAATTCATGGCAGAAGAAAGCAAGAGTGCCACGGGCGCAGAAGTTGAGGGCAAGCGTGGGAAGCGGAAGCAGAAGAAGAACATCCTCAATGGGGTTGTCCACATTCAGTCAACATTCAACAACACGTTGATTACCATTACCGATGTTTCCGGGAATGTCATTGCCTGGTCCTCCGGTGGGGCACGTGGTTTCAAAGGCAGCCGGAAGTCGACGCCTTTTGCTGCGCAGGTAGCAGCGGGGGATGCAGCTTCGAAGGCGATGGTGCATGGCCTGAAGAACGTGCAAGTTTTTGTGAAGGGGCCTGGGGCGGGGCGGGAGTCGGCGTTGAGGGCGATTGCTTCTGCGGGGCTGAAGATTTCGTTGATTAGAGATGTCACCCCCATTCCCCACAATGGTTGTCGGCAACCCAAGCGGCGTCGCGTTTAATAGGAGTTTCTCTTGGCTCGTTATATTGGAAGTGTCTGCAGGATTTGTCGGCGAGAAAATTTAAAAATGTATTTGAAGGGTGACCGTTGCTACACCGACAAGTGTGCCATTGCGCGTCGCGCCTACCCGCCTGGCCAGCATGGCCAAGGTCGGATGAAGTTTTCCAACTATGGAGTCCAACTGCGTGAGAAGCAGAAAGTCAAGCGCATGTATGGCCTATTGGAGAAGCAATTTCGTGGTTACTACCACCGTGCGGAGGCGGCGAAGGGGAAGACGGGCGAGTTATTGCTTCAGTTATTGGAGTTGCGTTTAGACAATGTGGTTTTCCGTTTAGGTTTTGCGGACACGCGGGCGGAAGCGCGCCAGTTGGTTCGCCATGGGCATTTTTGGGTGAATGGCAAGCGTGTAGACATTCCTTCCTATGCGGTGAAGGTAGGCTCGGTGGTGGAGGTAGGGCAGAAGGCGAAGGAGATGACGCGCATACAGGAGGCGGTTGAAACCGTAGACCGTCGAGGCATTCCCCAATGGCTTGAAATGGACAAGAAAGCGCTCAAGGGCATGGTGAAGGCGCACCCGAACCGTGAAGACTTGACGATGCCCATTCAGGAGCAGCTGATTGTCGAATTGTATTCGAAATAAACGAGCCATCCTCTTGCCAACAGGGCAAGTAAGTGGGTGGTGGTTCGTCGAAAGGGATGGATAATGTCGGATGATTTCAGTGCGAAGAATTGGCGGGATTTAATCAAACCCCGCAAGTTGGATTTGGTTTTCACAGACGGGAGCTATGGGAAGTTTGTTGCGGAGCCCTTGGAGAGGGGTTTTGGGACGACGCTGGGGAATTCGCTGAGGCGGGTTTTGTTGTCGTCCTTGCAAGGTGGAGGGATTACGAATGTGAAGATAGAGGGGGTTTCTCATGAATTCATGACGATTCCCGAAGTTGTCGAAGACGTCACCGACATTATTTTGAACCTCAAGGGCATATTGTTGCGTATACACACCAACGAGCCCAAAGTTTTAACCATAGATGCGCAGGGGCCGCGGGAGGTGAAGGCGGGGGACATATTGACAGGGGAGCAGGTGGAAATATTAAACCCGGGCCACCACATTTGCACGTTGTTGGAAGGGGGGAGGGTGCAGATGCAGATGGACTGCAGGCGGGGGCGTGGTTATGTACCGGCGCAGTTGAACAAGGATGCGGATTTACCCATTGGGAACATTCCCGTGGATGCGCTTTTTTCGCCCATACGCAAAGTGAACTACCAAGTAACGAATGCGCGTGTTGGGCAGATGACGAACTTTGACAAGTTAACATTGGAAGTTTGGACAGACGGCTCTGTGACGCCTGAGGAGGCGGTTGCTTTTTCGGCCAAAATTCTCAAGGAGCAGCTGACGGTATTCATCAACTTTGATGAGACGGAGGAGCCGATTCTTGTTGAGGCGCCCAAGCCGGAGGTGAAGCTGAACGAGAATTTATTCCGTTCCGTAGACGAGCTTGAGTTGTCCGTACGCTCCGCGAATTGTTTGCAGCAAGCCAACATAAAGACGATTGGGGACTTGGTACGCCGCACAGAGGCGGAGATGTTGAAGACGAAGAATTTCGGCAGAAAGTCTCTGAAAGAAATTAAGGAGATTTTAGCGGAGATGGGGCTAAGCCTGGGGATGAAGCTTGAGAATTGGCCTCCGAAGTCCTTCCCTGTGGTTTCGACGCCTCCGCCGCTTTCCTCCATGGAAGAAGAGGGGGAGGACTATTCCGCATTGGATGATGAGGAGGAAGAGGAGGAGTTTGAGGAGGAGGCCGAGGAGGAGGAGGGGGTGGGCTCGGAGAGGGAGCCTGAAGAGGGCTTATTTTAGGTTTTTTTGAAGTTTTTTGCCTTCTGGTACCTCATACGGCCAGGGGATAGAGGAAAAGGACATGAGGCACCGAGTTGGACAGAGGAAACTCAACCGTACTTCTGCGCACCGCGTGGCGATGTTGCGCAACATGGTAACGTCGCTTTTGGAGCATGAGCGAATAGTGACGACTTTACCGAAGGCGAAGGAAGCCCGGCGATTGGCGGAGAAGACCATTAGTTTGGCCAAGCGTGGGGGCCTAAGCAACATACGTTTAGCGGCGCGTACGGTGAAGAGCCGGGAGGTATTGAGGAAAGTATTTGGGGAACTCAAGGAGCGTTATGCGACGCGTCCTGGTGGTTACACCCGTATTATGCAGGTAGGGTTTAGGCGGGGGGACTCAGCGGAGATGGCGATTCTCGAGTTGGTTGACAGGAAAGAGAAGCCCAAGGTTGAGAAAGTGGTTGCGGAGGCGCCGAAAGAAGCCAAGGAATAACCCTCCTACACCTATAGAGTTTGCGCGCAACGCCGTATTTTTCGAAATACGGCGTTGCTTATTTGTGAACGAAGCTTTTTTTATACCTTGTTTATGCCCCATTTCCGATGGTTCAAATGTCTTGTATTAAGCCACGTTGGCCTATAAAAGAGGCACATGTGGACAACAAGGGGGGCGGCGGTTTTTTCTCACTGAAGCAAAAAATGTGAAAGTTGGAAGAAACAAACTTCTGCAGCCGGCGTCATTTTTGACAGGGGTTTAGGGGAAGAGGGTTTTCAAGCGCAAGGAGGGCATAAGCATGGCTACAAGTTGCGTTAATTTTATAGAAGGAGCGCGCATGAAGAATGTGGGCGGGGGCAGGTTTTTGCCGCGCCAAACGGGAAATATGAAGGCAGGGAGAAACAGATTTCTGCAGTTGACGTCATTTTTGACAGAGACTTGTCAGGGTTTAGGGAATGGTCTCTTAACATAAGGAAGGTATAAGCATGGCGACGTATCCTGGTGTATATATTGAAGAAATTAACAGTGGGGTTCGGCCGATTGAGAGTGCGAGCACCTCAACAGCTCTTTTCATTGGAAAAACGATAAAGGGTAAACTCAATGAGCCCAAGCTGATTTTCAGGTGGGTGGATTACGTAGAGGCATTTGGTTTCCAGAGGGAAGAGGTTGAGGAGGGCGAAGAAGAAGAGGGAGGCGAGGAAGAAGAAGAGGGAGAAGAGGAAGCAGAAGGGGGTGGAGCGGCGCAATTGGCGGCAGGTGAAATCGACGCCATGGGGTTTGCGGTTTACAATTTTTTCCTCAATGGAGGTGGTGGCGCCTACATTGTCAATGTTGGAGAGGGTGCGATTGCCAAAAACTATGAAGATGTTTTTGGTGCGCTAGAGAAGATACGCGACATCAGCATCATCTGCCTGCCCGGAAAGGTGTTGAGCCCAGGCATAAGCAACGCGGTGGACAAGAGCATTATTGCGGCTGCAATTTCCCATGCAGAGGACATGAAAAACCGCATGGTCATTGTTGACCTTGCTCAAGAGGAGCGACTCGTAGATGCTGCAAGTGTCGGAGCGCTGGGTTTACCCTCCAGCAAGTTTTCCGTCGCCTACTACCCTTGGATAGAGGTTGCCAATCCTTCCTATAAGCCAGCGGAGGAAGGGGAGGAGCCGTCATTGGAGCCACCGACGTTGATGGTTGCTCCCAGCGGTTTTGTTGCGGGGATGTGGGCGAAAATTGACGAACGCCGTGGTGTTTGGAAAGCGCCTGCAGGTGTAGAGACAGCCTTATTGGGAGTTGCGGGGTTGGCTGACAATGTTGATGACAAATTGCAGGGCCACCTCAATCCTCTGGGTATCAATTGCATTCGCAAAATACCTGGGGCAGGTCCTGTCATTTGGGGGAGCCGCACTTTGGCCACCAAGGCATTGCCTGAATGGCGTTATCTCCCTGTCCGGCGCACAGCCAGTATGATTGAAGAGAGCATTTACACCAACATTCAGTGGGCGGTTTTTGAGCCGAACGATCATCGTCTATGGTCCTCGTTGCGTGTCAATATCGACGCTTTCATGAATGGTTTGTGGCGAGCTGGTGCTTTCCAGGGCGAGAAGGCTTCGGATGCTTATTTCGTTCGCTGTAACCTAGACGACACAATGATGCAGGCCGATGTAGATCTCGGCAAGGTTATCGTCGAAGTGGGTTTTGCTCCGCTCAAACCTGCGGAGTTCGTCATCGTTCGTATTCAACAGAAAGTTGCTCAACAATAATGGAGATTTATCATGCCTGCACCCCTATTTAATGTAAATGCTGAACGTTATGATCCTTATAGGACATTCAAATTTCAGGTGTTGATTGATGGCAAGCCGGTTGCTGGTCTGCGCAAGATGACGGCACTGAAGAAAAGCACGGAAGCTGTCTCTTGGCGTACTGCGGGAGATCCAACCCATGAGCGCAAGCTACCTGGTGGGACGAAATATGAGCCCATTACCCTGGAGCAAGGGTTGACGCATGATCCGGTGTTTGAAGAATGGGCCAACCTAGTGAATAACATCCAAGGTGACATGGGGATGTCGCTAAAGAAGTTTCGAAAGAACATCGTCATCAACGTTATGAATCTCCAAGGGACGCCTGTCATTTCCTACAAAATTTTCCGTGCCTGGGTTTCGGAATACCAAGCCTTACCGGATTTTGACGCAGGGACGATGAACCAGGTAGGGATTCAAACCATCAAACTGGAGCACGAGGGTTGGGAGCGGGACGGCTCGGTGAGTGAGCCCTCGGAGTCCTAAGGCGGGTTATGCAGACAGGGATTCCTATAACACTACCGGGAGGTTTGCTCATGGAGGGCCAGTGCAGGTGTGACGCCATATTGCGTCCTCTTGACGGTTGGCTTGAAGAGCGAGTCAGCGAGGCGATGGTGGGCAGAGGCAATCTGCCGGCTGTTGTCAGCGAGGTTTTGAGTGCGGTGGTGTTGAGCATTGGTGGAGAAGCTGTTGTGCCGGAGCAGGTTGCTTCGCTGGCGATGGCAGACCGGCAGTGGCTGATGCTGAATCTCTCGTACATATTGCAGGGGGGCGGCTATTGGTTGAAGGGTTGTTGCGATGTTTGCGAACAGCCCTTCGACTTATATCTCAACCCCAAGCAATTGCCTGTGAAGGCCGCGGGAGAGGGTTTTCCGTTTGCGGAAGTCATTTTGGGTGAGAGCAGGTTACGTCTGCGGTTACCCAATGGTGCAGATCAGGAACGTATTACAGGGCTCGACGAGGAGGAGGCGGTTGTGCAGTTACTATCCGCCTGCCTGCTTTCCATCAACGAGGGGCCGGTCCCTACCGGCTATGTCAATGAGCTCAATGCGGATGCTTTGCAGAAAATAGAAGAAGTGCTCGACGAGGTTTCGCCGCATATAGGCACGGTGCTTGCCACTGCTTGTCCGGAGTGCAAGCGGCCACAGCAGATGGAGATAAACCCCTATTGGTTGAATACGACGAGACATGAAGCACTGTTTCAAGAGGTGCACGCGCTGGCAAGTGAATACCACTGGAGCGAGCGAGAGATTTTCTCCCTGTCCCGCGAACGCAGGCGACTTTATTTGAAGCTGATTGAACGTGGCAGGAATGTTGTTGTCTAGTTGTCTGATTGTTTTGGCATAAATACCGGCAGGCACTGACCCGATAGATTTTGAAAAATATTTGAGGGACAAGGCGATGGGTTTTTTTCAAAGCTTTATAAGTGATGCAAAGCATAGCGGACAATACCTCAAACAGGCGGAACCTGGGGGGCATGCTTTTTTTCCAGAGGACACGTCCACACAAATATTGACAAATGCTGTTGGTGTTGACGCGCCACCATATTCAGCGGTGCAAACGCCGAGTGTTGAGCTGGAGGCTGCTGTTCCGCCTAGGTTGCAACATGCCGATCAGGTTGCTCCAAGACATAGGGCAGAACCTGTTTCGCAAAAAACGGCAACCCATGTTGAGACTCAAAACCAGGCGCCAGAAATGGGTTTGGAGTTTCGCCAACAAGTTGAGCCTCGTTCCGTGGCGGACTCAGCACTTGTTTCAAAGCAGAGGGCAGAGCCTGTTTTGCAGAAAACGGCAACCCATGTTGAGACTCAAAACCAGGCGCCAGAAATGGGCTTGGAGTTTCGCCAACAAGTTGAGCCTCGTTTCGCGGCGGACTCAGCACTTGTTTCAAAGCAGAGGGCAGAGCCTGTTTTACAGAAAGCGACA
>WQTM01000214.1 GCA_009786315.1 Pseudomonadota bacterium | reverse complement strand
AGAAGCCATGAGAGAAATTGTGGACAATGCCATTGGCAGCCAAGGCATTGAGACGCAAAAACCGCTCATCGGCGCTTCTCTGCGCGTGGCCGTTGAAAACCCCATAGGCGCATGCGCCAACAACGCCGACGTGCCACGCAGTCGAGTGAATGGTTTTGACTACAATGGCCTCTATAGGACAGTCAATTTCTTCGGAAATTGCCGCCCGAACGACCAAAGCCATGTGGTGATTTCCTATCGCGCTTGGGAAACCTCCAAGGAGCCGTTGCCGTGCGAAGAGGACATGTATTTTGACCGTAACACGCTTGAATGCAGCGGCTCTCGCACATGCGACACCGCCAGCAACGCTTGTGTTTGTCCCAGCAGCTGTGGTGGGTGCCCGGCAGGAATGGAGTGCAACGCCGACATCAGAATATGCAAGTGCACCTCCAAGCTCAACTAAGGCAAGCTAAATTAAAACAAAAAGCAAAGTTAGAGTGAAAGCAGGCTCGGCAAAACCGAGCCTGTTTTTTTGCCTTTTTGGAAGGTGGCCTTTTTTTTGCATCATTTGTTCTCAACCTTTGGTTTGTCTTGAGTTAGGTTGGCGCGCATGAATTATCAACCCACCATCGGCCTTGAAGTCCACGCGCAACTCTTGTCGCAAAGCAAATTGTTCTGCGGAGCTTCGACGCGTTTTGGAGCAGAACCCAACGCAAACGTCCACCCCCTGTGCATGGCCATACCGGGCACTTTGCCCAAACTCAACGCAGCCGTTGTCGACATGGCCATCCGTACAGGCCTTGCGCTCAATTGCACCATCAACCTGGAAAGTCACTGGGATAGAAAACACTACTTCTACCCGGACTTGCCTTCGGGTTTCCAAGTGACACAAAGCGAGTTGCCCATTTGTGAATATGGCACGTTGAGCATTCCCACCCCAGAGGGAAGTGAGCGCCACATTCGCATTCGTCGCATTCACATGGAGGAGGATGCGGGCAAACTCATGCACGACTCCCAAAGCGGAGAGTCTCTGGTGGATTTGAACCGAGCGGGCATACCCCTGCTTGAAATTGTCAGCTACCCGGACCTCAAAACAGCAGAAGAGGCCACCACCTATTTGCGTACCCTTCGCGACATTCTCGTTTATATTGGCGTCAACGACGGCAACCTTGAGGAGGGCTCCTTCCGTTGTGATGCCAACGTTTCTATTGCGCCCAAGGGCTCCACCACTCTGGGCACCCGCGTGGAAATTAAAAACATCAACTCCTTCCGCTATGTGCAAAAAGCCATTGAATATGAAATTGCAAGACAGGTTTCCGTCTTGGAAAACGGTGGCAAACTGGTGCAGGAGACACGCCTTTGGGATGCAGAAAAAAACGAGACGCGCTCCATGCGCTCCAAGGAGAATGCCCAGGACTACCGCTATTTCCCTGAGCCCAACCTGCCCCCCCTGTTTGTCCCGGCAAGCCAAGTGGAAGCTTTGAAAAAAACCTTGCCGGAATTGCCCAAGGCCAAATGCCGCCGCTATGTTGAAAGCCTGGGGCTTCCACCCTATGACGCTTCAGTACTCACCTCTGAGCGTGAGTTGGCCGAATATTTTGAGGCCTGCCTTGTGCACTATGCCGACGCCAAAAAACTCTCCAACTGGGTAATGGGGGAGCTTCTGCGTATGATGAAGGAGGAGGTGCTTGGGTTTTCTGCCTTGAGGTTTTCACCGGAGCAGTTTGCCCGCCTGCTGAAGGCCGTTGACGAGGGAAAAGTTTCTTTGAATGCGGCCAAAGAGGTGTTTGCTGAAATGTTCCGCACAGGCAAGGAGCCTGAGCAAATTGTTGAAGCCAAGGGCCTCGCTCAGGTTTCAGACACGGGCGCCATAGAGGCAGCCATTGCAACGGTGCTTGCAACCCAGGCAAGCGAAGTGGAGAAATACCGCTCAGGCAAAAAGCAGGTTTTTGGCTTTTTGGTAGGCCAAGTCATGAAAGCCATGCAAGGCAAGGCAAACCCGGCTGTCATCAACAACTTGCTGCGTAACCGCTTGGACAGCTAGCCCCTCCAAGGCCATGCATACCCAAAACTTCTTGCATGGCCCCCACACACACTTTTCAGCCTTGCCCATGTGCGCCTGCGTCTTGTTTCACCCATACTGAAACATTCAAATTGCAGAGGGTTTCGGTATAAACAAAACAAAGGAGAGAGCGGGGAGAGGGCGCAGGGCCTGGGGTTTTCTCTCCAACGCCAAGGAGAAGTGTATGCGTTGTTTTCTAAAGCTTGTGGTGTTGTTTGGGTTGGCATGGAGTGTTTGGGCGCAGCCTACCACGCCCCAGCGGGGGCGCGTGGTACTTCCCCCTAGGCCACCCCCCCCTCCGCCGTTAATATGGCTTGTGGACACCTCGGCTGAGCCCATTCAGTTGGTGTCCATAAAGGTGGAGGGACAAATGGCGGGGCGTTTGGCCAAAACCACTTTGGAGCTTGTCTTCAAAAACCCCAACGCACGCATATTGGAAGGCGAGTTGCAATTCCCCCTGCTGGAGGGACAACAGGTGACGGGTTTCGCCTTGGACATAGACGGCCATTTGCGCCCAGCCGTCCCCGTTGAGAAAGCCAAGGGCCAGGAAATTTTCGAAGAAGTCATCCGCACACGGGTGGACCCTGCCCTGCTGGAAGCAACACAGGGCAACAACTTTAAACTGCGGATTTATCCCCTACCGGCCAAGGGAGAGCGCAGGGTTTCTCTCACCCTTGTGGAGCGAATGCCCACAGACAGCAACAACGCTGCACTCTATCGCCTGGCCTTGCCTCCTGCGGAGTTGTTGGACGTGTTGGAGGTGCGCCTTCGCAGCACAGGGGTAGTGGTTGAGAAAAGCAAAATTGTCAGTGGCCTTCCCGGGGGGGAATGGTGGCAGCGGGAGGGTGAGGCCAAGTTGGAGTTTCGCCGCGAGAAGGTGAAACCCGGGGAGCGCATTGAGGTGTTGTTGGCCCAACCCCCCGGCCCCCAACTCCTTGTTGAAAACAAAGACAACACCTCTTATTTTTATGCGGAGTTGCCGCCTGTGGCCTTTGAGCGCGCAGAGCGCCCTGCCCCTTCTCGGGTGGCTTTGTTATGGGACGCTTCAGGCTCCGGCGACAAGCGCGAGCATGACCGCGAATTCATGTTGTTGGATGCGTGGTTTGCGGCTGTGCGCCACACCGAGGTGGTGTTGACTTTGGCCAGAGACACGGCCGAGGACATGGGCCGCTTCCAAGTGAAAAACGGTGACTGGTCCGCACTGCGGGCCGTTTTGGAAAAAGTGGTTTATGACGGCGCAACCAGCGCCTCGGCCTTTCGCCCTGCAACACCTGTGGAGGCGGTGCTGTTGTTCTCGGATGGGCTTGTCAACTTTGGCTCTCCAAACTTTGTGCGCTTTGAGGCCCCGGTATTGGCTGTCAACGCCGCCGCTTCTGCCGACATCAACCGCTTGCGCCTCCTGGCCGAAAACAGTGGCGGCGCTTGGGTGGACCTCATGCGGGAGGAGCCTGCTGCAGCTGCCCGCAGCTTGCGCGAAGCCGCACCTCGCGTGCTCACTTTGCGGGCCACCGGCGCCAAGGAGTTGGCACGCTCCTGGAATTCCTCGGCTTTGAGTGGCTTGGCCGTGGCGGGCATTTTGACGGCACCGTCGACGAATATTGAGGTGGAATGGCTTTTGCCCAACGGACGCAAAGAGAAACAAAACTTCAACGTGACAGCCACCAACGTGGCCGGAGAGTTTGCAGCCCAGGAGTGGGCGCGCCTTCGCGTGAGTGAGCTTGAAGCCGAATATGAGCTGAACCGCGCCCAAATTCAACGCCTCGGCAAAGCCTTTGGCCTTGTGACGCGCAACACCTCCCTCATTGTGCTTGACCGCGTCGAGGACTATGTGCGCCATGAAATTGTGCCGCCTGCAGAATTGCGCGCCGAATATGAGCGCCAACGGGGTTATGCACGCAACAAAGCTGAGCAAAGCAAGGCCGCGCACGTTGAGCAGGTGCTTTCTCAATTCCAACAAAAATTGCAGTGGTGGGAAAAGGAGTTTCCAAAAGACAAACCCCAGGCCGAAAAGAAAAAAACCGGAGACTCTGTGGATGAAAGAGAAGAAAGGATGCCTATGTCCATGCTCAACGCCCTGGAAGAGTCTAGGAGCACAGCCAGCCCCCCCCCACCCGCTTCAGCACCCTTGAGACAGCCCGCCCCCATGCGACGAGAGCGCATGCCTGCGGGGGCGTCGCGCAGCTTCGCTGCTGGTGGCTCCGCCAGCCTCGCGGGACGCGCGAAGGCTGCCTCACCCTCTGCCCCCACCCAGGCCACCATTCAGCTGAAAAAGTGGGAGTCCAATGCGCCCTATGTGCAGCGTTTGAAGAAGGCTTCCAAGGCACAACTCTATCGTGTTTATCTCGACGAGCGGCCTGGCTATGTCAACAGCACGGCTTTCTTCCTCGACGTTGCCGACATTTTCTTTGACAAGGGCGAAACCGCTTTGGCGCTTCGTGTGCTTTCCAACCTCGCGGAGATGAACCTTGAAAGCCGCCACATTCTGCGCGTGCTGAGCTACCGCCTCTTGCAGGCAAGCCGCGCTGACTTGGCGGTTTGGCTGTTGGAGCGCGTGCTGGAGCTTTCGCCGAATGAGCCACAGTCCTGGAGGGATTTGGGCCTGGCTTGGGCCAAACTCGGCGAAACACAAAAAGCCGTCGACAACCTCTATGAGGTGGTTTCCCGCCCCTGGCATGGCCGTTTCCCCGGCATAGAGTTGATTGCGTTGGGAGAGCTCAACGCCATTGCGGCTTCGGCCAAAACCAAACCCAACACCTCGGCCATGGACACGCGCCTTTTGAAAAACCTCCCCGTGGACTTGCGTGTGGTGCTCAGCTGGGACAGCGACAACACGGACATTGACTTGTGGGTGACAGACCCCAACGGCGAAAAAGTCTATTATGGGCACTCCCTAAGCTACCAAGGCGGGCGCATTTCAGCGGACTTCACCGGCGGCTATGGCCCCGAGGAATTTTTGTTGAAAAAAGCCAAACCCGGCAAATACCTCGTGCAGGCTCAATTCTATGGCCACAACCAACAGACGGTTTCGGGAAGCACCAGTTTGCAACTGAATTTCTTCACCGGCTTTGGCACAGCCAAACAAAAGGAGCAGCCCGTCACCTTGCGCCTGCAAAACCAGAAAGAAGTGGTGACTGTCGGCGAGTTTGAAGTCAAATAGGGCGGTGGAAACCTATTGAATATAGAAAATAACCCGCTCGGTGCCGAAAATAAACTCGTCCTCGTTGGAAATTTCCCGACGCATTATTTTTTCGTGTTTCTTGTCAAAATTCTCGTGTTTCTTGTCAAAGCCTCCTTGTTTCTCAACGAAGAAAGTCCCATTCGAAGAGTTGAGGTCTTCTAGAATGAAGGTGTCCCCCTCGCGAGTAATCCGCGCGTGTTGCCTTGAGACACGGTTGGAGTCAATGACACAGTCGCAAGTTTTCCCGCGGCCGATGATGAATTCGTCCCCCTCTATGAGAATGGGCTCCTTCCCAGGAATCAACATATAGAGTTCCACCCCAGCCTCCTCCCCAACCTCCACCTCACCATAAACACCACTTTCTTGTTCGTTGAGAATTTTCTCCACGTCGTGCTCGGGAGGGGGCAACCTCAAAACCATATCCTTACTGGAGGAATGTTCTGGAGAACTCGCAATGGCTCCCTCATAGTTGGCCACCCCTTGGAGCCCAGTCTCCGAAACCGCATTGTGTACAGGCACATGCCCGGAAACCACATAACCATTGAGGCGCGCCAAGGTGAAAATGGCCTGGCATACCAGGCTGTTTTGGGGCACACCCATCTCCTGTTCCATCAACTCTAAAATACTCCAGAGGTGCTCTGGTATTTGCAGTCCGTCATTCATGTTTCCTCGCTTATTCCATTGTGTCTTTTACAAGGCAAGCCCCAATGGAAAATTCTTTGGATAAACCCACCCCATCAGCCTGTCCTCCTTGGCGAAAAAACCAGGACACAGGCTTGTTCACTGCAAGGCGACAAGCTTTGGGCTTTTTCAACAAAGCAGCTTAGTCTTCTGGTGACGCATCTCTCTGCGCGCCCGCTTGGTTAATGCGCTCTTTCAACTCCTTGCCCGTACGGAACAGGAGGCCTCGCTTGGGCTTGACAGGAATGGTTTCGCCGGTTTTGGGGTTGCGCCCCTGGTAGCCGCCATATTCTTTGGTATGGAATGCACCAAAACCCCGAATCTCTATGTTTTCACCTCGAATCAGCGCGTCCTGCATCGAGCCAAAAATCGTCTCGACGGTGGCCTCCGCTTGCTTCAAAGTCATTTTCCTGTCTTCTACCAATTTGTTTACTATATCGGATTTCAACATCGCCATTTCTCTCTGGGTTCCCAAAACTCAATCCACCAAAACCCAACCTGCACCAAAGCCTCCTAAAAATAAAGGCGTTTCTATAAATTCGCCAAAGCCGCCCAATTCATGCCTCTTAGCCGACTTAGATTGTCTTCATCTATGGAAAAAAACAGCTTCTCTATTTCTGCAATGGAAGGCTGTGTCTCTCCTGAAACATGTCTATAGAAGGATGGCATGGCTCCAACCGCTAAGCTAATATCAGCTAATGTCAATTCTGTCAGGGGTTTGGTGGGCAAAAACGCTTCTTTTTGAGCCCACTCCAGCACTTCTGCCTTCAAAAGCAGCAATACCACCTCCTCCACCCTCTGCTCTGGAAGCTTCAACCGCTTGGCCAATATGCCCAAACTCAAGGCCTGCGGCTCCTCCAGCCCTGCCAGCGAAAACTCCTTCGCTATCCTCGCCCCAATTAACTCATAGGCTCGCGGGTGCATGTGAAGACGCTTGAAGGCCTCTTGGAAATTCCGGTGCTCCCAAGCATAGGCCAAACGCGCCCCCAACAGCAAAATGTACCACGAGAGGTAGAGCCATGTCAAAAACAGGGGGAAGGCACCCAAAGAGCCCCATACCACATTGGCTTGGTAAAAAGAACGGGCCACACCTTGGTAGAGGGAGCGGGCCAACTCCCACAACATGCCGGCCCCCAACGCCCCCAAAAACGCCGCCCTCCATGAAACGGCTACTTGAGGCAAAAACCTATAGAGAACAACAAGCCCTCCCAATACAACAAAAATGGAAACCCCAACCCCCATGAAAGAAAGCCACGGGCCCTCCCACTTCTCCAATAAACGCCTGAACAGAATGCTCCCGGACAACAAAACCCCTATCGCCACCGGCCCTAATAACAATACCGCTAAATAGGAAAACCCCCTCGTAAAATAATGCTTGCGCTTGGAAGTGCCCCAAATCTCGTTGAATGCAGCTTCCAAATGCTGCAACAATGCCACCGCGGACAACAATAAAAAGAAAAACGAGACAGAGCCCATCGCAACGGATGAAAATGTTGAAAAAAACCGCTGCAAAATAGCCTCCGTCCTCGCATGCATCCCCGGCTCAACCAGACTTTGCACCCACTGCATCAGCCACAAAGAAAGCCGTGGCCCATAAAACCATTGGATGATGCCTAGGGCCACACCCAATAACGGCATGACGGATACCAACGAAATGAATGTGAGGTGGCCTGCCGAAACCACCATCCTCCCCCGCTTCGAGGAGCCTTGCTTCAGCGCACGAATAAACTTTCGGACTTCGACAAACACACTTCCCTCCTGGAAATGAGCTCCCATCTCCACCACAAACACCGTGGCTCCAACATCTCACTCATATGAAGCCTCACCACCCTCTTCGTCCCTCTCCTTTATCCGCTCCTTGTGCGCCGCCCTCTCCTCCACCACCCGCCCCTCCCCCGGACGCCTGGACGGCTTCCTCGAGTCCTTGCGCGAACGCTCACGGTTGGAGCTCCGCTTGGCTCCACGCTCGTGCCCTTCTGAAGAGCGCCCCTCCGCATGCCGACTTTCTGAATGCCGACTTTCTGAATGACGACTTTCTGAATGACGACTTTCCGAATGGCGGCTCGGCTTGGGGGCGCCATAGCTGCCGGCATTCTCCAAATGCTCCCTCGAAGAGGCAATCCTGTGCTCCGGGCCCAGCGTGGAGCGCGCATAAATGTCATATTGCTCGCGGTGGTAGTTGTGCTGCCCTCGCACATAAATGGACTTGTTCAGCCTGTCCATGAGGTGGCGCAACTCCCCCCTCTCCTCCCCTAACAACAAACTCGCAACATCCATATTGCAGTGAATGACAAGCGTCGGGTCCTTCAACGCACTTGTGGAACGACGTAACTCCCTGAAAATTTCATAGGCCACCGTCGAAATTGTCTTTACATACCCTTGGCCGTCACAATAACCACAATCCTCATAGACAACCCGCCCTATGGACTCGCGTACCCGCTTTCGCGTCATCTCCACCAACCCCAACTCGGAAATACGCAATACGTTCGTCTTCGCCTTGTCCCGCCCCAAGGCCTCCTGCAACGCTTTAAATACTTTGTCCCGGTTTTGGGACTTCTCCATGTCAATGAAGTCGCAAATAATAATGCCGCCAATGTTGCGAAGCCTCAACTGGTAGACAATCTCCTTGGCCGCCTCTACATTAATTTTTGTAATGGTTTCTTCGAGACTCTTCTTCCCCACATAGCGGCCTGAATTCACATCCACCGCCGTCAACGCCTCCGCTTGGTCAAAAATGAGGTAGCCACCACTCTTCAGCCAAACCTTCCGCTGCTGCGCACGCTTAATCTCTTCCTCAATGCCATAGGCGTCAAATATGGGCTCCCCATTCTCATGCAGAGAAACACGCTCCCTCAACGCAGCGTCCTGCGCAGAAACAAAATGGAGGACACGCATGTATTCGTCGCGGTCATCAATCACCAAACGCTCAACGTCCCGCGCAAACAAGTCTCGCGTCGCACGCAAAATGAGGTCCAAATCCGGGTGAAGCAACCCCGGCGTCTTGCGCGCCTCATTCTCACGCAAAGTGCCTTTCCATACCTCCAAAAGAAAACGAATGTCGGCCTCAAGCTTCTCCTGGGTGACATTCTCTGCAACTGTGCGCACAATAAAACCCGTCCCCGGCGGCCTCAAACGCTCAACAATCTCCCGCAACCGCCGCCGCTCCTTGTCGTTGCCAATACGCCGGCTAATGCCAACATGGTCAACCGTCGGCATGAAAACCAAATGACGGCCCGGAATGGAAATGTGGGAAGTCAAACGCGCGCCCTTGGTGCCAATGGGGTCCTTTGAAATTTGCACCAACACTTCTTGGCCTACCTGCAAAAGCTCCTCAATTTTGGCCGTACGCCTGCTGCGCCTTTCCTCAAATACACGAAAACCCGCACGACGCTCCAATATGCGAAGCTGCACCTCTTCTTCGCTGAGGGGAGGGGCTTCTCCCAAAGTGGCCGCAATCACCTCTGCTCCTGTCGGTACCCCGGCGCCTCCTTCCGCTACCCCCTCCCCCTCTGCCTCTCCTGCGTCCAACACCAACGGCTCTTGCCCCAATGGCGACTCCTCCAAAGAAGTTGCAGAAATTTCTGCCGCTACACCCGACAAACCCAATAGCTCGGCTTGCTGCCCCTCCGGAGAAAATTCCAAAATAACCGGCTCCTCCTGCGCCAATTCCTCCGGCTCCTCAGGAACGTCCGCTACCTCCTCGTCACTCTCCCCTTCTGTCAATTCATAGTGGAATTTCGAAAACTCCGGGTCATAAAACACATCGTTGACATAGAGAAAGGCAGCCTTGCCTATGCCTATGTCCACAAAGGCCGCTTGCATGCCCGGCAGCACACGCGTTACCTTGCCTTTGTATATGTTCCCGACAATTCCTTTGTCTTTTTTACGCTCTAAATAAAACTCCGAAATATGCCCATTCTCCACCAATGCGACGCGCGTCTCGCGTCCTGTCGCGTTGATGATAAGAACACTGCTCATGTTGAAATCCCATTTGCAGCCCGTTGGAACGAAACCCTTTGGGACGGGAAACACAAAGAATTCGACCAGCGCTGCACTTAAAGAATTTAATGGCGGAGCCTAAAAGCCGCTTTCCTTGCTTCTGCAAACGACAATGCCTGCCCATATAAGCTCCAAGGGGGAAAACCCCCAAAATACGGCCCCTCAAAAGCCTGCACTCGCTAACCACTACCAAAAGCAAAACCCTAAGGGACGCCTCTCCCGTCAAACTCGAAAACAAGCCTAGGCTTTCAGAAGTTCCCCCCTCTGTAAAGACTTCAACAACAAAAACTTGGTTTCTCCAAACGTTTTGAGCGCGGACGCCACTTAAGCCGAAGCCCCAACCAGCCCAATACCTCCGGACAACGCCGATCATCCGCTAAACCCACATGTAAGGCAACCCAGCGCACAAACTCCTCACTCAGGCCCTCTCCCTCGGGCCCCCCTCCATGAAAAAATACCCAAATTCTACCGTTTACGGACATTTTTTGAGACAACTTCGGCAAATATTCTACCAGCTCCCTCTTGCTGCCTCCGAAAAATAAAATAATGTCTACCCCCGTCTTGCACTCGTCCATTAAATGGACACCTTCCAGAAAAGGTAGAAATTTCTCTCGAAATTCAGAGGGCATATGACACAAAGACAACGTCATCCCAGTCCGTATGCCCCAAAAAGCCAGCAAAGACCAAGCTTCTTCCTTTGTCATCTACGCATCTCCCTCTTGAAGGCCCTCCCCCTAAACACCCTCAGACATAACCCAGGCGACGTCTTAGTGCCCACTCCAGCATACAACACACAACAAATAAAACGAAAAAATACCACCTGTCCCACTTGGGCTCATCCTTGGAACGGTCAATTTCTATGGGCGCCGGCTGCTTCAGCGGAACCTCTTTGAGGGAAACAGCGTTGCTTTTGAAAAACCGCCCCTGCGTGCTTTCTGAAATGGACTTCAAAAGCTGCGAGGAAACCCTCGCCGTCGAGCGCTCTTCTCCCAATGGCTCTATGACAAAAGCATCCTGACTTTCCTGCTCCGCTGCAACAATACCGCGGGCCAACAGCTTATAGGCGCCTCTCTCAAGCCCGTTAAATTCAACATGCGCATGCCCCTCTTCGTCGGTTTCAAGCTCGAGCACCTGGAGACGCTGCTGCTTTTCTAGAGAAACCAACTCAAGGCTTATGCGCGTGTGCGGCGCAGCAGCATAGTCCACTGTGCGGGTCTTCAGGCTCGCCCCCACCACCTTCCCTGTTGAAAAACGTGGGGCGTCTGCCGCTATAAGCAATGGCGTCAACTCCGGGTCCCTCGTCAACCACCGCAGCGTATTCTTGAAAAAACGCTCATAACTGTGAGAGGGCGCTCCCGTAGAGTGCGCTAAAAAAGCCCAGTGCCATGTCGAGTCCACCATGAGTGCCGCTACACGGCCACGGCCATATTCCCATAGGGCAAATACCGGAAGCCTCTGCGCACCCGCCGAAAGCGTGGGGTGTTCCAAAAGCACCGTCGCCGCTTTTTTCGCACGCGTGCGGTTGAGGCCTTGCAACAGCGGTAGTTGGGCCCACAAACGCTTCGTCTCCTCACTGTCTTTCCCAAACGCCGTTATGGGGTGGCGCAAACCCTCAGGTGTAGGGTGGGGAGAGAAAAGTTGGACTTCCGCCCTCCCGGCTGCCTCCACCGGAAGTGCCCGCGCCAACTCCTGAAACCCCTGCTTGGACTCCCCCAGAGAGCGGTCCCCCCCCATGAGTAAAAATGCCCCCCCGCGAAAAAGGTATCTCTCCAAATTCCCCTCATAAAGAGAAATCATCAACTGCGGCTCGCTATAGCCAAAGTTTTGAAAAATCACCACGTCAAAACTGGCCAACTGCTCATCAAAAATCTCACGCATCGGAAAAGGTATCAGCGACATCTCCTCCCCCTCATTGCTGACTTCGGTTGGGTCGTCATGGTTGCGCAAAATATAAAAACTTATCAACTCAATGTTGGAGTCCTCCTTCAACAGCCCACGCAAAAACCGCTCCTCCCAAGAGGGACGCCCTGAAACCAACAAAACACGAATGCGGTCCCGAATCACTTTGAGACTGAAGGAGCGCTCGTTGTTGTCAACCAATACCTCCTCTGGAGAAACCTCCACCCCCACCGTGTAAACAAAACGCCCCGTCCTGTCGGGCGTCACTTCAAAAGCAACCGTCTGTACCTCGTCTTCAAGCTCCGCCTGAATCTCCTTGGAAGCCATAAGTTGCCCTTCGCTTTTGAGAGAAACACTGAGTTTCTTTCCTTTAAAACCTCGTATGCGTATGCTCGCGTCCACCTGTAGCTTGCTGCGGACAAACGCAAAACCATCGGGCTGAATGCGCTCAATGGCAACGTCCTTCAAATTCTCTTCGCCCACCAATACCGTGGACACAGGAATGCCTAACCCCTTCAAAAACTCTGCCGCCTGGGCACTTATGCCGTGGCGTAGGCGGGTGTTGTCCGCCCCGTCGGAAACCAACACCACCCCCACCAAAGGCTTGCTGCCTTGAGTCGCCTGCGAAAGCGCCCTCAACCCCGCTAACAAATCCGTATGTTCTGCCTTCGGCACCTCCTCCCCCATCCATGCCAATGTGGCAGGCATTAAACTCTCCCCAAAACCAAACAACTCCACCCCCTCGGGACGCTCGCTACGTTGCTCCAATAAAGCTTGCACCACCTTCAAAGCTTCGGCCATGCGCGTCTCTCCACCAGGGCGGGAGGGCAACTGCATGGAGGCCGTCTGGTCCACAAGCAGCGCTATTCGCCCGGGCAAGTGGGCCAAAGTCCTGCTGCGCTGGCCCGGCTCCAAGAGAAACAACAACAACATGGCCGCAGCCAACCAGCGAAGCCCCAACAACAAACGGCGCATGAGGGCACTGCGCTCTCGGCGAAGGCCCCAATAACCCGCCCCCAATGAAAGCATACAAAAGAAAACAGCCCCCCACCATAACCACGCCGGCAAAGGCGAAAAACTCACCCACTCGGAAGTATGCAGCGCAGGAAACTCCATTAGCGCCGACGCCTCACCAACGCGGGAAGGTGCGCAGCATCATCCTTGTAGTCAAGGCAAAGGGCATAAATAATAAGGTTAATGGCCAGGCGAATCGCCATCTCCCTCTGCCTCTCCCCACCGGGTATGACGGGGTATTCAAAATGCCCTGCCTCGTTGCGCGCAAATACCCCCATTAAGTCATTCGGCACCAACACCACCGCCACCCTCCTCCCCAAAAGACAAGCCTCCAAAAAGGGACTCACCCCCCCTCGCCCCGCAGCTGAGGACAGCATATAAAAACTTTTAAACAAAACATGCTCCGCACTCAGCTCAACCATAGGGGCCTGCGGCAATACCTGGGACATCTCTCGTCTGAAACTGTCTTCAAAACCACCACCGCTACCGTTGGCATCCGCCAAAATAAACCCGCCAACCTCAAGGTAACGCCGTATGTTTTGCCGCGTACCCTGCTCCAAGGGCGCAAACCCCCCCTCCCCGCCAAAATAGAGAAAGGGCAATTCAAATAGGCGAGGACTGTCCAAACGTATGGGAATGGGCTCCAACACCACCTCCGTCGCGGTGCGCCTTTGGACTTCATAGGAAAAACGCCTCAAAGCAGAGCGCCTTGAGTCCCACTTGCCCGTATATTGCGCCATGGCCGGCACCCAACGTGAGCTCTCTCCAAAAGCCCACGCCCTTGAGGCCAAAAAAGTCGAGCCCAAAAAAGTCAGCAGTTGACGACGACTCAGGGACAAGGCACTTTTCACCACATTCCTTTCAGAAAAACCGATATAAGAAAGCCATGGCAAAGTCCCCTAAAAAACGCGGTATGAAGAAGAACGCCCCGCCTTCCCCTCAGGAAACAGCCCCTCAACAGCATGCCGCAAAACAGAGCTCTTCGCCTTCTTCCCTGGAAACGGCTTTCCTCCATTATGAGGCCGGAGACATGGTGGCCACACGCGCGCAAGCAAAGGCTTTCGCCGAAGAAACCCCAGAGGACGCCACCGCACCACCGGCCTTGCTTGCCAAACTCTGGCCCTCCCCCTCACCTTCGCCTTCCCGACAGGCCATCGCCCAAGCCCTCTCTGGGCATACCCGGCCACCCTCTTCTGCTTATGCCTATGCCTTGGTGTGCCTCGCTGTCGCTGCATTCTTGGGCCTCGTCGTCTTCTTGAGGAGCTGAAACCCCCATGTCCCCCTGGTTTCAATGGGCGATGAATTATGGCCAGTGGAATCCCCAGGCCTGGCTGGAAACGCTGCTCCATTGGCCTTTCTGGGGCGCTGTCCTTGCCACTGCCCTCGGGCTCTGTTTCCTCATTGTCGGCCAGGGTTTTGCGTTTCGCCTGGTTATGGCCCTCATGGGCGCCCTCATCGGCTTCGCCTGGAGTCAACCCGTTATTCGCCTGTTGGCCCTGCCGGACTTCGCCAACAGCGAGCAGGTATATGCCGTCTTGCTGGGCATTGTGGGAATGAGCACGCCAGAGGCCGTTCTCTTCCTCATTCTGGCCATCCCCTCAGCCTTTGCTTGTGTGGCTTATCTCGGACTTAAAAACCCTTTGCTGGGGTTTGTGCCCGCCTTCCTGGTGGGTGGCGCTATTGGACTTATTTTGAAAAACCATATACGCGCTTTCATCGCCTCCGCTTTGGGCGCGTGGATGTTGGTTTTGGGCATATTGGCGGGCCTCTACCAGCGAGGGTGGATTTCTAAGCGCGTGCTCGAAAACCCCTGGGCCATCCTCACCACCATCGCCTTCCTCACCCTCGGCGGCACCTTCTTCCAAATGAGCTTCTATGGCAAAAAACAACAACGCGCTCAACGTAAAGCCGAAAAAGCTCGCCTCCAAACCTTCGCCGAAGACAAAGCTGCCTTGGAGCAAAAATGGTCCAGCTATGCCAGCAAAAACAAACTCCCTAAGGCCTAGGGAACGCACATTCAAAAATAAGGCCCCTCTGGTGAGGGGCCCTGGTGCTCAACAGCAGAGTGTTATGAACAGAGTCCTGCACATGTTGCTTCCCGCATTGCCTCACAGCTTCCGGCATTTCTCAGTGTCTTTGCACATGCTTGCATTGCAGATAGGCTTGAAAATTCTTTGCACTTAAACACGCTCGTCAAATCTTTTAAAAACGACTCTGCTCCTTGCTTGCTCTCGCAAAGCTTAGCAGTCAAATCTTCTATGGCCTGTTGTTGAGCTGCGTTAGATGCTCCGTAGAAATCTAGTTCCTCCTCACAAAGATATAGAGGAACAAGCATTTCGGCACCAGCTCCGCAGGCTTTTATCCATTCGTCGCTTCCCTCTTCCTTTTTTTCTGCTGAACACCAATCCGACTTTTCGTAAATATCCCATCGCTTATCACAGTCGTCGGTCTTTTTTAGAGCTTTGAGAACTTCCTCCATCATGGCGGCATCCGGAGACTTGCAGTATGCTGTCTCTTGTTCTGCAAACTTCTTGTCGCTTTCGCAAAGCGCAAGCTCATCCGCTAGGCCTTCCTTCTCGGCACAATAGGCAAATCTACCTATTTCAACTTCCAGCTTGCAGTGTTCAGCCGTGCTTAACTTTGTGTCTTTTTTGTCGACAACGCTACCGCCGCTGCCGCCACCACCACCACCGCCGCCGCTACTGCTTCTGCTTTTTTTCTTCCCGCATCCTCCGTCTGCCCCCGCCAACATTAGACCAGCCAAACACAAACTCCCTAATAACAAAAACTTCTTCATCTTTCGCCTCTCCCATTTCTTTGTGAATCACCTAACAACACCTTCAACCTGTTCAGCCTACCTTTCGGCAGTCTCGAATACAAAATATACCCCAAACCCAACCAACGTCAACCCCTTGTTTTAATTATAACTATCTGTGCTAGAACTTTTGTATACAGCGGACAATGCGTGTGGGCGCCCCCAACAACCAACCGCAGCGCAACCTGCGCCATGAAAAAGGGCCCCGCTCAAAAGGGGGCCCTTGGAAAGCTCAACAGCTGAGTGTTAGGAACATAATGTCGAACACGTTGTTGCGAAAACTTCCGTCAACTCTCGACAGTCCCTGGCCGCGCTTGCTGCCTCAGCACATGGCTTTATGACAGAGGCCTTCGGTGATTTGCAGACTCTCGAAAACCCTTCCAGGGTTTCTTTGCTGTCGCATTTGCTCCTCTGTTGGATAACGAGGGCATCGAAATCTTCTTCGGTCATCTCCCGGTAGCCAGAGGGATTCTCACAAGCATCCTCTATAACAGCAATTTCGGCCACAAGTCTGCAGACTTCCAACAAGTCGGTCCCTGTGCTTTCTTCTCCTTTTTCCTCGCCTTTTTCCTCGCCCTTCTCCTCGCCCTTCTTCTCCTCCTTCTTCTCCTCCTTCTTGTCGCCTTCTTTAAGCTCGCAACTCCCGCTTGCACCCACCAACATCAACCCGCCCAAACACAAACACCCCAACAATAAAAGCTTTTTCATTTCCTACCCCTTATTCCCTTTCTTTTTTGCAAAACACTTCATGTGAAACGCCTAACAACACTTTGTGGCACCTTGCGGTACCTTGTAATGCTTTTGCTTCGGCCTGCTTTCATGTAGGCCTGTTTGGCCACTTTTCGGCATGCCTGAGTACAATATAAGACATGAAGGTCTTCAGTGTCAAGCGCTTGTTTTGTCTAAACTATATGTGCTGGAACTTTTGTATACAGCAGACAATGCGTGTGGCTTGTCGCGGGGGGCGGGCGGGGGCAACACATGGGGCATGTGCCGGGCTAACACCCCACTTTTGGCCAGGCGGCTGCTGAAGGCTCTGTTGTTCGGCAGGCCAAAAAAGGCTTCAACGCATGCTCGTCAAAAGCCGCACTCCAGTGGGCAAACTTCCCCCCCTTCTCCCATGCCTCCATTGCCGCTAAACCCGCCTCCGGGCCACACTGGGCCAGCATATATTCTATAAAGGCCCAGCGAGGGCTGGTGCAGCGCAGTTGCGCTTTCCCTCGCAAACGTGCACGCAAAAGGCGTAAACGGTTTTCAAGCTCGGCAATGCCCGCAAAAGGTGCACCATCCATCGGCGTGTGGCGCTTGGCGACAAACGGGGCTATGCCCAAAACCACCGGAAGCTGCTTGGACAAGGCCACAACCAAACAGGCCAACTCCTCAATGTCCGCCGCCTCCTCCGTGGGGAGTCCCAACATAACATAAAGCTTGAGGTGGTGCATGCCGCATGCCTTGGCCCATAGGGCGGCTTGCAAAATGTGCTCTTCTGTGTGTCGGCGCTCCAGGAGGTTCCGCAAGCGCTGAGAGGCGCCGTCCATGGCCACGGTTAATATTTGGGCGCCCCCAGCACGCAGGGCTTGAGTGAGGCGCAAACTCAGGCGGTCCGCCCTCAACGAGGAAACCCCCACCTCCCTGCCTGCCAACGTGCTTTCTTCCAAAAGCTCCAGCAAATGCGGGTGGTCTGTTACGGCCGCACCTACAAAACCTATGCGCTTGGCCCACGGGGGTATGCTTTCTAAAATCCTCTGCTTGGAAACCAGGCGAAGCCCTCCGTTGGTTGTCCTCCGCATAACACAATAGTGGCAACCACGGGAGCAGCCACGCCCCGTCTCCACGAGAAACATGGAGGACAACTCCGTGTTCGGCGTCACCACCTGAGAGTAGGCGGGCAGCTGCGCATCTTCGGCTTTGCATATGTCAAAACGCCTCTGTGCCACGGAAATGCCCGGTACAAAAAAACCGGGGTGCTTTGCCAAAATACTCAACACCTCGTGCTTGGCAATATGTGCCTCACACACCCCCAAAAGTACCTCTATGAGTCCCTCTCCCTCTCCCTGCACCAATACGTCTACAAAAGGCTCCAGGGGGGCCGCATTTGAAAAACTCAAAGGCCCCCCAGCAACCACCAAAGGCGCATGCTCCGGCCGCTCGCTGCTTCTCAATGCAAGCCCTGAAAGCGCCAACATTGACAAAACACCCGTCAACTCCAATTCATAGGCTACTGAAAAAGCCAATATGGAAAACTCCGCAACGGGACGCTGCGTCTCCAGGCTAAACAATGGCATACGCAAACGCCGTACCAGCGCCTCGTCGTCCGGCAAAAAAGCCCGCTCCGCAAAGGCAAACGGCAACTCGTTTATTTTTCTATAAATGGTTTGAAAGCCCAGGGAGCTCATCGCTACACGGTAGGGGCTGGGGTAGCATAGGGCCACCCCCAATGCCCCCTGTTTGAAAACAGCCCCCCTCTCCGCCTTCAACAAAGCTTTGGCTTCTGAAAGCAGTTGGTGTCGCGAAGCACTCATAGAGTTTGGAAACAGCCTCTATTTTGAGAGTTTTTCAATAAGCTCCTTCGGAGGAAGTGTGACGGTACAATAGCCCTTCTCATGGCACTTCAAAAACCCCGCAAAGTCCGGGTTAATGGGGGAGCCTTCTTGCCCCCTCACAGAGGGCGTGCAATCCTCGTCACTCTTGCACTTATAGGCCGGCCACAACGCGACAAAGTGATATTTTCCGGTGCAAACTTCGCTGGCCCCTTCCTCTTGAATGCTATAGGTGACTTCACCCTCCACCAACTGCCCAGGTGAAGCAGGCATGCTATAAACAACCACGTTCCTCCATCCATAGGTGTAGGTGGTGGCCGGCAAGGTTCCTGCCGCTTCAAACGTTTTGGAAAACTCAACAAGCAGGGGGTCGTCCAGGTTGCTGCCGTTGTTCAAAGCATAGCAACGGTTTTCTGCATCCGGCTTGCTCGAGTACTCTCCCAAAACATTCAACGTAAGCGACACCTCCTGCTCCTCCTCAGCGCTCCAATGGCTTGCTTTGCTTGCCTCCTCAAAACGCTGCTGTAGGGTTTCGGTGCGCCACGCAATGTTTATTTTGTCTTGCATCGGCAATTGGTAGGTTTCAAAACCTATACGCTCTGCCGTTAACTTCTTGGCCGCGCAGGCCCCTTCTTTCATGGGCGTTATGTCGGTATATACGGCAAAGTGCGCCTGGCCTTGCTGCTGGGCTATTTGGCAATAGCCTTGAGGCTGCTCCACACAGGCAAAAACCCCCAACACCCCCCCGCAAACCAAACCACAAACCCAATGTCCTGTCTTCATGAGTTGTCTCCTCTTCAGAATGTTATGCGGGCCTCAAGCCGAGCAGAAATGGGGGATTGATAGTTGGTGGCGCGCCCAAAGTTTTTGTTCTTCGCGGAGCTGGACAACACCATTCCATCTGTTCCACGAAGCGCATTCGGATTGTCAGGTGTGCAAGCAGGGTCCTCTCTGAAACAAATGTCCTCGGGCGTTTTCGCCCCACTCGGAAGCACATCCGTATATGTGAAATTTTCGTCGACAGCAGTCGTCGTCCTGAAGTTGAAGAGGTTGAATATGGTGCCGCCCACAGAAAACACACTGCCTCCAGCAAGGCGAACGTTGAATTTCACCCCCGCATGGACGGTGCTATACCAAGGCAGGCGTTTTCCGGAGCCACGTGGGGTGATGAACACTTCGCCATAGGCGTTTTTATAGTTGCCATAGGCGTTGGTGGGTGCGCCCGATATTCCAAAATAGCTCAAACTCAAACCCAAACTCATCTTGCTCGAAAACTCAAACTCCTTTGAAACCTGAGCTTGAATGTTGTGACGGTTATCCAAAGGAAGGTTGCCGCTTCGATTGGGACTCAGCACCAGAAAGTCAAAGTCGGTGGTTGCGTTTGGACTCAACTTGTTTGTCTCAGGTTTGAACAAGCCAGAATAATTGCCTTTGAGCGTCGCATAGGTATAGCTCGCCTGCGCAAACCAGAGGCCTGAAAACACCTTGCGAAAAGTGAGCGTAAAAGCATTGTAGCTGCGAGTCGCCTCGGGAAACTCCTTGGCAATGCCAAAACCCGGATTCCCTATAAAATAGGTGTACCCATTGTCACGACTCATGTTTTCAATGACATGGTTCATGTAGCGCCGCGTATAGTTGAAACCCAAACTCGCATTCTCAAACACTTCATATTCAACTCCTGCCACAATTTCGTCGGTGCTCTGCGGTTTCAGTTGGGGGTCTACCAAAGCGGACTGGCCGTTGCTGGCAAAAGCATATTGGCTGGGGTTCGGCGCTCCCCAGGACATGTTCGCACGGTTTTCTGCCCGCACGCATCTCTCAAATGCCACGCGCACATCCTCGTTGGCGAAGTCACAATCTGCCGAGCTGACATAAGCATATCCCCCTTTGCGGCGACCAGGAAAAGAATTTTCGATGACGCTCAAGGGCACCGTTTCATAGAGGCGTGCATAGTTGACAAAAATTTTCGACTTGCCATTTTGCATAAAGTCATAGACCACACCTGCCCGCGGAGACCACTGGTTTCCAATCACCAAAGCAAGTTTGTTGTCGGAACCATAAAGCTGTTGCTGGTCCCAACGCACCCCCACATTCACTGTCACTTTGTCAAAAATGGACCAGCTGTCCTGAACGAAAGCCCCATAGGTAATGCTCTTGGGTTGGCTTCGAGAATAGAGGTCCTCGCGAAACACATCCGGCCCCAGCAAGACACCGTAGCGCTCATAGTCATCATAGAAAGAACTCCTGCCGAAAAGATATCTTCCCCCGGCAACACTGTTCAAAGAATCCATCGACATAAATTCCATATTCACCCCCGCCTTCACAACATGGTGGCCCCAGGCTTGAAGCAGAAGCGTCCCCATGGCCTTCGCAGAAACCCTGTCCAGCTTCGTGTCCTCTGGCGAGCTTCCCCCAAACCAAAAACCATCAATAACACAAGTGCCAGGGTTGGCTCTGCACAGGGCCTTGTCTGCTTCAGACAGCGTTATGTAGCCCCAGTCTGCCAGGTTGGCCATTTCAATGCCCTCATCAACCCATGTCAGCGGCATGCTGGTCATGCCTGAAGTGGCTCCAAGCAGAGAACCATCGTCTGAAAACCAACGGTTTCGCTGATGGTGCCACCCTAGGTGGGCATCCACCAAAACCCTCTTCTCCCAAAATGAGCCCGCATATTTGAGGAGAAGGTCTCTTGAGTCCTCTTGTAGGCGACCCAGTGTCACGTTGTCTTGGATGTAGCCTGCAGGCAAACTCTGCTCCCACTTTCCTAAAGACCAACGCCCACTCCCTCCCGCTTCTGAAGGAGAACCAAAAATTTCCAAACTGAGGTTGTGGTTGCTTGCAGGTTGGTAACTCAACTTGGCAATATAGGAATAACCTCGGTTGTCTGCTCGAAGATGGTCTCGAGCAGAGCTCTCCAAACGCTGGTATATAGGGGCCTCCGGGTTGCTGTCGTCGACAAGCCGGGAATACCAGGTGCTCAATTTGAATTTGAGCATTGAAGGCGCAAAACCAACATAAAACCAAAGCTTGTCCTTGACAATGGGGCCCCCTAAGTCAAAACCAAACTCCCCTGAATATTGCCTCTCATTGAGATAGCCATATTGAGAGGCCACATTGCTCACTGACTTGGCCTTTCCCGTAAGGGCTCCCGGAGCAAAAACCATAAACACGGAGCCATGAAACTCATTGGAACCCGACTTCGTTGTCCCCGAAATAATGCCGCCTGTCGTGCGGCCATATTCAGGCATGAAACCTCCAGTAATGACACTCACATCCTGCATGAATTCCGCAGAGAGGTGTGTGCCCAAAATGCCTGTATGCGGACTTGAAACCGACAAACCATCCACAAAAACAGCATTCTCCGGAGATGTTGTGCCCGCAATGGAAAAACCATAGGCATCACCCTGGACTCCAGGCGTTGACAGAGCAACTGCGCTAAAAACAACTGCCCCTGTGTTTCCATAGCCAGGCCGCGTCAGAGGCATCTTTCGCAAAAAAGCCTCATTCGCAACCATGCCCACCGCAGCAGAATCCACATCAATAACGGGCGTCTGCCCAACCACAACCTCCTCCTGCGCATCCATGGACAAAGGCGCCATCTCAATGTTCACACGCAATGTCTTGTGCGAGTCCAGCAAGACACCTTCACGCTCAAAACTTCGATAGTTTTTCTTCTCAAAACGAAGTTGATAGGTGCCTGGGGGTAACTGCGAAATACGGTAACTCCCCGTGCCGTCCGTCACCACAATCTCTTCCCCAAGTTTCTCTGGCGCCGTCACCGTCACAACCACTTCTGCCACCGGCTCCTTGGTTAGAGCATCTCGTACCGTCCCAACAAAGACAGAGCTGCTTTGCGCCCAAGAAACACTTGCCACAACAACACCTGTCAGCAACGCCCAACGCGCCCAGCTCAACAAAGTTTGATGCACGAAGAAACCTCCAGGTGATAGGAATAGAGATTCCGCTAAGGTACCTTTTTAGACTCTTGCGGTGGAAGTCTTATTGTTGAAAAATTTGTCCAGGCCTGGAGCCCGCCTTCATGTTTGACTCAATCCTGAAACGAAACACTTTGCCAAAACCCAAGTACGGCACCGCCCTCTGTATCGCCGCCACCTTGCACGCCACCGCCCTCCTCGGGGCCCTCTCCCTCCCAACAAAACACCCCCCCCC
>WQTM01000213.1 GCA_009786315.1 Pseudomonadota bacterium | reverse complement strand
GAGTGAGGCGAAAAGCCCCGCAGGGCGCCGTTTTTTTTTGGTTACTTTTTTTTTGCGCGCGCAAAAAAAAAGTGACTCGCCGAGAGGCGAAAAACCTGCCCGGAGGGCAAAAAAAGCCGGGCCGCAGGCCCATAAAAGCATAATTCAGTTGAGAGAGGCCCGGGCCGCAGGCCCAAAAAAAACATTTTCAGTGGGCAACAAAACCCCGCCCCAATGGGCAAAACAAAAAGAGAAAGCTTAACTCCCCGACCAGGATTCGAACCTGGGACACGGTGGTTAACAGCCACCTGCTCTACCGACTGAGCTATCGGGGAAGGCAGGTGCTTCATAGGTGCTTCGCCCCGCCCTGTCAACATTTCCCTCCAAGAATTCTACGAGCAAAAGCCAGCCCTATGCTAAACGCGCAAAGAGTTTCGATGCTTATTGTCCACCCCCATTTCCACCACCACCATACCGGCGTTAGCGGACACACCCTCTCTGTGGCCGCAGCACAACGCGCCTTCGCCGAAACTTGGGTGGTGGGCCCCCGCTTTCTGCCCCCCACTTTGCGTATGGGCCTCCTCAAAGCTTGCCGCCGCCTGCTTCGCGAAGGGGGCATATGGCACGCCCACCGCAACCTGGAAATGCTGTTTGGGTTGTGCCTGCGCGCCCTCTCGCGCCTCCTTGGGAAAAAAAACCTGGCCTTGGCCTATACACGCCATGGGTTTTCCCCCCCCTCAGCGTGGACACGGTTTTTGGCCAAACGCGCCCAACTGTGCGTGGTGCTGAATGAGGCGAGCGCCTCCCATTTCCTCTTTGCAACCCACCTCGTGCCCCACGGCATAGACTTGACTCGCCATGCCCCACCCCAAAACCGTCAGCAAAGTTGGACAGCCCTGGGGCTAGGGGGCCGCTATGGCCTGGGGGTGGTAGGGAGGGTACGCCCCAGCAAAGGCCAAGGAGACTTTGCAAAAGCCATGCAGCCCCTGTGGGCACGCTACCCTGAGTGGCAGGGGCTGCTGCTGGGCCTCGTTAAGGCCGAGCACACCCCATGGGCCAAGCAGCTGGAAGAAAGCGCCCACGGAAAGTTGCCCCTCCTGGGGGAGAAGCCGGACGTATGCCCCTATTATAAAGGCCTCTCCATAGTGGTACACCCCTCCCACGGTGAGAGTTTTGGTTTGGTGGTATTGGAGGCCATGGCGGCGGGGTGTTGTGTGGTGGTGGCCAAGTGGCCCCACATTCCAAAGCTTATAGTGCAGGGGAAGACGGGGTTTTGGTTTGAAATAGGCGACGTAGAGGGCCTGCGTCGCATATTGGAGGAGTTGTTGCAAAACCCCGGGAGGGTGGAGGAGGTAGGGTGTGCGGCGGCAGCCTTTGCGGGGGCGTGCTTTTCTATTGAAAAAGAGGCGAAGAGTTTGGTTGACCTTTATGGAGCAACTTGCGAAGTAGAGTGGGGAATACATGCCGAGGGAGGGCACGAGAGGGGAGGGGGAACACAGGCAGGAGGGGGTGCACAGGGGGAAGATGGAGCGGCAAGGCAAATGAGGGGAGAGTAGCCATGTCTCTTTTATGTCCAAAGCCTTTATGCCCAGGCGATGCTGTTGCTGTTGTGGCCCCCGCAGGGGTGGTGGCCTCCACCCCCTATGAAGAGGGGATGAAGTTTTTGCAGCAACACTATTCCGCGCGTTGGGGCCGCGGGTTGCTCTCTCAAGCGGGCTATTTGGCCGGCAGTGATGAGCGCCGCCTTGAGGAGTTGCAAATGGCCATTGACGACGAGGACATAAAGGCCATTTTTGCCGCGCGTGGCGGTTATGGCACCATGCGTTTGTTGCCGAAACTGCAACTGCAAGGCCGCTCTCCGAAGTGGCTGGTGGGCTTTTCGGACATTACGGCTTTGCATGGTTTGTGGCAGCGTACGGGTTGGCAGAGTTTGCACGGCCCTGTGGTGACGCAAATGGGGGCGCTGGGGCCGGAGGACTTGCAAAGCATGTTGGACACACTGGAGAGGGGCAGCGGCAACAGCAGGCTGCTGGGGACGCACTGCCTGGTGCCCGGCACCGCCTCAGGGCCCTTGCTGGGAGGCAACCTCTCTGTTTTGTGCCACCTCGTTGGCACCCCCTATATGCCCGACATGCGTGGGGCCATTCTCCTGTTGGAGGACATTGGCGAGGCCCCCTACCGTATTGACAGAATGTGGACGCATTTGCGCCTGGCCGGTGTGTTTAAGCACCTCTCCGGTATTGTTTTAGGCTCGTTTTTGGAGTGCGAGGAGAAGAGGGGAGACAATACTTGCCTCAAACTTTTGGGAAGCTTGGCCTCGGAAACGGGCTTGCCTTGTGTTGCGGGCTTCCCCATTGGACATGGCACACGCAATGTGGCGGTGTGCCTGGGCAGCCAAGTACGCCTCTCCGCAGGCAGTTTGCGGCTGACGTGTTTGCATGGAGAAACCTAAGCCTGCATGTGCAGAGGGCACCCCCCAAACCCTCCTTGAAGAGGCCGCCCATGCGCGCGCCTTTGGCGCCTATAGGGCCGAGGTTTGGCACCGCGGCAAACCCCACCTCTCCTTCGGCAATGTGCCCCCCCATACTTTTTTTGACTTGGCCTCCCTCACCAAAGTGCTGGGGACAACCGCGCTGTTTTTTGCACTCTGGCAAGAAGGCAAACTGCACCCCTCCACACCCCTCCACCAACTGCTGCCCGAGGCACCCAGGGGCATAGGTTTGGACGACATTTTATTCCACCGCGCGGGCTTTGCCGCGCATGTGCCCCTGTTTGTGCAAAGCTTCCAAAAATTCCCCGCACTGGCGCAACCCAACTGCCCCGGGGCCACCCGCATACAAGCGCGCGAGGCGTGTTTGGCGCAGCTGCTGCAAACCCACCCGGTGGACTTGCCCGGCACCCTCTGCCGCTACTCTGACATTGGCTTTATGTGGCTGGGGCACGCACTCCAAAACTTTGCCCAATGCCCCCTCGAGGTGTTGTTTGAAAACCTCGTCGCCCGCCCCCTGGGGTTGAAGGCACACTTTCGCCCCCTCACCCAGCCCAAGGAAGAATGGCTGCTCAGCCCCCCCACGGGCCTGCTCCGCCCCCGCCCCCCCGCCCCCGGCCAAGAGGGACTTTGGACACTCCCCCAGTTTCCCTCGGCCCCCGGCAGTGTGGACGACGACAATGCCTTCGCCCTCGCAGGGGTGGCCGGGCATGCGGGGTTGTTTGGGAGGGCGGTGGACGTGGCGCGTTTTGGCCAGGCTTTGCTGGAGGGCCATTGGAAAATTCCCTATGCCGAGGTTTGGCCGGCAGACAGCCGCATTGCCGGCAGTACACGCGCCATGGGGTTTGACAGGCCCAGCCCCGAGGGTGCCTCCGCAGGGCACTTTTTCGGCAAGGGCCCCAAGGGGGCGGTGGGACACCTGGGGTTTGTAGGGACGAGTTTGTGGGTGGACTTGGACGAGGAGGTGGTGGCCGTGTTGCTTTGCAACCGTACCCTATGGGGCAGGCACAACCTGCAAATAAGGCAGGTGCGCCCGCGCTTCCACAATGCTATTTGGCACACGCTGAGGCTTTAATGCTATTTGGCACACACTGAGGCTTTTATGAGTGAAGAGGCAAACAACGGCGAGGCCAGCAATGGCGAGGCCAGCAACGACGCGTCCAGCAACGACGTGTCCAGCAACGACGTGTCCAGCAACGACGTGTCCAACAACGACGTGTCCAACAACGACGTGTCCAACAACGACGTGTCCAACAACGGAAATGTGGTGCAGGCCCTGCCCGCACACGCGCGCCGCCTGCACCTGTTGGGGGTGGGCGGCACGGGCATGGGTACTTTGGCCTGTATGCTGAAACAGCGCGGCTTTGAAATAAGCGGCAGCGACACCGCCCTCTACCCCCCTATGAGTGAGGTGTTGGAAAAGGCCCGAATACCCCTCTATACCCCCTATGCCGCGGACAATTTGAAGGCCGCAAAACCCGACGTGGTGGTGGTGGGCAACGTCATACGGCGCGAAAACCCCGAGGCCGCAGCCGTACGCGCCCTGGGTTTGCCCCAAATGTCCATGCCGGCTTTGTTGTGGGACTTGTTTTTGAGGCACAAACACGTTGTTTGCATAGCCGGCACCCACGGCAAAACCACCACCACCCTGTGGTTTGCGCACATGCTGCAGGCGGCCGGCCTCAAGCCCAGTTGGTTGGCCGGTGGGGTGGGGGTAGCGGACGGCAAGGGCTATGGCCTGGGAGAGGGCCCCCATTTTGTTATTGAGGGGGACGAATATGACACGGCCTATTTTGACAAGGGCCCCAAGTTTTTCCACTACCGCCCCAAGACGCTGGTGCTGACAAGCGTGGAATATGACCATGCCGACATTTATGCCGACATGCAAGCCTATGAGTCCGTATTTCGCCGGCTAAGCCAGGCCATGCCCGAAGACGGCTTTATGGCGGTAAGTGCGCGCTACCCCAATGCCGTACAAATAGCCCGGGCCGCCCCCTGTGCCATGCAAACCTATGCAGCCCGGCCCCCCACCGGCACACCCCCCCAGGGTGTTGAGGGCACACCCCCTGTTGGTGGGCATACCCCCCCGGCTTTGTTGAGCACACCCCCCTACTCGGGTGCTGACTATACTGCTGGGGCCCTGCGCTTTGGCCCTATGGGCACCACTTTTGAGGCCCGCAGGGGGGGCCAGGCCCTGGGTGAGTTTGTCATTCCGCTTTCGGGTTACCAAAATATAGAGAATGCCCTGGCTATTGTGGCGGCGGGGCAGAGTTTGGGCCTCTCGGTGGGGGCTTTGCAGGGGGGCCTGGGGAGTTTTGCCGGGGTATTGAGGAGGCAGGAGTTGAGGGTGGTGGGGGGCATTGTATGGGTGGACGACTTTGCCCACCACCCCACCGCCGTACGCGAAACCCTGGAAGGCCTCGCCGCGCGCTACCCGGGGTGTCGCCTGTGGGCTTTGTTTGAGCCGCGCAGCAATACCTCACGTAGGAAGCTGCACCAGAGGGACTATGCGGAGGCTTTTGGAGCGGCCACCCTCATACGCCTCAAAACCCCCGCCCCCCATGACAAAATTTCAGCCGAGGAGGCTTTGGATGTGCGCCAGCTTGTCGCGGACTTATGCGCCAAAGGCAAGGACGCGCAGGCCATGGAGAAGGTGGAGGCCCTGGTGGAGATGTTGGTGGCCCAAGCCCGCCCTGGGGACGTTGTGGTGTGCATGTCCAACGGCAGTTTTGACGGCCTTTATGCCAAGTTGCTGAAAAGTTTTGGAGGAAAGTGAAGGCCAAGCCTTATTCTGGCATTGCGGGCGCAAGGGTGAATGTATAAGCTGAGGCCACCAACTTTTGGGTACCTTTTATGCAAATGCCTTCTTCCCATATTCCCCCAGGCATGCCCCCGGGCATGTTTCCCGAAACCCAAGCCGAACTCAACAAAGCCAACTGGACGCTTGGTTTGGGGATTGCTTCCTTTTTTTGTTGCGGCCTTTTGATGATTCCCGCGTTGATTTTGGGTTGGCCAACCATGAAGAGCGCCCAAAACCCGCTGGCGCGCAGCCGCGCCAAAATTGGCGTTATACTCAGCTTGGTTGCCATCGGCATACAAATTCTCTTTTCCATTCTCTACCTGACTATTTTTGTTACAGCCTTCAGCAAACTCCCCCTGGAGGCGCTGGAAAAAGAAATACACCGTATAGACAAAGACATTCGAGAGCTTCCGAGCGGCAACTCGTTGGGCAAGGATGATGACGACGACGGCGACGACGACTGAGCAAAAGGCTTTTTCCCCCTGGACCGGTTTCAATTTGGCATGAGGTTGAGGCCCTCCCCCACCAAAGCCCCCGCCTCCGGCAAGGGAGGCGAGGGCCGTTGTTTTCATAGGCTATGGCGATATGCAATTGGGTGCCCACCCCCAAAGCGGGTAGGGGGTGTTTTTGCCCAACGCTTCCATGGAATTGCTTGGCGGGGGGAGCCAGCACTGGGGCAGTGGTTTTGGGTTTAGGTGTCGGCGTGGGTTTTTTTATAGCGCCAGATAGCCAGGGCGAGGGAGAGGGAGGCGAGGGAGGCGACGGTAAGGAAGGAGGTTTTGAGGTGTTGGAAGGAGGCCCCTTTGAGGAGGATGCGTCGGGAGACGTCGACGAAATAGGCAATGGGGTTGGCTTTGTTGAGGGTTTGGGCCCAGCTGGGCATGCTTTCCACCGGCGTAAAAACGCCGCTGGTGAGGATGAACAGCATGAAGAAGAAAGTGGTGACAAACATGGCTTGGGACTGGGTGCGAGAGACATTGGAGATGAGGAGCCCCAGGGCGAGAATGAGGGCCATATAAATTCCGCAGAAGGCATAAAGCAAAGCCAGGTTGCCCAGCAAAGGGATTTGGAAAACCCACCGTATAACCCCCAGCCCCAGGGTTATTTCAAAGAGGCCAATGAGCCAAAAGGGCAGGAGTTTGGCGGCGATGAATTGCCATTTAGCGATGGGGGAGACATTCATTTGCTCCATGGTGCCCATTTCTTTTTCGCGGACGATGTTGAGTGCAGCCAGCAAGCCGGAGACGAGCGTAACAAGGACAGCAAGGAGTCCAGGGAGGATGAGGGTTTTATACTCTAAAATGGGGTTATACCAGAGGGAATAAGTGGTTTGAATGTCAAAGTTTTTAGCGATAATGGGGAGGCGCAGTTGTTGCGCCAATTCTCCGGCAGTTTCCATGAATATATGGGCGGCATAGTTGGAGGCAAGGCCGGCTTTCATGCCATTGACAGCGTCTGCGACGAAGGAGACCACCGGGGACTGGCCCGAGCGAAGCTCTTTCTCAAAATGAGCGGGAATAATAACAATTAAGTCTGCTTTATTGTTTTGCATTTCATGCAAAGCAGGCATGGGTGAATGTGTGACTTTATGGAGAATGAAATAGCGGGAGGCCTGGAATTTTTTGGATATAAACTGAGAAGAGGGGGAGTTGTCCAAGTCCACCCAGATGAGGCTTAGGTTTTTCATTTCAAAATTAGCTGCTTGGGAGAGGATGCACAATTGGAGGATGGGCACCAGAAGCAGCAAGCGAAGGATGAAGGTATTGCGGCCTATTTGAAGGAATTCTTTTTTAAGGAGAGCCAGGAGAATTCTCATAATTCAGGTTGCCTGCTTTCGTGAGCGACGGATGCTGATGGTGAGCAACAGCACGGTCATTCCCGCCAAGACATATATTTGTGTTAGAACGTGTTGAAGGCTGGCGCCCTTCAACATCATCCGTTTAATGGCTTCAATGAACCATTTGGCTGGGACGATTTGGGCGATGGGTTGGAGCCAGGCGGGCATATTTTCGATAGGGAATATAAACCCTGAAAGGAATGTTGTAGGCAAAAACAATCCAACCATGGAGGCGAGGATGGCGGCTTGTTGCGTATGGGTAATAGAGGAAATAAAAATTCCGAGGGAGAGGGATGTCAAAATAAACAGCAGGCACACCAAGAAAAGCTCGAAGGGGTTTCCATGGATGGGCATTCCGAAGACAGAGGTTGCCAAGCCTAAAATAAAGCAAGAGTTGATGGCGGACAGCAAGAAATAGGGGATGAGTTTTCCAACAATAATAATGGGGGAGGGGAGAGGTGTCGAGGAGAGCAGGCGCCAGGTGCCGAATTCCTTTTCGCGCACCAGCGTAATGGAAGTCATCATCGCCGACACAATCATCAACACCAGAGCGAGGATGCCGGGAATAAACATAAAGACATCTCTTTGCTCGGGGTTATAATACATTCTCGTGGTTATTTGGAAGGGGGGCAAAGAGGCTGAAGGGGGTGAATTTTCTTCAACAAAGGCTTGGACGATGCTGGTGATATTTCCGATGAGGGTTGTGGCCACATTCAAGTCAGAAGCATCGGCAATGAGTTGGATATAGGGGGGGGGTCCATTTTGGAAGTCTTTGTCGAAGTTTTGAGGAATGAGGATGGCAAGTTTAATGTTTTGCGAGCGAAAAATTTCCTCAAGGTTTGAGCTGGAGCGAAGGTGTGAAACTATTTTGAAATAATTGGAGGCATTTATTTTTTCAATGAGCTGTTGTGCGCGGATTCCAGAAGAAGCGTCAACGATGGCTATTTTTGCATCATAAATTTCCGTAGAAATAACAATGCCAAAAATCATAACCAATGCGATGGGCATGCAAAAAATAATGAGCAATGTTCGCTTGTCGCGAAAAATGTGCAAAAATTCTTTTTTAACAAAAGCAGCGAGTGCGCTCATAATATTTGTTTAGGGTTTGTCTTTTTTTGGCGAGCCAACAATGAAAAAACATCATCCATGGTTTGTGCAGAAAATTGTTCTCTGATTTTTTGAGGGGTGTCCAGCACTTGAATTTGGCCATCCACCATAATAGAAACCCTATCGCAATATTCGGCCTCGTCCATATAATGTGTGGTGACAAAGACAGTGGTTCCCGTGCTTGCCGTGTCAGCAATCATCTCCCAAAATTGTCTGCGAGTCATGGGGTCCACGCCGCTGGTGGGCTCATCCAAAAAGACAATACGAGGCTGGTGGATGACGGCAATTGAAAAAGCAAGTTTTTGTTTCCAACCCAGAGGCAAGGTGGAAACGAGGTTTTTCAATTTGTCTTCCAATTCAAATTGAATGGCAAGTTGTTTCATGCGCTCTTGGGTTTGCGCGGATGTGAGCCCATATATGGTTGAAAAGAGTTGAATGTTTTCTTTGAGAGTCAAATCATCATAAATAGAAAATTTTTGACTCATATAGCCGATGTTTTTTTTGACGTGCTCGGTTTGGGTCGAGACATTAAAGCCCGCAACCGTCGCATGGCCAGAGCTGGGTTTCAACAGGCCGCAAAGCATGCGCATTGCGGTTGTTTTTCCGGCGCCGTTTGCGCCAAGAAACCCAAATATTTCACCGGGTTGAACTTCGAGGTTGAGGTTTTTCACGGCTGTGAAATTCCCAAAGGTTTTGACAAGGTTATGGGCTTGAATGCTGGGAGAGCTCATGACTGCATCAATTCAATAAAACAATCTTCAATGCCTGGTTTCATGCGCCAAACGGCGACATTTTTGTGTCCATGTTTTTCTAGGAATTCGACAATGTCTCTTTCGGTCATAGAAAAATCCTTCAGCATAAGGTGAAGTGTTTTCCCAAAAGCGAAACAATGTTGTGTTTTTTCAAACTGACGGAGTTGTTTAATGAGCATATTTGAGCGAGTGGATTGGACTCCGAACAAATTGAATTTAAACTGTGCGGTGATAGCGGCGGGGGAGTTGATGGCAAGGATTTTTCCATTTTGAATAAGGGCAATGCACTCGCAGAGGTTGGCTTCGTCCATATAAGGGGTTGAAACCAGTGTCGTAATGTTTTGAGACTTGAGGGTTTGAAGCATTTCCCAAAATTCTTTTCGAGAGACAGGGTCCACGCCTGTTGTGGGCTCGTCGAGGAGCAAAATACTGGGTTTGTGAACCAGTGCACAGCAGAGGGCGAGTTTTTGTTTCATTCCGCCGGAGAGTTTTCCTGCGAGGCGGTGTTTGAAAGGCGCAATTTGTTGCCATATGTCACGAATGAGAGGGAAGGATTCGTCGAAGGCAACGCCATAGACATTGGCAAAGAAGCGGATGTTTTCCAAGACGGACAAGTCCTGATAAAGTGAGAACTGTCCAGGCATAAACCCAATAATTTTTCGGATTTGGCTGGCCTTTTTTTGGACGTCAAAACCATGCACAATGGCTTTGCCTGAAGAAGGGAGGCGCAAGGTGGCCAGAATGTCAAACAAGGTTGATTTTCCGGAGCCATCCGGTCCAATGAGGCCGAACAGCTGATTTTTTTGTACATGCAGATGAACGTTGTTGAGCGCGTGGACGGCCCCAAAATACCTGTTGAGATTTTCAATTTGAACCAAGTTGAATGGCCTCTATGGGTTGAGGGGGGAGAAGAGGACTTCGCCGGGCATTCCTATTTTAATGGTGCCGTCATTGGGCACTTGGATTTTGATGGCATAGACGAGGTTGACACGTGCTTCCTTGGTTTGAACAATTTTGGGTGTAAACTCTGCTTTGTCAGAAACCCAATGAATAATTCCGCCATAGGTTTTATATGAATTGTCAGGTCCATCCACGAGCACAGAGACTGTTTGGCCAATTTTAATTTGCGAGAGTTGGTTTCCAGAAACGAATGCCCGCAAGGTCATTTTTGTCAAGTCAGCAATTTTATAAATAGGTTTTCCAACCACAACCAATTCATTTGGCTCAACATATTTTGTCAACACTGTTCCTGAGACGGGGTTGATGAGTTTGCATTTTTCGAGGTTATTTTCGATTTGGAGGATTTGGGCCCGAAGCGTTTCGGTTTGGGAGAGGATGGAGCGTGTTTGTATATTGAGGTTGGATTTTAGGGCATTTATTTGGCGTTCAAGGACTTGGCGTTGGGACTGGGTATCATCCAACTGTTTGGAGGTAGCGGCTTCTGCTTGAAACAATTGTCGAATACGGGCCTCTTCTTTTTTTGCCGTCTCCAATTGTTGTCCCAAGCCGGCAAGTTGAACAGGGATGTCAGGCCTGCCGACCAGGAGGGCTTCAATGGATTTTTCCAAAACCTCCTTCTGGAGTTTCAAGGGGATGGTGTCGATTTCTCCAACCCAAGCACCGGCTTCCAGCTGACTTCCCTCTTCGAGAGAAAGTGCCAAGAGTTTTCCATTGGATTCTGCCGAAACCAGTGTTTCGACGGCTTCAAAGTTTCCATAAGCATCCGAAAGGGTTTGGCTGTTTTTACAAGCGGTGAAGGTGAAGAAGCCAGCAAGGCAGAGAAGGAGGGATTTCAATGTTGTCATTTCAGTCACCGCCCAGGATATGTTCAAATGTCAAAATGGCTTGGAGGCGAAGCAATTTGTGACGTTGTTGGTTTAACATGGCTTGTTTTTCAGCGTTCAGGTCAGAAATATAGTCATTAGGGGTGACAATGCCGTTTGACAATGCTTGGGCAGTGCGTTGTGCAATGCTTTTGCGTTTTTGGATGATGGCATCATCCGTCAAAACCAAGGCTTCATATTTTTCTTGTGCCTCTTTAAGTCGAATTAACTCACGTTGTTGAACGGACTCAAACTCTGCTTGTTGTGCTTGAATGGCTTTTTGCCTTTTGGAGAGGGCGTCTTTTTGTTGGGACATAGCCCACCACTCTGTGAGAGGAACCTGAAGCCTGACAGCAACCATGCCAAAAAAGCTGAATTCGTTTTCCAGGAGGTTGAAACCGGGCCGACCATAAGCGAGGTTTGCATGGAGGCTTAGTTGAGGAAGTGCTTTTGAAAGCGTTTGTTTTTTTTGGGCTTCTCCTTGAGCCAGTTGTGCTTGATAGAGTTGAATTTCTGGGCGGTTGAGTTTGGTTTTGGTGTCCAGGAGGGGTGGGTTGCGCTCCGGAATGACAAAAGCCGACTCATGTGGAATGGTTTTGCCTGTTATTTCGGATAAAACTTTTATGGATGCGATTTTGTTGGCTTGGATTTCAAAAATATTTTGTTCCGTTTTCAGGATTTCAGCGTCCAACATGTCCACATGGTTTTTCAGAGAAATGCCGCCCTCAAGTCCGGCTTGCAGTGTTTTTTGTTGAAGCGCCAAGTCCGCTTTTAGAGTTTTTAGAATGTTTTTTTGCTCTTCAAGGAACAATATTTCCAAAAATATTTGAAGCACCTGTGTTTTCAGTTGAAACAAGACAATGTCTGCTTGCCTCAATTCTATTTCATGCGCGGCATTTTGGATTTGTTTTTGCGAGGACAGTCTGTTGCCGTCATATATAAGCTGCTGAAATTCAACAGAGAATTTATATTGGTCCTTGGAGAGCGGGGTGACATGGAGGCCCGGGAGGGAGGGGAGGGAGGTAACCTCCGACAGCCACGAGGCCTGCGCATTGAATTCCAGCTGAGGGAAGTAGCGGCTATTAACGGAGGAGAGGAGGGCTTGGTTGGCCTCATGGAGGCTTTGTTTTTGCGAGGGAATTTTCGAATTTTGCTCTGCTGTTTGCTGGCAGAACTCCAAAGTCAACTCCGCGGGCATTTCTTCGGAAAAACTGCTGTTGAGGAAAACATAGCCGACCAGGACAGAGACAAGGGAGACGGCGCTCATGTCCATTCCTTAAGCCGTATATTTCCCCAAGCGTCAAGCTCCAAAACGCCCTGAAAGGCCGGCGGGGGTTTGTTAGTTGTTGCCTATGCATAAAAGTTGGGCACGACGGACTATTGGCAGAGTTTTTGGGGGAGCCATTGTTGTGGCAATGGGGTGGGTAGGGGCCTCCTGCGCGGAGGGGGCGAGGGTGGCCTGCGAGGCGGTGTTGAGGGCGGCGTGCAAGAAGGCGGTGGAGTGCAGGGTTTCCGAGTTTGAGGACATGGAGGCGTGTATTTTGCAGAGTGCGCAGACGCAGTGCCCGGAGGCGGAGATTCGCGCAGCGGAGGAGGCGTGCAAAGCGCAGGGGTGGAAGGTGGATTTGAGCGCGCTGGAACGTTGCGAAGCCAACTACAACAAAGCCACATGCATAGAACATGAGCAGGGCATTGCCTGCGACTTTTCCATCCGCTGCAAAAGCTGAAGACCCGAAGGGGGGGGCTCCGCCAGGCACTTGCGAAAATTCGTTGTTGAAGGCCTTGTTATTCCACTATTTTTTCAAAAACCAAAATTTTTTTGAAATGAAGCTACAGCTTGAACGTCTTTTCTTTCAGTTGTAGGAAGTTTTCTGTGTGTACTTTTTTTGTAGGATGGGCTTGACAATGAGGGCGAGAAAGCCTACAAAGGAGCCCTCAGGTGTTGTTTTTGTGTGTGCAGGCGAAGGAGGAGGCACGACACCGAGACATATTCCCCTTCATTAAGACACACAGAAGACGAGGCCGGTGAAGCCGTATTTGAGGTGTATTTTGAATTTTTTGAAGGAGAAGAGGATGAAAACGAAGAAAGTGTTGTTGGGTTGTGTGTCCATGGGGATGTTGTTGGGCCTGGTGGCCTGTGGTGGCGGCAATGGTGATGCGCAGGAGGTTTGCGAAGACGGCGTAGAAAAACTGTGCGCGCACGAAGACATGTGCAAAACCAAAGAGAATGGGCTTGATGACTTGGAGGACTGTGTGAAAAGACAAATATCCACGGTATGCAAGTCCAGCGCAACCAAAGCAAGAGCGGAATCCTGTGACAAACAAGGGAAAAAGCTAGACTTTTCTGAATACGAGAGATGTACGGAATATTATGGCGGGATGAAGTGCGGCACCTCAAACGAAGCAAAAACAAAGACAGGAGAACAACACCCAGACTCAGCAAGCCAGCATTGTTCTTTTACAGCAGCTACGGTGCCATGCACCTAGCAAACTTCAGCACAACCTCTCGTCATTCTTTGAGTTGAATTTGAGCTGAAGTTTTTGCAACCCAAACACCCACGCCGCTTCGCCTACATGGGCACAGGCGTGGGTGTTTTTTCGTCATTCAGGGAAATGAGCGGCTCATGGAGCGAAGCCAAGGGGTTGTTGGGCCCAAAGGGCGAGACGGTTTCGGTTTGGCTTCCAAAGGAGGCCATGGTGAGGAAATTGCGCATACGCTCATGGGTTTCGCGGAGGCGTTGGGCCAGGGAGCGCACCAAAGTCCATAGCAACGTATACGCAATTTCCTTGTGCATAAACATAACCTCATTGAAAGCGCGGTTGCTCAGCTCATAAAGCACACAAGGGGTGTGGGCAATGGCGAAGGAAGCGCGGGGGCTGTCGTCAATGAGGGCCATTTCGCCAAAGTGTTGGCCCGCATTCATGAGGGCCATGGCCTCTTCGCCGACGCCGTCAATCATTTGTGAGAGGCGGACTTTTCCCTCTGCAATAACAAACATGGAGTCACCCTTTTCACCTTCAGAGAAAATATTGGCTCCTGCAGCATATTCACGCGCCTTCAGCACCCGTTTGAGGGTGTTGAGTTGGCGGGAGGTGAGCCCTTCAAACAGGGCAACTTTTCGGAGAATTGACAAGTCCATGGGAAATGACTCGTAGCACGCCTGTGCTTGAGATAAAAGTCTGAAGCTTCAGGCGGGTTGTGGTGGCAGCGAAGGGAAAGCGCAAGAGGAAAGCAGGAGAAAAAGTCATGTCCAATGAAATACCGCTTCGAAAGCTCGTCATTATAGGCTCAGGCCCCGCAGGTTGTACGGCAGCCATTTATGCCTCGCGTGCAGCCATGGAGCCTTTGGTTTTTGCAGGAGGCCCCAGTTTGTCGGACGCGCAGCGTGTCCCGGGTGGGCAGTTGACGACCACGACGGAGGTGGAGAATTTTCCAGGTTTTCCTGAAGGCATATTGGGGCCCGAGCTGATGCAGCGTATGCAGCAGCAAGCCGAGCGTTTGGGGGCGCAGTGGCTTTTGGAGAATGTGCAGAAGGTGGACTTTTCGAAGAGGCCTTTTCTTATTGAGGGGGAGAAGACACGTGTTTGGGCGCAGGCTGTCATTATAGGCACAGGTGCGTCGGCGAAATGGCTGGGCGCCAAGGGAGAAGACACCTACAAAAACCGTGGGGTTTCCGCATGTGCCACCTGTGATGGTTTTTTCTATAGGGGCCAGGAAGTAGCGGTGGTGGGTGGTGGGGACACCGCCCTGGAGGAGGCATTGTTTTTGGCCAACATGTGCACCTCGGTGACATTGGTGCACCGCCGCGAGGAGTTTCGCGCTTCTCAAGCCATGCAGCAGCGTGCCCGAGAAAACCCAAAAATAAAAATGGCCTTGGGGGTTGTCGTCGAAGAAATTTTTGGCAATGGCAAGGAGGTGGGGGGGCTTTTGCTCAAAAACCTCAAGACGGGGGTTTTGACAAGTTTGCCTGTTGCTGGGGTATTTATTGCCATAGGGCACACGCCCACCACAGAGTTGGTGGAGGGGGTGCTCGACAAGCAGGAGAATGGCTATTTGAAAGTCAAACCGGGCTCCACGCATACCAACCTGGAGGGGGTTTTTGCGTGTGGAGATGTTGCGGACGCGCGCTACCGCCAGGCCATTACGGCGGCGGCGAGTGGGTGCATGGCGGCTTTGGATGCGGAGCGTTGGTTGATGGAGTTGGGTTAACAGGCCAAGGCAGTTTCTCCTTGGCTTTTTGTTGCAAACCAACCAGAAGGCGAATTCATGATTGAGTGGATGTTGCGCAAAGTTGTTGGCACGAAGAATGAGCGCGAGTTGAAGAAGGCCTGGCCGAAGGTAGCTCGCATCAACGCCTTAGAAGAAAAGATGAAGGCGCTTTCCGACGATGAATTTGCTTCCTATACCAGTCGTTTGAAGCAGGAGGTTGCCAATGGCCGTCCACTGGACGAGGTATTGTTTGAAGCTTTTGCTTTGGTACGTGAGTCCGCCTTGCGTGTCATTGGGCAGAGGCATTTTGACGTGCAACTCATAGGTGGTTTGTTTTTGCACCAAGGTTGCATTGCTGAAATGCGCACAGGCGAAGGCAAGACGTTGACGGCGACTTTGCCCAGCTACCTCAACGCCCTGACGGGGCGGGGCGTGCATGTTGTCACGGTGAACGACTATTTGGCCCGCCGTGATGCGGAGTGGATGGGGCGTATTCACGGTTTTTTGGGCCTGAAGGTGGGGTGTGTGTTGAATGGAATGTCCGACAGGGAGAGGCAGGAGGCCTATAACGCAGACATTACCTATGGGCAGAACAATGAATTTGGTTTTGACTATTTGCGCGACAACATGAAATACCAGCTTGCGGACTATGTCCAACGCGAGTTGAATTTTGCCATTGTCGACGAAGTGGACTCCATTCTCATTGACGAGGCGAGGACGCCGCTGATTATTTCAGGCCCAACCGAAGATGCGACGGACCAATACTACCGTGTGGACAAGGCAATTCCGGGCCTTGTTGCGGACCAGGACTTTGTGCTGGACGAGAAGGCCCGCACTGTCCACCTCACGGACACGGGCATAGAGAAAGTGCAAGCGCGCCTGAAGGTGGAAGACCTCTATGCGGGCGACCAGATTGAAATTTTGCACCATGTGAACCAGGCCTTGAGTGCACACATGCTTTATAGGCGCGACAAGGACTATGTTGTCAGTGAAGGTGAAGTCATTATTGTCGACGAGTTTACGGGGCGCCTCATGCATGGCCGTCGTTGGAGCGATGGTTTGCACCAAGCCATTGAGGCCAAAGAAGGCGTCACCATTGAAGCTGAAAACCAGACACTGGCGACCATTTCATTTCAAAACTATTTTCGCATGTACTCCAAGCTGTCGGGGATGACAGGAACGGCCGACACAGAGGCTGAAGAGTTTGCAAAAACCTACAAGTTGGATGTTCGCGTAATCCCCACCAACCGGCCGATGATTCGCAAGGACCTAAACGACGTCGTCTACCGGACAGAGCGAGAGAAATTTGAAGCTGTAGCTGACGAGATAGAGCGGCTTCACAAGTTAGGCCAACCCGTTTTGGTGGGCACCGTCTCCATTGCCAAAAGCGAAATTGTCTCTCAATTTCTCAAACGGCGGGGCATTCCCCACCATGTATTGAATGCCAAGCAGCACCAACGTGAAGCCGACATTGTTGCCCAAGCTGGGCGCGAAGGCGCTGTCACCATTTCCACCAACATGGCGGGCCGTGGGACGGACATTATTCTCGGTGGCAACCATGAGGCGGCTGCCAAAGCCATGGTGGGCCCTTTTGAGCCCCCTCCTCCGAAGGAAAGCCAGTCTTCAGAAGCCTATGCTGAAGTGCTTTCTTTGGCCCAAAAAAGCTACCGCGAGAAGTTGTTAGAGGAGGAAGCCAAGCAAAAGGCTCTCGCGGAGGAGGAGCGGGGGAGGGTATTAGAGGCAGGGGGCCTGTTTATTTTGGGGACAGAGCGGCACGAGTCGCGTCGTGTTGACAACCAGCTTCGTGGTCGTGCAGGCCGCCAGGGGGACCCAGGAACGTCCAAATTTTTCTTGTCCCTAGAAGATGATTTGATGCGTATTTTTGGCTCGGAGAGGTTGATGGGGCTGATGGATCGCCTAGGCATGAAAGAGGGCGAAGTTATTGAGCACCGTTACTTGTCCAAGGCCATTGAAAGTGCCCAGAAGCGTGTGGAGGGCATGAATTTCGACATGCGCAAGAACACGTTGGAATATGACGACGTTATGAATTTGCAGCGCAAAAAAATCTATCGCTCGCGCAAGCAGGTGCTCGCTTCCGGCTCGGGCATTGCGAATATTGAATATGAGGAAGACAAGAAGACGAATTTGAAGACTCGAAGAGAGAAGCTGCTCACTTATGTGGATTTAAAGGAGATGATTTTTGATGCTTTTGAGGATGTCATCATCCGTTTGAGCAGCACCTATGCTTCGTCGAAGAACCCGGATGTGTGGGATTTGAATTCTCTACAGAAGAGTGTCAAAGAGGCTTTTAATGTGGAGATGAGTTTCCAGTCCAGTGGGCGGATGGAGGACTTGCAGGAGCAGATTTACCGTGTAGCCGAGAAGAATTTTTCGGACCGTGAAGCCGACTATGGTGAGAATTGGTTTCGTTTTTGTCAAGTACGCTATTTGGCGACGATAGACCAGCACTGGAAGGACCATTTGTTGGGGATGGACCACTTGCGTCAGAGTGTTGGCTTGAGGGGCTATGGGCAGAAAAACCCCAAGCATGAATACAAGCGGGAGGGGCATGACAGTTTTGTGCGCATGTCAGCGGCCATTCATTTTCAATTTGTATCTCAAATATGCAGAGCTCAGCCGCGCAATGCCCAAGCCGATGCTGAAAAATTGCAGCAGCAACTGGAAGCCAAACGCAAAGCGGCCATGGCTGCTCAAGCTGCTGTTGCTGCTGCTTCTGCGAAGTCAGAGCCCAGGGCGGGGCAAGTCAGCAAAAATGCGCCATGCCCTTGTGGGAGCGGCAAAAAATACAAACGTTGCCATGGTGCCTGACAAGGCCCAAGGTTTCTTCTTCCTCCCAAACGAGGCATTGCTTGCTCTTCGAATGAAGCTTTGCTATGGCCCCAGACGTCTCACCAACCACACACACGTCCCGAGTGCTTTGGTGCCTAGGTTTCCTAGGTAGGGGGCGTGGAGGAATAACCGAAAGGCCAATTATGGAAGAAAATTCAGCAGAACCTCAGACAATGGAACAAGCGCTTGCCTCGAAGACAAGCATTACCGTACGTCAAATGTTGGAAGCAGGCGTTCATTTTGGACACCAAACCAAGCGTTGGAACCCCAAGATGAAGCCCTACATTTTTGGGGCGCGCAACGGTATTTATATTATTGATCTTCAAAAAACGGTGAGTTTGGCCCGAGCGGCTTTTCGTTTTGTGAGGGAGGTTGCCAGTCGAGGGGGGTCTGTTTTGTTTGTGGGAACCAAGCGGCAGGCGCAGGAAGTCATTCAGGAGGAGGCGAGGCGCTCAGGCCAATATTGGGTAACCACGCGGTGGTTGGGTGGAACGCTGACGAACTTCAAAACCATTAAGCAGGGGATTGACCGTCTCAAGGGGCTTGAGAAGATGGCAGAAGACGGCACCTATGAGCGTTTGCCCAAAAAAGAAGTGGCCCGGCTTGAGCGGGAGAGGGAGAAGTTGGAGAAGAACCTAGGGGGCATAAAGGAAATGACGCAGCTTCCGGGTTGTGTTTTCATTATAGACCCGAAGAAGGAGCAGATTGCGGTGCATGAGGCAGCGCGTTTGGGCATTCCCGTCATTGGGGTGGTGGACACCAACTGTGACCCCAACGGAGTGGACTACATTATTCCGGCCAATGACGATGCCATTCGCTCCATAAAACTGTTTACGTCGCGTATTGCGGAGGCGTCCCTAGAAGGCAATGCCTTCTATAAGACTTCTGGTGCTTCAGCCCGTGACGAGGAGGAGAGGAAGAAGGTGGGGGACAAGACGCAGGGGGCCCGTAGGGCTTCCAGGGGTGGGGCGCGTATGCCGGTGGTGGACATAAAGGGTAGCCTTACGGGGTTTGGCATGCCAGGAGGCGAAGAGGGAGACGACGAAGCATTGGTGGAGGAGTTGGATGAAGCGGGCGGCGAGGCAGAGGAAAAAGCCTAAAGCCCAACGAATGGTTTTTGAAGGAGAGAAGAGCGATGACAGCCATTGGAGCAAGTCAAGTCAAGGAGCTCAGAGAGCAGACAGGCGCGGGGATGATGGATTGCAAGCGTGCTTTGCAAGAGTGTGGGGGTGAGTTTGAGAAGGCCAAGGAGTGGTTGCGCAAGAAGGGCATTACCAAAGCCCAGTCCAAGTCCGGGCGTGTTGCAGCAGAAGGCCTCATGGGTTTTTTCAAAACGGAGGACGAGCGGCGCATGGTTGCCGTAGAAGTCAACAGTGAAACCGACTTTGTCGCGCGCAACCCGGAGTTTTGCAAGTTTACCCAAGCCTTGGCTGAGCATATTGCCAAGTGCTCTCCGCAACACATACGACGCGAAGAGGCGCCCGTTTCAGCGAGAGAGGCTGAAATTCTCTTGGAGCAGTCCTGGGTGCAGGACACTTCCAAAAGAGTGGGTGACGTTCTTGTTGCCATGGTGGCCACCATTGGTGAAAACATTGGCATACGGCGTTTCGCGGACTGGCAGGCGGCAGAGAATTCTGTTTTGGGCTGCTATATACACGGCAACCAGCGTTTGGTTTCCTTGGTAGAGCTTTCTGGAAGCAAGGCGCCTGAAGCCGTGGAGCTTGCCAGGGAGCTTGCCATGCAGGTTGCCGGAATGAATCCGCTTTGCATAAGCCGTGAAAAAGTGCCCTCAGAGTGGATAGCGAAAGAGAAGGAAATTTTTTGTGCGGACCCTTCTTTGGAAAAGCGTCCTGCGGCCATTCAAGAAAAAATCATCCAAGGCAAGCTGGAGAAATATTTCGAGTCCATTTGCCTGGTGGACCAATATTGGTTCAAAGACGACAAGAAAAGAATGGGCCAACTGTTGGCAGAGGTTTCAAAGAAGCTGGGGGTGCCGTTGGCCATAGAGCGCATGGTGCGTATGCAGGTGGGGGAGGGCATAGAGAAGAAGCAGGACAACCTTGCCGAAGAGGTAGCCAAAACCTTGGCGAGCTAAGTGCAGAAGCAGGGGGGGCTCAACACAGTGTTGAGTCCCTCAGCTTCTATGTCCGTCCATTGCCATAAGCGCTTTAATTCTGTCTTCAATGGGCGGGTGTGTTGCAAAAAGCCCTGAGAGTTTTGAGAAAAACGAGGGGTGGTTGTCCGAGGCCAGAGGCGACTCAATGCACATGGCCGCCATGGTTTCTTTGTCCCGAAGCGTCTGCACCACTGAGTTTTTGGATATTTTTCTCAAGGCGTTGGCCAGTCCTTCGGGGTTTCTGGTGAGGAGTGCTGCTGTTGCGTCTGCCTGAAACTCCCGGGTTCTGGAGGTTGCGAGTTTTATGAGTGGGGCGATGAGGTAACCATAGGCATACAGGGCGAGGGCCAGCGCTATCAACAAAAGCTGTATGGCGCCGCCTTTTTTGTTGGAGCTTTTCCCCAGTCCCATTCTGAGAAGCAAATTTGCAGCAACTGTGGCAAAGCTGATACCGACGACCATTATCAACATAAGGCTGATGTCGCGGTTGCCGATGTGAGCCATTTCGTGTGCAATGACACCTTCAAGCTCCGGTTTTTCAAGCTTGTCGACAAGGCCTTTTGTCAAAGCAATATAAGAATGCTCCGGGTTTCTTCCTGTGGCAAAAGCGTTGAGGGATTCGTCATGAATAATATATACTTTTGGCATAGGGAGGCCTGCTGTCATGGCGACATTTTCAACCATTCGAACAAGCTCAGGCGCTCTGTTTTTGGTTAACTCAGCGGCGCCGCTGATGGAAAAAATAAAGTTTTGCCCGAAGAAATAGCTGATGAGGACCCATACAATGGCTATGGCCGAAATAATGGGCAGAACATATATGGCCAACTGGTTAGCAATGTCCAATGAGGAAGGGTGGTTGCCAGGTGTCCCCGTTTCGACATAGGGTGCCGACAGGGAGCTGAACAACAGAATAGACAAATAAACAACGACGGCGAGGCTGAGGGGGAAAAGAGCCATAAGCCCTATTGTTTTTCGTTTGTTGGAGTCAATAAAGTCATAGGTTGTTATTTTGGACATGGTTTCTCTTGCCAAACTCTCCATTTTTCGTTTTTGGAGGTTTTGCTTTTTGCGCTGCCTTTAGAAAGAGACTTTAACGGGCTGTCTTGCAGCCTGCTCGCTTTCGTCCAATTTGAAAAAGCTTTGTTTTTCAAAGCCGAATTTTTTCCCAACAATGTTGCTTGGAAACATTTCAAGTTTTGTATTTATTGCCAAAACATTTGAATTATAGAACCGTCTGCTTGCCTGTATTTTGTTTTCGGTGTCGGTCAATTCTCTTTGAAGCTCCAGGAAATTTTCATTGGCTTTCAGCTCAGGATAGTTTTCAGACAGTGCGAAAAGCGACTTTAGTGTGCCGCTGAGCATGTTTTCTGTTTTTGCTTTGTCTTCCAAAGAGCCCTGGTTTGCCATGGCCATGTTCCTTGCTTGAATAACGGCTTCAAGCGTGCTTTTTTCATGGGTTGCATAACCTTTAACGGTTTCTACAAGGTTGGGAATCAAGTCATAGCGGCGTTTCATTTGCACCTCAATATCACTCCATGCCTCTTTGACTCTGTGTTTCAAAACGACAAGCTTGTTGTATGTCGCAAGAAGATAGATTCCGACAAGCAACACGAGGAATACAAGCAAACCGACGAAGCCCAAAAAAATGCCAAGCATTGTCCTCTCCTTTCCTTGGGAAATTTATCCTTTTGTTGGCTTGCTTTCAAACAAAGCTTAGGCGTTTTTGTGTGGGGAGGAGGTTATTGGGCCCTAAGCGCACAATCTCATTGTGCCAAAATTCGATAACGAATATAAAACGCCTGTTTTGGCGGCGAGAGGTGCAGCCACACACGAGGGGCCTATGAATACGGAGCAGCAGCAGGCGGCATACCGGCGCGTTCTTCTTAAAATTTCGGGTGAAGCTTTGATGGGGGATAGCAAATATGGCATTCATTCTCCAACGTTGACGAGGGTGGCCTCTGAAATAAAGGCGGTGGTGGAGGCGGGGGTAGAAATTGCGGTAGTGATAGGGGGGGGGAACATTTTCCG
>WQTM01000212.1 GCA_009786315.1 Pseudomonadota bacterium | reverse complement strand
TTTCATGCCCCCCCACCCCACTGCCTCATAAAAAAAAACACCCACACCCCCCCAAACCATTTGGCTTATAATTCCTACATTAGCCCACCCCAGGGGCCCCTCTGGGTTGCTCCCAACCCAACAGCAGGCTTTGGCTCTCCTTGTAAACTTGCTAGGCTGCCCAAACCCCCATGGGCTTTATTCCATTTCCCTCCCTCCTATGAGTGCACGAATTTTATTGGTGGAAAACAACCCCTCCCTGGTGGACAACCTCAAAGGCATTCTCCGTGAGTTTGGCTACTTGGTACGTTGTGCTTCTACTTGCCACCAAGCTTTGGAGGTCGCCAAGGGGTGGATGGACATTGCTTTGGTTAACCTTGTGTTGCCGGACGGGGACGGTACGGTGTTGGCCAGGCAGCTGAAACAACAAAGCACGCACGCGGAAATTATTCTGTTGACAGGTTTCGCCTCCATTGAGTCCGCAGCCCAAGCCGTACGCTCAGGGGCTTGGGCCTATTTGGTGAAACCCTGCGCCACAAAGGACTTGCTTTCTGCTGTCGAAACCGCCTCGCGCCACGTACGCGCCCAAGAGGAAAAAAGACAATTGGCCAAACGCGCACAAACAGCAGAAAAACTCGCTGCTGTCGGGACGCTGACAGCCGGCCTCTCCCATGAAATCCGCAACCCCCTCAATGGCGCCGCCTTGCAACTGGCCGTGCTGGAGCGCCGCATTCAAAAACTCCCCAACTCCAAACAGGCTGCCCTCTATGAGCCTTTGCTTCTCGTCAAAGACGAAATCCGCCGCTTGGAGCGCATCCTCGACGGCTTCATGCAGTTTGCCCGCCCAAGCGACATTGAAAAACAACCCCTGCGCCTGGACGAAGTCGTCGGCCGCGTCATCGCCCTCCTGCAACCCGAAGCACAAAAACGCAACATCGCCCTCGAGTTCTCCTGCGTGGCTGTCTCCGTGCTGGGAGACGCGGACCAACTCCACCAAGTGTTTATGAATTTGACACTCAACGCCTTGGACGCAACACCCCCCGGCGGCACCATCCGCCTCCTCACCATACACGCTGAAAACAACTTCGCAGTGGTTTCCATTGACGACAGCGGCCTCAGCATCCCCCACAGTGAAGAGGATAGAATTTTTGAGCCGTTTTTTACGACAAAAGCTCAGGGCTCCGGCTTGGGCTTGCCCATCTCCCACGCTATTGTCACACAACACGGAGGCCATATCCAGGTGCGCGCTTCCTCCCTAGGGGGAGCTTGCTTCGCTGTCAGTCTGCCGAAGCTAAACTAAACCGGTTCCTCGCCTCCCCACAAAAGCCTCGTCCACGTCGAGCTCATGCCCAATTGAAACCGGCCTCCAGGCTCACCTTATATTGGAAGCGGCCTGGACAAGGCCTCTGCTTCTTCTTGGGTTTTGCTGGCATACTCTTTGAGTCGGTATTGTATTTTTCGGACACTAATACCCAAAATCTCCGCGGCCCTCGCCGTTGAGCCCCCCACCATCTCCAATGTCCCCAAAATGGCCTCCCTCTCTATTTCATATAATGTCGCCCCCGGAATGAAAACCCCTGCTTTCCCCTCCACCCCCCCTGCCCTGTTCGGCCCTCGCAAAGTCAATGGCAAATCCTCTAGGCCAATCTCAGAGTGGTTGGTCGCCAATACCACCGCACGCTCAATAACGTTCCCCAACTCCCGTACGTTGCCGGGCCAGTCATAGGCAAGAAGACTGTTGAGTGCTGAAGCAGAAACACCCCCTATCTTCTTGCCATACATCTGCGAAAACTTGTCTACAAAATGGCCCACCAACTCCGAAATGTCGGACTTGCGACTGCGCAAAGGCGGCAAAGTCACTGCCACCACATTTAACCTATAAAACAAATCCTGCCTAAACCTCCCCTGCCGCACCTCCTCCGCCAAATTCTTGTTGGTGGCCGCAACAATACGGACGTCCACCTTCAATGTCTGCATGCCCCCCACCCGCTCAAACTCCTGCTGCTGCAATACCCTCAATAACTTAATCTGCAAAGCAGGGGAAACATCCCCTATCTCATCCAAAAATAAAGTGCCGTCGTGCGCCAACTCAAACCGCCCCTCCCTCCGCCCAAGGGCCCCCGTGAAACTCCCCTTCTCGTGCCCAAATAACTCGCTCTCCAACAACGTCTCTGAAAGGGCCGCACAGTTGACTTTCACAAAAGGCTTCTCACAACGGGGGGACTCCTCGTGTATGGCGTGGGCCACCAACTCCTTGCCTGTGCCGGACTCCCCCAAAATGAGTACCGTCGCCCGCGTCGGCGCCGCCCGGCGAATCATCTCAAATACGGAGCGTAACTCGGGACTGTCCCCTATAATGTGTTTGAAGCGGTAGCGCTCCTGCAAACGCTCCCGCAAAAGGCTCCTGTCCCTCAACAAAGCCCGCTTCTCCAATGCCTTCTCCAACACAACCAATACCGTATTCACATCCAAAGGCTTAATGAGGTAGTTCTCCGCCCCCTCCCTCATCGCCTCCACCGCCGCCTGTACACTGCCAAAGGCCGTCATCATAATAAAATGCGTGTCCACCCCCTCCGTACGACAACGCCGCAACAGAGAAATGCCATCCAAATTCGGCATTCGTACGTCGCACAACACAGCATCCGGCGCAAACTCCAAAAGCTTGCGGTAGCCCACCTCCCCATCCGCCCCCTCCGCTACGTCAAACCCTTCCTCGAGAAGAATGGTACGCAAAGCTTTGCGCGCATTCTCCTCATCGTCTATAACCAGAATGCGAGCCCTTCGCGGACGCTCTGCTTGCATGTTCTTCAACCTCTCTTTCTGCTACAAGGCAGATTTTCCCGGAAACAAGAAACGAGCACTCCTCTCTTCTAACTCCTGCATCTCAAGGTTTTGAATGCGTACCTGCACCTCAGGAAGAACGGCTTCCTTCTCCCCCCCAAAAAGTACCTCCTTCAAACGCTCCCGCCCTATACTGACGCGAATCGGTATGCGTAAACTTGAAAAAGGCTCTATCTCTACCTTGGGAAGCCCTACTATAATGTCTGCCCCCTCCAGAAAACTCGCCTCAATGCTATAGGTGGCAACCGCCGGCCGCTTGTTCACCAAATGCAACTCGTATTGGTTATAAATTTGAGTGTCATTCAATACCCATGGGGCCAGGCCCGAAGGACGTATCATCAACACCTCAAAAGAGTGGCGCTTGGCCAAAGAAAAACTCAAAACACCAAAAGCAATTAAAATGGCAGCCGCATAAATGAATATGCGTGGACGCAAAAAACGCCGCTTCCCTGTGGCAAACTCCTGCTGGGAAGCATAACGAATCAGCCCTTGAGGCTTGTTCAGCTTCTTCATCACTTCATCACAAGCGTCTATGCACTGCGCACAGGCCAAACACTCCATTTGCATGCCGTTGCGAATGTCCATCGCCGTCGGACATACATAAATGCACCGCTTGCAATCCACACAGTCCCCCCTCTGCGGCGCCTCCTCCCCTGGCTTGGGCTTCGCCAACTTCCCCCGTGGCTCACCCCGCTTCTGGTCATAGGAAATAACCACAGAGTCCTGGTCATGCAAAACGGACTGCATGCGCCCATAAGGACAAAGCACCACACAAAATTGCTCGCGAAACCAAGCAAAATTGAAAAAAAACAAACCCGTCAACACAACCGTCCACGCAAAAGGCACCACGTGCACCGAGGGCCCTTCCTGTATCATCGCTATGTAGGCCGGAATGGATACAAAAAGTGCAACCGAAGCGTGCGCCACCAGAGCAGCCATGAATAAATAAAGAAACTGCTTGAGAATAAACCTCAAAACCTTGCCCACCCCCCAGGGCTGTTGGGCTGCCTTGAGAGCCCTCTCCCGAGGGCCATCCACCAACCTCTCAATAGGACGAAACAATGCCTCCAAAAAAACCGTCTGAGGACAAACCCACCCGCACCACAACCTCCCCCTCCAGGCCGTAATTAACAAAATGGAAAAAATAAACGTCAACCCAAAAAGGAGAACAATCCAAAAATCCTGAGCGTTGAAGGTGTTGCCAAATAAAAAAAACCGACGTTGCGCAACATCCAAAAATACAGCCGGGTTTCCGTTTATTTTTATCAACGGCCCAGCAGCATAACAACCAATGAGCAAAGCAAATACAACCCTGCGCCAAACAATATAGCGCCCTTTAACGTCGGCCGTGCGAATGACAACACGGGAACCATCCGGCCGCATTGAAGACATAATGGCGGGTGCTTTTTCTTCCTCTGACATGGCCCTCAACCCCTTATATGTTTGTGCACATTTCGCTGCACGTTATGTGTTTTGGCAAAACATTCAATGGCTCAACATGGTGCAACCATAAACTCAAAAAAATGGCATGAAAAGCGGCATGAGTTTTCATGCCGCTTTCAAAACCACTCAACAGAAAGTGTGGCTATTTCGGAGCAGGGTTGCCTTGGTAGTCCACACCTTCAGGGGCTTTCCCCGGTACTTTGCTGTCTCGTATGGACAATACAAACACTGCAACCTGCTTCACCCTCTCAGGCCCCAAACGTGCTCCCCAAGCTTCCATGCCTTTGTCAGGGAAACCGCCGGTAACAGCATTGATGATGTCCATGGGCTTGGAACCATGAAGCCAATATTCGTCCGTAAGGTTGGGACCTATGGAGCCTTGCGCTTTGTCTAAATGACAAGAAACACAAATTTGGGCGAATACCTTCTTGCCCTCACCCAGCGTGGCTTCATCCTTAACCATCGCCCAAAGCGTATCATCATTGAGCGGTGCACCCGCAGCAAGCTTCGCCTGAACAGCTGCGTTTGCCTCCTTCTCTGTTTGGTAGGCTTTCAGTGGGCTTGGAAGCGTTTTGGTTGTCTCATAAACAAACCAATATCCAAAAGAAAAGAAAATGCTCCCAAGCAAAATGGCTACCCACCAATTTGGAAGACGATTGTCCTCTTCCTCAATCCCGTCATAGACGTGGTGAACTTTGTTGTTTTTACTCATTGTTGGACCTCACCATTATCTTCCAAGGGTAGAGAAGCCACCTGGATATAATCCGACTTTTTGTGAACAAACATGACAGACACAACAACAGCCAGAAAAACACCGATGAAGAAAAGCAACCCCATCAAAGGCAAACTGGTGTAGTCTATCCCTTCTAAATACCTAGACATTGCTAACGCCCTCCCTCTGACATACCCACCGCCCTCGCGGAGGGTGCGTCAAAAGCAATACCTTGGCTTCGCCCAACTTTTTGCAAATAGGCGATGAGCGCAACCAGCTCACTGTCCCAAGCAAGGCCATCTGCACCTATGTCTTTGAGGACAGTTTCGGCTTGGGTTTGCTGGTCTTTCTCTGCAAAGTCAATCTGCGCATTGCTATAGGGAACGCCCAACTTCTGCATGGTACGCAACTTCTTCTCCCCCAGCTTAGTGTCAATCTTATTGCTCGCCAACCAAGGATAGGCAGGCATGTTGGAGCCTTTGCTCGTCGCACGCGGGTCTATCATATGGTTGTAGTGCCAAAGAGACGGCTGCTTGCCTCCCTCCCTCTGAAGGTCTGGCCCCGTCCGTTTGGAGCCCCACTGGAAAGGATGGTCATAAACGAATTCTTCAATCTGTGAATGCTCACCATAGCGCATCGTCTCCGCCAAGAAAGGCCTGACTTGCTGCGAATGGCAGAGGTAGCAGCCTTCTCGGACGTAGACATCTCTTCCTTGAAGCTCCAGCACTGTATAGGGTTTTTGGTATTTGGCCCCATCCGTTGGCAAGGATTGGTGGATGAGAATCGTCGGCAAAAGCTCTGCCACGCCTCCTATCAAAATGGCCACCAGCGTCATCGCCGTGAACGCAAACCCGTTTCCTTCAATGATGGCAAACCAGGACTTCCTGCCCGCCTTCTTGTCCCGTGTGTTGACAACCCAAGCCAGCAGCGACAACAAAAAGATTGCGCCCATGAGCACCATGGCAACCATGGCACTCGTCATGAAGCCAATGGCCATCACCAAAATGAGAATAAGCCCTGAGAAAACAAACGGCTTGCCGAGGATGATGCCAACCAAACCCTCTCCCGGAGGCGTGGGCGGTTTGGGTACGACCACAACTTCCACCGTGGTTTTCACGGCCTTGCCGGCCAATGCTGTCACGATAAGGTTCCAACACATGAGGATGAGGCCCGTAAAATACATGGCTCCACCAAGGGCTCGGACGAGATAGGGAAGCTGAATCGCCGCCAAGGTTTCAAGAAAGTCAGGGTGCAACAAGGAGCCGTCCGGATTCAGCGCCCGCAACATCAACCCTTGCGTGACACCCGAAATCCACATGGAAACCATATAGAGGACGATGCCGATGGTGGCGAGCCAGAAGTGCAAGTCCGCCCCCTTCACCGAATGCAATTTCGTGCCATATAGCCTCGGTACCAGCCAATAGAACATGCCTGCAGCCATCAAACCGTTCCACCCCAAAGCACCCGAGTGAACGTGGCCAATAATCCAGTCCGTGTAGTGCGCAAGACCGTTGACTGTCTTAATGGAAAGCAAAGGGCCTTCAAACGTCGACATGCCATAGAAGGTGACGCCGGCCACAAGAAACTTCAACACTGGGTCTTCACGCAGCTTGTGCCAGGCACCTCGCAACGTCAAAAGGCCGTTCAACATACCACCCCAAGAAGGCGCCCAAAGCATGACGCTGAACAACATGCCCAGAGACTGCGCCCAGTCAGGAAGCGAGGTGTAGAGCAAATGGTGCGGGCCTGCCCAAATATAAATGAAAATGAGCGCCCAAAAGTGAACAACCGACAACCTATAGGAATAGACAGGACGCTCCGCCGCCTTGGGGAGGTAATAATACATAATACCCAAAATGGGGGTCGTCAGGAAGAAGGCCACCGCGTTGTGGCCATACCACCATTGCACCAACGCATCCTGAACGCCCGCATATATGGGATAGGACTTGCCAAGTGTCAGCGGCAGGGCCAGGTTGTTGGTAATATAGAGCACCGCAATGGTGACGATGGTGGCAATATAAAACCAAACCGCAACATAAATTTGCTTCTCGTTGCGCTTGGCCATGGTCCAAAAAAAGTTGATGGCAAAAACCACCCAAATGAGAACGACAGCCAAGTCAATGGGCCATTCCAATTCCGCGTATTCTTTGGACTGCGTAATGCCCAAAGGGAGGGTGATGGCAGCAGAAGCAATAATGGCTTGCCACCCCCAAAAATGCAAATTGGACAAAAAGTCAGAAGCCAAACGCGCTTTAAATAAACGCTGAATGGAATAATAAATGCCTGCAAAAAGCATGTTGCCCACAAAGGCAAAAATAACTGCGTTTGTGTGCAGCGGCCGCAGTCGCGAAAATACGGTATAGGGAATTCCAAAGTTCAGCGTAGGCCAAACCAGCTGGCAGGCGACCAAAATCCCCACCAACATGCCGACAACACCAAAAATAATGGACGCCCAAATAAAGCGCCGTACCGTGGTGTCATCGTATTCAATGCGTTGTGTTTGCATTACTTCTCCTCCGAGTTTGAAGGCAATGCCGAATCTGCCGGCAGTGACTCTCTGTCTTTTTTCAAGTTGTCCTCCTCCAATGGAAACAAAGCCATTCTGTCAAAATGCTCAAAGTCTTTCTGGCGAACCGAATAGAAAAATAGAATAAGCCCCCCCGCAACCAAAACCAGGCTCACAAAAACTTGCAGCAACAAAATCGTCACAGCTGCACCTCCTGCGTTCTCCAAAAACCCTTCTGCACCTTTTTGCTTTTGGGGCCGCGAAGAGCAAAAATACAGAAGAAAATAAGCCCCAAAGAAGAAACCGGCATGCTGATGGCAGCCCAAATCGGCGTCATATAACCTAAAAGCCCCATCAGAACGGCAACAGCGTTATAAACCAAGGAAAGTCCCAAAATCTGCCGGGTAAGTCTGCGCAAATTCATCGCAGAAGTCAATGCCACCTCAATGCCCAATATGCCTTCGCCCACAAGAAAAAAGTCGGCCTTCCCTGGTATGACAGGGCGGCCTATGGCCGGAGTCCCTGCACACCATGCCTTCTCAAATGCCATGGAGTCATTCACTCCATCCCCCAAATAAAGGCTGTCCATGACATCCAACCGCTCCACCACCTCGGCCTTCTGCTGAGGCGTTTGGCTCGCAAAAACATGCCAACGCGAAATGCCCAGGCGGTCTGCCAATGCATGCGTCCGCTCAAGGCTGTCTCCTGAAATAACCCACACTTCGACGCCTTGCTTCTGAAGCGCCTTTATTTCACGCGCCGCGTCCGTACGCAAAAGCTCCGTTGTCCCGAGGGAAATCACTTCCTCACCATTGCGCGACAAAACCGTCGCCTTGCCCCGCTCCAACAGAGAAGTTGCCCAAGAAGCACGCCCCAAACGCCAAAGCTCCTCGCCCCTCCTCCACTCCATCCCCTGCCCCCAAACCTCTTGTACTTCAGCACCTACGTCAAACCCTGGCGCCATCTTCTCGAGAGCTGTGGCTATACACATGCTGGTGGGGTGGCTGGAGCGCGCTGCCAAATTGTAGAGGACGTGCCGCTCCTCTTCCTCCAACTGCAAAAGCCGCTCCGAATTCTTCAACTCCAAACGCCCCAACGTCAACGTCCCCGTCTTGTCAAACAGGACTTTCTTCACCTGCGTCAGACGGTCCAGCAAATCCCCACTGCGTATGTAAAAACCACGCCGCTTCAGCGCGGACTGCGTCAATTCATAGGCCAGGGGAATGGTAATCCCCAGCGCGCATGGACATGTGACAACAAGCAGGGCAACAGCAACATTCACCGCCCTGTCAAAACCCGCCCCCACCCATAAAACAAAACCCAATGCGGCCACCGCCAAAACCCCTATTACCCATGCGCGCGCCAGGCGGTTCCAAAACAATACGTGCGAATACCCCCCCTTGCTCGACGAAGTTTGCCGAAGCAGAGGTACCAACGCGGACTCTGCAAAGTCCGTCAATGCCCGCCCCAATAAAGCCGTATTCCCGGCATTCAAACTCCCCGCCACTATTCTTTCGCCCAGCGACAAATACCTGGGCTCAGGCTCCCCCGTTATCCAATCCGTTGAAACCAAGGCTTGCTCTGACAACAAGGAAAGGTCCACGGGTACCACGTCTCCCGGCGCAACCAAAAGCGTGTCCCCCTCCTTCACCTGCGGCGCCCGTACCAGACGAATGGACTCCCTCGCCATCACCCTCACCCAAAAATTCTCGGAGCCCGCATCCTCCAAAAGAAAACGCCTGTTCTTCTCCAATACACGCTGACGCAACCAACGCCCCGTCAACATGAGCGTTACGAAAATGTTGAGGCTGTCCAAATAGGCTATGTCACCCCGCCCTTGCGTCAATTGCACCAGGGAAACAACATAGGCCAGAGAAATGCCCAGGGCTATGGGGACGTCCAAATGCAAAAGCCCTGTGCGCAAACTCGCTATGGCCGAATGGAAAAAAGGCCACCCCCCATAAAAAACAACAATGGTCGTCAACCCCATGCACAAATAGGTGAAAACGCGAAACAAAACACCATCCGCCAAAGACATGCCAAAATAGAAGGCCGCCGAAAACAGCATGACATTCATTGAAATGCAAATGCAGACACCCAAACGAAAAAACCCCGAAGAAAACCCCTCCTTCTGCTTGTGTGGCGCTCCAAATTGGTAACCAAAACGCTCTACGGACTTTATCCATTCATGGGGGTTGAATGTGTCGCGTGCCCATATGAGTTGGACTTTGCCCAAAGCCGGGTTGACAACAATTTTGCCCCCCCCCTCCTGCCTGCGGAACAACTCGTTGAGTAACCAAACACAAGCACTGCAATGAATGCCCTGTATGTCCAACTCCATGCTGCAAAGAGAGCCCTCTCCCTGCGTCGCCTTCTCCAACAGGGGCTCCAACCACGTATGGCTGCGTATTTGCACAGGGGGGGCAGCAACGGGGGGAATTTGGCCATCAGCCAGCGTGTAGAAAAGAGAAAGGTTCTCTGAATGGAGAATTTGGTAGACAGCTTCACACCCCATACAACAAAACTGCGCATTTTTTGCGCCATTGGGGACGGGGCTGCCACAGTGAATGCACACCTTTGGCCTGTGGTTAGCCTGAGTTGAGTGAAGCGAAGCGACCATTAGCTGTCCTCTAATGCGAATGGCGTGCCTATTATACCCATTCTTTCTTTTAGAAATTGCAAAAACCACCAATAAGCTTTCCGAAAAAGCCACAACACCCCCCGTCGAAATTTTGAGGGTAAAAAAATTCAACATGTCAGCCCAAATAACACCTATAACTCCAAGAAAGCACCTGGGCTGGCCTCGCCCAAAGGTTTTTTTACTTTCGTAGGTTTTTGACTGAAGATGCTCCAAAATGCGTTCCCTCAGCAAAACTGGCGCAATTTTTTCGCAAACCGCTTGTTTATTCGCCAAAATGGTGCAATTTTTTCACAAACCGCCCATATGCTGCATGAAATGCGGTAACCTATGGCCACAAGCGCTTTGCAAACCCCTCAAGAGGGGCGGGGCCGGGAGAAGAAGAGGCAGAAGAAGAAGAGGAAGAGGCCCTTCAAGTTTGGGGCAGCGGCTTATATTTGAGGCGTTTGGGCTTTAGGGCTTCGGGGCCCAGGCGTCTGAGTTTGTCGTCCTCATAGTCCTGGAAGTTGCCTTCGAAGAAGAAGGCCTTGCCTTCACCCTCAAAGGAGAGAATGTGCGTGGCAATGCGGTCCAAAAACCAGCGGTCATGGCTAATAACAACAGCACAACCGGCAAACTGCATGAGGCCTTCCTCCAGGCTGCGCAGCGTTTCAACGTCCAAGTCGTTTGTGGGCTCGTCCAGCAGCAAGAGGTTGCCGCCCTCCTTCAACAGCTTGGCCAGGTGTACGCGGTTGCGCTCTCCGCCTGACAAGTCCTGGACGCGCTTTTGCTGCTCCGCACCTTTGAAGGCAAAGCTGGCCAAATAGGCGCGGGAGGGGACAATACGGCTGCCCAAGTCCAGCTGGTCCAACCCGGCGGAAACTTCTTCAAAAACGGTTTTTTCGCCGTCCAAGGCGTCGCGGGTTTGGTTGACATAGGCCATTTTAACGGTGTCGCCTATGAGGACTTCGCCGTTGTCCGGCTTTTCTTCGCCCACCAAAATGCGAAACAACGTGGTTTTTCCAGCGCCGTTGGGGCCAATAACGCCGACAATGCCGCCGCGCGGCAACTCGAAAGAGAGGTTTTCAAAAAGCACACGCCCTCTGAAGGACTTGCTCAAAGCGGTGGCCTTCACCACCAAGCCACCCAACTTGGGGCCAGGCGGCACCAAAATTTCCCCCCCCGCCTCACGCTTGGCTTGGGCCCTCTGCTCCTCCAGCATTTCTTCATAGCGGTTGAGGCGTGCTTTGCCTTTGGCTTGGCGGGCTTTCTGGCTGCTATGTACCCATTCCAACTCCCTTTGCAAAAAACGCCGCTTCGCGGACTCGGTTTTCTCCTCGGCCTCCAGGCGTTTTTTCTTCTGCTCCAGCCAGGAGCTATAGTTGCCCTTCCAGGGCACACCCCTTCCACAGTCCAACTCCAAAATCCACTGCGCTACGTTGTCCAAAAAATAGCGGTCATGCGTAATGGAGACAACCGTACCTGCATATTCCTTGAGGTGCTGCTCCAACCAGGCCACGGACTCTGCGTCCAGGTGGTTTGTAGGCTCATCCAACAACAGCAAGTCCGGCTTCTCCAACAAAATGCGGCATAGCGCAACACGGCGCTTTTCTCCGCCTGAAAGCGTGGCTACCTCGGCCTCCGGCGGCGGACAACGCAACGCCTCCATGGCCATCTCCAACTTGCGCTCCAACTCCCACCCCCCCACCGCGTCAATGGCGTCCTGGAGTTTGCCTTGCTCCTCCAAAAGCTTGTCAAAGTCCGCGTCGGGCTCCCCCATGGCCAAAGAGACTTCATTAAAGCGGCCAAGCAATGCCATGGTGGGTTTGACGCCCAATTCGACGTTGCCTTTCACATTGAGGTTTTCGTCCAGTTTGGGCTCCTGAGGCAAAAACCCAACACGTGCCTTTGGGTCCGCCCTGGCGGTGCCAAAAAACTCTTTGTCCTGCCCGGCCATAATGCGCAAAAGCGTGGACTTGCCGGCGCCGTTGGGGCCAATAATGCCAATTTTGGCGCCCGGAAAAAAGCACAGGGAAATGTCCTTGAGAATTTCCTTGCCGCCTGCCACCTTGCGCAAGTCATTCATGGTGAAAATGAAGTTTTCTGCCATGCCTCGCCCTAGCGGTTTCTGCCCGACAAGGCAAGCCTCAACACTTTGCCCTCCACCCCTTCCTCCAAACCATGCCCATGAGGAATTAGAAGAAATTATGGGGCTGGTTTTGGGGGCAGGGGTTTGGCCCTGGCGGGGGTGGGGGCCGCCGCAGGCGTGAGGGGTATAGAGGGCGTAGAGGGCGTAGAGAGTGCAGAGGACGAAGCAGGCGTGGGGGTTTTGGGGTGAGGGTGAGGGCCAAGCCGTGGGAGTTGGGGTATGTCCCTAATTTTGTCCCTGTCAAAGGCCCTCTCTGCGCTGCCGATACCGTCGGGTGTTTTCAGCGTCAACCGCTCTCTGGCTGCGGCGATAGCGATTTGTACTGTTTGTGGGTTGGGGTGGTTTCTCAGGGAGAGGGCCCACCAGTGGATGGCGCGCTCCTCGTCGCCGTCCATGGAAGCCAGTTTGCCAAGCTCAAAGAGGGCCTGTGGGGCGAGCGGCGAGTCCGGGAAGCGCCGCACCAACTCGGAGAAGGCGTGGCTGGCCTCTTCCAAGGTTTCCTTGGACATGGCCAGGGACTGGGCATGTAGGTAGAGGGCCTCTTCGGCGACGGGGGCGTTGCTATAGGCGAGGGCTTTGGACTCGAGGGCGGCCTGCGGGTAGTTTTTAGCTTCAAAATAGAGGGAAGCAATTCTCAAAACCAGCACTTCGGCCTGCTCATGGGTTTGGCTTTGGACAGCGCTTAGGCGGGCGATAGCCCCTGGCAAGTCCGCGAAATGGTTGAGTTGTATTTCCGCCAGGAGGATATGGGCATTTTGAGTCAGCGGGGCATTGGGGCATTCGCGGACGAGTTGGGTATAGAGGGCGATGGCGCGCAAGGGGTTGTCGGCGTGCAAATAATAGGCGTCGGCCGTACCTTTGAGTATACGGGAGCGCAACTCGCAACCCTCCTCCGGCAGCAAGGCGCCCAAGGCTACCTCATAGTGGAGGAGGGCTTTGTTATAGTCACCGGAAACCCAAAACGCCTCTGCCTGGTGCAAAGCTTGCTCCGCGCGTTGTTTGCAAGAGAGCAACCCGAGGGTGCACAACAGGGCAAGCAGCCACAGAATTCCCCGCTGAAGAGGGCATAGGCGCTGTCGACACAGTCGACACGGTTGCCAAGTTGCTCCTTTGTGTTGGTACATAAAATTCCATTTCCCTGGCGTGGACAGCCCATAACCCTGAAGCTAAGAATATGCGTGGCCCTCCTCGCCTTCAAAAATTTGGCCCCCATCAACCCTCTCGCCCCCCTCACCTGGGGCACGCAAAAAACCAAGGGTGCGAAGGACACGGCCCAAGCCTAGCAAGCCCGGCCCATGGGCGCCAGCATAGCCGCTTTGAGTGGGGCCACGAGTTTTGTTGAATTAGGAGGCCCAAGCCGTGTAGCGTGCGGGCATTGGCAACCGATGATTTAACGTTGATTCGCCGGACGAGAAGAGGCGACTTAGGTGCATTTAGGCAACTGATTGAGCGCTACCAACGCAAGGTATACGCGGTTGCTTTTGGCATACTCAAAAACCGCGAAGAAGCATTGGACGTTGCGCAGGAGGCCTTCATAAAAACCCACAAGCACATGGACTGCTTTAAAGGGGACGCCTCGTTTTATTGTTGGCTTTACCGCATTGTTTATAATTTATGCATAGACATATTGCGCAAGCGCAAAGGGGGCAGCGTTGCATATATAGAATTGGAAGAGGCACTCAACCTAGAAGAAGAGGGGGCAGCCACATATGCTTTTGGGGACTTAAGCCTTGGGGCAAGCCCGCAGAAAAACTTATTGCAGAAGGAGTTGGCGCAAAAAATTCAGGAGGCCATGGATGCGCTTCCTGAAATATACCGAGCCATTTTGCTGATGAGGGAGGTGGAGGGGATGAGTTATGAGGATTTGGCGCGCACGCTGCAGATTCCCAAAGGCACTGTCATGTCGCGGCTTTTTCATGCGAGGGCCAAAATGCAAAAGCAACTTTCCCCCTATATAGAAGGGTTTGCAGGCGTTGCGCCTTTGTCCTCCAAAAAAGGTGAAGGCTGAATGAATTTAAATGAGCGCCCAACGTCACAAGGAGGAAGAAGGTGTCCATGGAGGCCAAGGCGTAGCGTTTCAGAAGGGGCGCATGTACATTTAAACGGAGGTTTAACGTCATAAAAACAAGCCATGAAGAACCCTGCGCGCAAAAGATTTCGTCCCATGTTTTCTGCTTTTATAGATGGGGAACTCCGTCCGCGAGAGCGTATGCTGGTGGAGCACCACTTGGCCTCTTGCGAGGAGAGCGCGCGGGAGGTGGAGGCCATGCGCAGGGTTTCAAATGGCTTAGGCGCGCTGATGGAAGAAACCGCGGAGAAAGAAGACTGGTCCGCGTTTTCAAAGGGTGTTTTGGCGCATTTAACGCCGGAGAAGTTGCCCTTTTTTCAGCGGCTTAAAATTCAGTTTGTGGAGTCTTTCACCTACCAACGCGGTTGGATTTTGGCGGGAATGTCGGCCGTTGTCCTCATAGGTTTGAGCACCTACATATGGGTGCGTCCGTCTGAGCCTGTGGGTTATGGCCGTCCTCATTTGTCCATTCAGACGGTGACGGCGAAAGCGGGCTCCTCTCTCAAAACCATTGTAACACAGACAGAGACTGGGGATGCTGTTGTATGGATGGTAGAAGAGGCGCAAGCCGAGGGGGAGGAGGTTTCTCTGGAGGCATTGGAGGAGCCGGTTTTGGAGTTGGAAAACAGGCAGGAGAAAGCGGGAGCCCTATGAAAGCACTTTTCCTATTCAGCCTATTGTTGTCCTATGTTGCCTGGGCCGCGGACTCCGTAGAGGTGCGCATTGCTGTTATTTTGACAAAAGAGCAAGGCCCTGAACTCGAAAAAAAGCTGGAAGCGCTCTCCAGCGAGCACCGGCGCCGGCATGAAAACCGCGGGAGGCACGGGGGAGGGCATGGCCGCAAAGCGGGGCCAGAGGAGAAAGGCGACAAACTGGAGGAGAAGGGTGACAAGCTGGAAGCGGAGGACTTGCGTCCCATGCAGAAGGCTTTGGCGTGTCGGCGCCACTATGACTGGTTTAAGCGTTTTTCCAAAAAGCGCGCCACCATAGACGCCAAGGGTGAAACCATTGAGTTGCCCGGGGGGGCCAAAGCCACCCTGCGCCTCAAGCAGCTGAAGGACGACGTGGCCACCTTGGTGGTTTCTCTGCCCAACACGGAGACAACCTACCAACTGGGGCGTACAGGCACACTTTATTTGCAGGCCGGAAAACACGAAGAAACAGAGGTTTGGGTTGTCATTGCCCCGGCAAGGCACTTCCACTAGCCCTCGAAATGCTTAAAGGCTGCCATGCGCATCGCCGAAACTCTTAATGTGTTATCCTGCGGCGCAGGCAATAAAACCGGCACTTGAAACTCAAAAAAATTGCACAACAATGGAACGAATATAGGGAGGGAAAAGCAATGAAACCATGGAAACTTTGGAGCCTATGCATGCTCCTGCTCGCGTGCATGTCTTGCGCGGCAAAAAAACGCTCCGCAGCCAATGACGAGCTTGCGTGTGTTGAGTGTGCAAAAAGCAACGCAAGCCCCCTTGAGCTTGCCGAGGACACCACACCCCCCCACAGCGACGGTGGCAGCAGTGCGCTGAAAGCAGAAACCCCAGTCCAGCCTGGAAAAAAACCTCCGACGCCAACCCAGTCCTGCCTGTCCAACACCTCTTGCGCCATGTCCCTCATTTCTACTTCTTCCTCCCATACCGTCGCGCTGAAACGTGACGGCACCGTCTGGGTGTGGGGAGACAACTTTGAAGGCCACCTTGGGGATGGAACGAGAAAACACAGAAGCCTTCCAGTGCAGGTTAGGGCACCCTCAGGAAAAGCTTATCTCACCGATATAATAGCTGTGGCTGCCGGTGGCATCCACACTGCCGTACTCAAGTCAGACGGCACCGTCTGGGTGTGGGGAAACGGCAAAGCGCGGGCTGCTGACGGAACGGCAGCGGACAGCACCAACAGCAAACGTCCGATGCGGGTTGGGGCGCCCCCTGGAGAAGACCACCTTTCCAAAGTCACCGCCATTGCCGCTGCTACCCTCCACACCGTCGCGTTGAAAAGTGACGGCACCGTCTGGACGTGGGGATACCTTTTTGGTTTGAAACCGACGGTGAAAACCGACTATCCATGGCAGGTTTTGCTTCCTTCGGGTGCTGCGCTCACCGATGTCATGGCCGTTGCCGCGGGTGGCACCCACACGGCTGCGCTCCGCTCAAACGACACCGTTTGGACGTGGGGGAGCAACGAGCATGGCCAGCTTGGAGATGGAACGACGGAATATAGAAACCATCTGGTGCAGGTTGTGGCGCCCTCCGGCAGCGGTCACCTGTCCGGTGTTGTGGCGCTCGCCGTCGGCGAAAGCCATACAGTTGCGCTCAAGTCAGACGGCACCGTCTGGGCTTGGGGAGACAACGAGCATGGCCAGCTTGGAGATGGAACGAAGCAGCAAAGAAGCCGTCCGGTGCAGGTTTTGCTTCCTTCGGGTGCTGCGCTCACCGGCGTCATAGCCATTGCCGCTGGCAGTGCCCACACACTCGCGCTCAAGTCAGACGGCACCGTCTGGGCTTGGGGAGACAACGAGCATGGCCAACTTGGGGATGGAACGACGAAGCACAAAAGCTGTCCAGAGCAGGTTTCGCTCCCTTCCGGTGTTGCGCTCACCAACGTCATAGCCGTCGCCGCCGGTTATGAGCACACGGTTGCGCTCAAGTCAGACGGCACCGTCTGGGCTTGGGGAACCAACAAGAAGGGCCAGCTTGGAGATGGAACGAGGACAAGCCAACGCCAGCCAATACGAAGCAGCCACACTTGGTAGGCAACCATACCCGTTTGCTCCAGCGGCGTCTGTGTTTCTCGTTGGTGCCCCAAACAACGCTTATTCCGCCCTATCTCCCACATTTGCCCCAATCCACACCCCCCACCTGCTCCTTTTTAGTTTTTCTGAACCTCTAAAGTGACGCACTTCAATCTCATCTGTATCGTTTCCATCTTCATCCTTCACATATTCAACAAATACATAGGAAGTGCCTTGAGCATATTCAATTTTCTTTCCGTTTTTTACCTTTTCATAGACGTCTTCTGTCTCCCAAACCTGCAAGGGGGCACCGGGTTTTAGCTTCCTGCCAACCCATATGTCTTCTTCGCTGAGCAGTTCACCCTTGCCAAGGTATGCCAATGCTCCGGCTGCCCCTGCCCCTTTATATTTCTTATCCATACCTTTCATTTTGTCGGGGGTGCTCTGCAGTATGAAATTGAAGTTTTTGCTTTTGTTTTTGGGTATAAGGTTTTGGCCGGTGGCTCTTTTATACCCCATTTGGAGCCTTTCTTTCGAGGCTATTGTGCAAGTATCTTTGGATTCCTTTAACTTCACCGCCCAGCCAGCAATCACCTCACCTATAGGCCTCAGCCTGTCCCAAGCTGAGGGGCCAAGCACCCCATCCACATTGAGGCCCTGTTTGGCTTGAAACTCGGCAACAGCATGTGCAAATTCTTTGTGCTTTCCTTCTTGCCATAGCTGACTCCACTCCGCGTTGATTGCTTCAAGCCGAGTGTCCCAGTTGAATATGGAGGCATATTTTATATTTGCTTCCTTGGCTTGGTTGTAGTTGATTTTATGCTTCTTTTTTCCATTTGCCGGCTTTCGCTGTATGGCCGGACGACCGCCCCTCTGCTGCACCACATGCGCCAACTCATGCGCCAGAAGTTTTTTGCCTTCGGTGCTGTGCGTGGAAAGTGGCCCCTCACCGGAAACAATGTTGTTGCCCAGTGTAAACGCCTTGGCCTGAAGGGCGTGGGCCATTTGTGCGGCATGGGCACCCGTATGGATGCGTACTTGGCTAAAATCTTCTCCAAAGCGGGGGGCGAAGAAGGTACGGCTATAGGGGTCCAACGGAGTACCACCGTGGTTGAGGGCGTTGAGTTGGGACTTCAATTCAGGTGTTGCAGGGGAGGTTTGAGTTGTTGAAGCATTTCCCTGCTGCGGCGTCACCTCTGCACAGCGCAGAGCGGCGCGCCGCTGCTCGTCAGGCGCCAAACCATGCAGCCCACGCTGTTGCGCAAAACCTGTTTGAGGCTGCGCCTCGGGCTCCGGCATACGCATAACGTGCTCGGCAGCCGCGTCCGCCTCGCGCTCCAACGGGTTATGGGGTGCGCCAACCTCAAGGCGCGGCGCAACCCCCGCCCGGTGCATGGCTTGGCAATATTGCCTATAGCGCTCAGGGCCACCCAATGTGGGCATGGGGTTTTGTGGGCAAACGAAGGAGGCGGTGGTTTTGGGTTTGGCATAGGTTTTCATAGGTTAAACTCTCCCAAGTTGGAGGCGTTTGAGGTGGAGGGATGTTACAAGTTGCCGTTGAGCACGCGCCGTTGGTGGCGTTGGCCAAGCGTCGCAAGACAACCCAAGCGCGGGCGCAACACCGTAACCCATTATTTTCTCAATTTTGCATAGGCAGCGGGAGGTGGGACATATGGCGGCAAGGTGTCAAAAAAACTAGCGACGGAAAAGCGATGGGGCCTCCACATTCTTTTGCTTTTGCAGGTGGCTGCTTTTAGGCAACTCATAGGCAGTTTTGGACAACGGCAGCCCCTGTGTGCCTGCATAAGGAGGAAAGCGTTTGTTTCACTCAACAATGGAAGGACTTGAGCAGCAGGCTTTGGACCTCCAGCGTGACAGGCTGGCCACCTTGGGGACATTGTCCGCAGGGCTTGCCCATGAAATCAACAACCCCCTGAGTTATGTGCTGGCCAATTTGCGGTTTTTAAGTCGCGAAATTATAGACTTAAAGCGGCAGTTGGACGAGGGAGCAAAGCCGCTGAAGAATACGGAGTCGCTGCTTTTGGAATGTGCGCAGGTTTTGTCGGAGTCCATTGAGGGTGTGCAGCAAATTGGCAAACTTGTGAAGGATATGAAGCGTTTTGCACGCAGCGACGAAAGCCAGGGCGAGTGGTTTGAGTTGCAGGAAATACTGGAGTCTTCGCTGCGCATTATTGGGCATGAGCTCAAACACCGTGTGTCCATTGAGAAGCAGTTTGAGCGTGTATTGCCGTGTTTGTGGGGAAGCCCTGCGCGCATACAACAGGTTTTCATCAACTTGTTGATGAATGCGGCCCAAGCCATAGACTTGCCACCCGGGGAGTTGGGGAGGGTGGAAATTGGGTTGTCCCGAAAAGCAGGGGGTATTTTGGCCGTGGTGAAGGACAATGGCACAGGCATTCCCCCTGAGCATATGGGCAAACTGTTTGACCCTTTCTTCACGACAAAAGCCTTCGAAAACGGCACGGGCCTTGGTTTGTTTATTTGCAAGGAGCTGATTGTGCAACACGGCGGTTATTTGCACCTGGAAAGCACCCCGGGAGAAGGCACACAAGCCCATGTCTGGCTTCCTGTGAAGGACAAAACGGATTGAGCACCCGTGGTTTGGACTGGCCCATATGCAAGCCAACCACCTATATTTCATGTTTTTTATGGCGCTGACTGGAGCAAACTTCAGCGCTGAGTTGCACCCCGTTGCCTTAGGGCGCCATGGGGGGTTGTGTGCCGCCGACGTTTCTCAATATGGGCAAACCGCCTGCCCTCTCCTGCCAAACACTTGTCAAGTCCCACCCCATATTTTGAGTCCAGAATGCCATGCCAAAGAGGCCCTCCCCACCCTCCACACTCCCTCCGTCTATGCCAAAAACGTCGTCTATGGCTTGTTCGGGCGTGGCGCCAAAACCAATGCGCATATTCCCCCTGGCATGGTTGTTGGACAAGTGTGAGTCCCCGGGAAGGTGTCCCAACACACGCCCTACGCTGACACCTCCACCGCTTGCCACCACTGTTACGCTCGGGTTTAATGCCACGCAGTTTTGCAACACACCGTTGCCCGCTCCCACCACACCACCCGCATATACCGTCGCCTCAACCTCCCCCGTGGCATAACAGTTTTGTATGCTGTTAAAGTTGTACCCCGCTATGCCACCTGCCGCGGCCCCCCTCGCCTCCCCTGTGGCATAACAGTCCTCCACCCTCCCCTCGTTCCTCCCTACTATGCCGCCACCCTCCATGTGGCCAACCACTGCCCCCGCCGTATAACACCCTCGCAGCACCCCGTCATTGCGCCCTGCCACCCCGCCTGCATAGGCTCCTATAACACTCCCCCC